>NZ_JAMYQT010000020.1:0-137414 GCF_040320985.1 Mesorhizobium sp. M0571
ATCTCGTATGCCGGCTACGACCCTGTTTTCCTGTCCATCGCCCGCTCGGTGATCGGCGGCCTGTGTGTTTTCGGTTGGTGCCGCTGGCGCGGCATTGCGCTGTTCACGCCCGACAAAACCCTTGTCGCCGGAATTCTGGCGGGTGCGCTTTTCGGTCTCGAGTTCCTGTTCCTTTACGTCGGGCTCGAGCACACGACGGTTGTGCGCAATACCTTGCTGGTCAACACCATGCCGTTCTGGATGCTGGTCGGCGGCCATTTCCTGCTGGGCGAAAGCATCACGGCGCGCAAGCTCATTGGCCTGCTGCTCGCTTTCGCCGGGCTGGTTGCGGTGTTTTCAGACAAGCTTAGCGCCAATGGCGGCGCGACGCTGAGCGGCGACTTGCTCAGTCTCGGCGCCGGCATTCTGTGGGCCGTGACTAACATTGTCATCAAGCGGTCGAAACTGGTGGAGGCAAGCGCCGAAAAGCTGCTGCTCTATCAGCTGGCCGGGGCCGCTGTCGTCGGCATTTTGGTGATGCCCTTTGCCGGGCCGCCCGTCCGCAGCTTTACCCTTCTGCCGACCTTGGCGCTGCTGTTCCAGGCCGTCTATGTCGTCGCCTTCACCTATGTGCTGTGGTTCTGGCTGCTGCGGCGCTACCCTGCATCTGGACTGTCGAGCTTCACCTTCCTGTCGCCGGTCTTCGGCGTGCTCTGCGGCGCCGTGTTCTTGAACGAGCCGTTGACCGTTCGTATCTTCCTGGCACTCGGCCTCATCGCCGCCGGTCTTATCGTCGTCAACCGGCCGGCCCGAAAACAAAGCCCCGGATGAGCATGCGCGATATATTGAACGACCTCGAAGCGGGAAAGCAGCTCTCCGATCCGGATCCGGTACGCCGTGCCCAAATCCAGATGAAGACGCACCTGCCGAAACGCTTCTACAAAGCCGTCTCGGTCACGCCGGTCGAAGATGGTTTTGCCGTCCATCTCGATGGCAAACCCGTCCATACGCCGGCCAAGGCGCTGCTGGCGCTGCCGACCGAAAAGGCGGCCGCTCTCGTCGCCGAGGAATTCGCCGCACAAGAGGAGATCATCGACCCGGTGACGATGCCGGTGATGCGTCTGGTCAACACCGCAATCGATGGCGTCGCCAGTGATCCCCAGGCGGTGCTGGAGGACATCCTGCGCTTCGCCTCATCCGATCTGCTCTGCTACCGCGCCGATGCACCACAGGGGCTGGTCGACCGGCAGAACCAACATTGGGATCCGGTCATCGACTGGGCGCGCAGCGCGCTCGGCGCCCGGTTCCATCTCGCCGAAGGGGTGATCCATGTCGAGCAGCCGCGCGAGAGTATCGCGCTGCTTGGGCAGCATCTTGCCCAGCGTGCCGATCCGCTGCGCCTTGCCGCCATCCACGTCATGACCTCGCTGACTGGATCGGCGCTGCTGGCGCTGGCTGTCGATTTCGGCGAGCTAGACGGCGAGGCGGCTTGGGCTGCCGGCCATGTCGACGAGGACTGGCAGGCCGAGCAATGGGGCCATGATGCCCAGGCCGTCGCGCGCCGCGCTGCCCGAAAGCGCGACATGATGGCGGCAGTCGGACTGCTCGAAGCTCTCAAAGGCTGACGGCACCGCCTGCTATTTCGCACTGCACATTAGACCAAAGTCATAATCCCAAAGGCGGTCTGCCTCTGGACGGCGCTTTCTGTCATTTTTTGCACCGGTGGCTGCACTGAGTCTGCGTTGCGAGGAAACGCGGACGATGACGCGCAGCATCGAGGACGGACGGATTTCACACGGGAGGATACGCTCATGGCAATGGCATCGACCGCCGGCAAAACAAGCCGCGGCATGACGCGCGAGGAGAAGAAGGTCATCTTCGCTTCCTCGCTCGGCACCGTTTTCGAATGGTACGATTTTTATCTCTACGGCTCGTTGGCCGCCTTCATCGGCGCCACCTTCTTCTCGTCGGCGCCGGAAGCGACACGCAACATCTTCGCCCTGCTCGCCTTTGCGGCCGGTTTCTTGGTGCGCCCGTTTGGCGCCCTGCTGTTCGGCCGCATCGGTGATCTCGTCGGCCGCAAATACACCTTCCTCGTCACCATGACGATCATGGGCCTGTCGACCTTCCTGGTCGGACTTCTGCCCGGATATGCGAGCTGGGGCATCGCCGCGCCGGTGATCCTGATCATCCTGCGCATGCTGCAGGGCCTGGCGCTCGGTGGCGAATATGGCGGCGCCGCGACCTATGTCGCCGAACATGCGCCCGACGACCGTCGCGGCTACTACACGTCGTGGATCCAAACGACGGCGACGCTCGGCCTGTTCCTGTCGCTGATCGTCATCCTGATCGTCCAGGGCTCGATGAGCAAGGACACCTATGCCGCTTGGGGTTGGCGCGTTCCTTTCCTGGTTTCCTTCCTGCTGCTCGGCATCTCGCTCTGGATCCGGTTGTCACTTGCCGAATCGCCGACCTTCCAGCGGATGAAGGACGAGGGCAAGGGTTCCAAGGCACCGCTGACGGAAGCCTTCGGCCAGTGGAAGAATGCAAAAATCGCGCTGCTGGCACTGCTCGGCCTCACCGCCGGCCAGGCCGTGGTCTGGTATAACGGCCAGTTCTACGCGCTGTTTTTCCTGCAGAACGTGCTCAAGGTCGAAGCGCAGTCGGTCAACATCATGATCGCCATCGCGCTGGCGTTCGGCTCGATTTTCTTCGTCGTGTTCGGCTGGCTCTCCGACAAGATCGGCCGCAAGCCGATCATCATGGCCGGCCTTGCACTGGCGATCGTCTGCACCTTCCCGTTGTTCAAGGCGCTGACCAGGGCAGCCAACCCGGCGCTCGCCACCGCGCAGCAGAACACGCGCGCGACGGTGACCGCGGCACCGGGGGACTGCAAGTTCCAGTTCAATCCGGTGGGCACGGCGAAATTCACGACGTCCTGCGATATCGCCACCTCTTTCTTGACCAAGAACTCAGTGCCTTATGACGTGGTAACGACGGCAGCGCCCGGCACTGCTGCGTCGGTCAAAATCGGCAACGAGACAGTTGAGTCGTATGACGCGACTGCGGCCGGCGATCAAGCCAAGGCCAAGGACGCTGTTTTTGCCAAAGCGGTAAACACGGCGCTTCATGACGGCGGCTATCCGCTGAAACGGGCAGCGGCCAAGGTGCCGGACCAGAAGCTTGAAGCCTTCATTGCGGCCAATCCCGAGCTGAAGCTCGATGCGGCAGCCATCCGCGCTGGCGACAAGGCTACCGTCCCGACCGACCAAGCGATCAAGGACAAGCTGCTGACTGCCGATGAGGCCGCGGGAGCCCCCGAGGTCACCGTCTACACCATACCGGGCGGCGGTCCCTTCGCCATGTTTGCCGACCCGGCCGCGGTCAACTGGCCGATGACGATCGCCATCCTGTTCATCCTCGTAATCTTCGTCACGATGGTGTACGGGCCGATCGCCGCGATCCTGGTCGAGATGTTCCCGACCCGCATCCGCTACACCGGCATGTCGCTGCCCTATCACATCGGCAATGGCTGGTTCGGCGGACTGTTGCCGGCGACGGTGTTCGCGCTCAGCGCCTACAAGGGCGACATCTACTACGGTCTCTGGTACCCAGTGGTGATCGCGGCGATGTCGCTGATCATCGGCATGATCTTCATCAGAGATACGCTCGGAACAAACCTTCACACCAAGCAGTAGCCGGCCTGTACCGGTTCCAAAACAGAGCCCGGCGCGAGCGATCGCGCCGGGCTTTGCAATTCATCAAATACGCGGAGAAGGCCTAGCTTTTGCGATCCTGTTTCGCTTCCTCGATCGCTGCTTCATGATACCAGGCGCTTCCGAAATCCGTGCGGTTGCGCAAAGAAGCAAGTTCTGCCGCGAACTTAGCCTTTCCGCTTAAATTTGAGGCAGACGCGCGCGCTGCCACCGGGAACATCAGGATTTTGGCCGACTGACGAGTGGAAGTGATTTCCATTATCGGTTTCCTTTCTTCGACAGAACCTTGCCGATTCAACCTTTCCCCAAGATAGGTTCAGCAACCGAATTAGGCAACATGATTACGAAAGGATCAGTATTTGCACATTATTTATGCAAGATATGCTTGTGAGTGATCCGAACGCAGCACGGCGGCGGCCCAGCGATTTGCACCGATGCGACCTCACTTTTGCCGCACCCTTCGCTGGCGAGAATGGCACACGAATTGCTTTTTATTAATCCGGCAGGTCGGCTGCTGGATAGGCCGGCTCGCCCCGGCACCATCCAGGGTTCGGTGATCAAGCAACGAGAGGCTAGAATGACGAAATACAAGCTCGAGTACATTTGGCTCGATGGATACACCCCGGTTCCCAACCTCCGCGGAAAGACGCAGGTCAAGGACTATGCCGAGTTTCCGACGCTCGACCAGCTTCCGCTGTGGGGCTTCGACGGTTCTTCGACCATGCAGGCCGAGGGCCACAGCTCCGACTGCGTTTTGAAGCCGGTCGCCGTCTATCCGGATCCCGCCCGCACCAACGGCGCGCTCGTCATGTGCGAGGTCATGATGCCCGATGGCGTGACGCCGCATGCGTCCAACAAGCGCGCCACCATCCTCGACGACGAGGGCGCCTGGTTCGGCTTCGAGCAAGAGTATTTCTTTTACAAGGACGGCCGCCCGCTCGGCTTCCCCGAGAGCGGCTATCCGGCGCCGCAAGGCCCGTACTACACCGGCGTCGGCTACAGCAATGTTGGCTCCGTCGCCAGACAGATCGTTGAGGAACATCTCGACCTTTGCCTCGCCGCCGGCATCAACCATGAAGGCATCAACGCCGAAGTGGCCAAGGGCCAATGGGAATTCCAGATCTTCGGCAAGGGTTCCAAGAAGGCCGCCGACCAGATGTGGATGGCACGCTATTTGATGCAGCGCCTGACCGAGAAGTACGGCATCGATATCGAATACCACTGCAAGCCGCTCGGCGACACCGACTGGAACGGCTCCGGCATGCATGCCAACTTCTCTACCGCCTATATGCGCGAAGTCGGCGGCAAGGATTATTTCGAGGCGCTGATGGCTGCCTTCGACAAAAACCTGATGGATCATATCGCCGTCTACGGGCCGGACAATGACAAGCGTTTGACCGGCAAGCATGAGACCGCGCCGTGGAACAAGTTCAGCTACGGCATCGCCGACCGCGGCGCCTCGATCCGCGTGCCGCATTCCTTCATCAACAATGGCTACAAGGGCTATCTCGAGGATCGCCGCCCGAACTCGCAGGGCGACCCCTACCAGATCGCTTCCCAGATATTGAAGACGATCGCCTCCGTTCCAACCAGCGCCGAGGTTTCGGCCGCGGCTTGAGCATTTGTTGCGGCGTGGACCTCAGGTCTGCGCCGTGATTTTCTCTCCAATCGCATCGCAATAAAAAACCCCGGCGTCTCCGCCGGGGTTTTCTATTTGGCTGTAACGATCCGGATCACACCGAATAATACATATCGTATTCGACCGGATGCGGGGTCATTTCGAAGCGCATCACCTCGGCCATCTTGAGCTCGATATAGGAGTCGATCTGGTCGTCGTCGAAGACGCCGCCGGCCTTAAGGAAGCCGCGGTCCTTGTCGAGGCTCTGCAAAGCCTCGCGCAGCGAACCGCAGACGGTCGGGATCTTCTTCAATTCCTTCGGCGGCAGGTCGTAGAGATCCTTGTCCATCGGCTGTCCCGGGTGGATCTTGTTCTTGATTCCGTCGAGGCCGGCCATCAGCATGGCGGCGAAGGCGAGATAGGGGTTGGCACCCGGATCGGGGAAGCGGACCTCGACGCGCTTGGATTTCGGCGATGAGCCAAACGGAATGCGGCAGGAGGCCGAGCGGTTGCGTGCCGAATAGGCGAGCAGCACCGGCGCTTCATAGCCGGGCACCAGGCGCTTGTAGGAGTTGGTCAGCGGGTTGGTGAAAGCGTTGATCGCCTTGGCATGCTTGATGATGCCGCCGATATAGAACAGGCAGCTTTCCGACAGGCCGGCATATTCGTTGCCGGCGAAGGTCGGCTTGCCTTCCTTCCAGATCGACTGGTGGACATGCATGCCCGAGCCATTGTCGCCGAACACCGGCTTCGGCATGAAGGTGGCGGTCTTGCCGTACGCATTGGCGACCTGGTGCACGACATATTTGTAGATCAGCATCTTGTCGGCGTTGCGGACCAGCGTGTCGAACTTGATGCCGAGCTCATGCTGGGCGGCGGCCACTTCGTGGTGGTGCTTTTCGACCCGCACGCCCATTTCGGCGAGCACGGTCAGCATTTCCGAGCGCATGTCCTGTGCCGAATCGATCGGCGGCACCGGGAAATAGCCGCCCTTGATGCGCGGCCGGTGGCCGAGATTTCCGGTCTCGTAATCGGTGTCGTCATTGGACGGCAGTTCGGTGGAATCGAGCTTGAAGCCGGTGTTGTAGGGGTCGGCCTTGTACTTGACGTCGTCGAACACGAAGAACTCAGCTTCCGGGCCGACGAAGATCTGGTCACCGATGCCTTCGGCCTTCATGTAGGCCTCGGCTTTCTTGGCGGTGCCGCGCGGATCGCGGTTGTAGGATTCCCCCGAGATCGGATCGAGAATGTCGCACAGGATGACCATGGTCGACTGCGCGAAGAACGGGTCCATATGCACCGTGTCAGGGTCGGGCATCAGCACCATGTCGGACTCGTTGATCGCCTTCCAGCCGGCGATCGAGGAACCGTCGAACATGACGCCATCGGCAAACATGTCTTCCTCGACCTCGACGACATCCATCGTTACGTGCTGCAGTTTGCCCTTCGGATCGGTGAAGCGCAGATCGACGAACTTCACGTCGTTGTCCTTGATCTGCTTCATGATGTCTTTGGCTGTCGTCATGTCCCTGCTTCCCTATGTGATGACGTTTTGAACATGGCCTTTTAACGGGAAAATTCAGACGGCGTCCATGCCGGTTTCGCCGGTCCGGATACGCACCACCTCCTCGATGTTGGAGACGAAGATCTTGCCGTCGCCGATGCGGCCGGTCTGGGCGGCCTTGCGGATGGCCTCGATCGCGGCTTCGACCGCATCGTCGCCGAGCACGACCTCGATTTTCACCTTCGGCAGGAAGTCGACGACATATTCGGCGCCGCGATAAAGTTCGGTGTGGCCCTTCTGGCGGCCAAAGCCCTTGGCTTCGGTGACGGTGATGCCTTGCAGCCCGGCCTCCTGAAGCGCTTCCTTCACTTCGTCTAGCTTGAACGGCTTGATGATCGCTTCGATCTTTTTCATGTAAAAAGTGGCCTCCACTGCCAAAAAAGACGGGTTGTGAGCCCCGCTTGCGCCTCAATCAAGCACGAACTGTGCCAGTTGATGCGGTGCCGGGCAGCCTCACATGATTTGGATAGCATGCCACGCGGGAATGTACATTCGCGTCATTCGCTGCATTGGATGCGCCATGAATGCCGCGAGCCTACACACCGCCGCTCCCGCCGTCCGCACAAAAATTGAGCAGATCGGATATTTCATGGGCAGCCATGGAATTGCGAACTCGTCGTTCCGAGCGCTGCCGGAGTGCTTCGTAGCCTTCGCTGTTTGCTTCGGATCAAAAACTGGACAATGCTTCGGGAGATGATGTGCATGTCGCCCGCATGAGCAACGAACTTCTGTCTCCGTCCGAAATGGCCGAGGCCGACCAGCTGGCGATTGCCGCTGGTCCATTCGACGGCATCGGGCTGATGCGCAATGCCGGCGCTGCGGTTGCTGCCGTAGTGCTCAAGCGCTACTCGAACGCAACACGCGTCCACGTGCTTTGCGGCCCCGGCAACAATGGCGGCGACGGCTATGTCGTGGCCCGCATCCTTCGGGAGAGCGCCGTCGACGTCTCTTTATGGGCGTCCGGATCGCCCACAGACGGCAGCGATGCAGCACTCGCTGCTTCGGAGTGCCCGGTCGAGGCTGGACCGCTGTCTGATTTCGTTGCTAAGACGGGCTCGATCGTGGTCGACGCGCTTTACGGGGCGGGGCTGTCCAAACCGCTGTCCGGCGACGCCGCCAAGGCGATCGAGATTGCTGCGGAGCTGAACTTGCCGGTTGTAGCGGTCGATCTGCCGTCGGGCGTTGCCGGTGAGAGCGGCAATGTCCTCGGCCAGGCCTTCCGCGCCCGAACCACCGTGACCTTTGCGCGAAAAAAGCCTGGTCACCTGCTGTTTCCGGGCCGCGAGCTGTGCGGCGACATCGTGGTCGCCGATATCGGCATAAACAACAGCATCGTTGCGCAGCTTCAACCGCGGACATTCGAGAACATTCCGGCGCTCTGGCTTGGCGGCCTTCCGGTTCCGGCCGTCGACGCCCATAAGTATAAACGCGGCCATGTCGGCGTCTTTTCCGGCGAGCCGTCAGCGACGGGTGCTGCGCGGTTGTCGGCATTAGCCGCGGCCAGGAGCGGGGCAGGGGCCGTCACCTTGCTGTCACCGGCGAACGCCATGCAGGTGAACGCGGCGCATCTGACCTCGATCATGCTGCGCAAGGTAGACACCGTCGCGGATGTGGACGAATTCGTCGGCAGCCGCCGGCCATCGGCCTTCGTTCTCGGCCCGGGATTTGGCATCGGGGAGAAAACGCGCGATTTTGCCCTGGCCGTGCTCGGCGGCGCCCGTGGGCAGGACAGCGGGATCGACGGGCTGGTGCTCGACGCCGACGGCGTCACCTCGTTTCGCGACGCGCCGGATGCCCTGTTCGAAGCCGCCCGTCGACCGAATACGCCGGCTCTGGTGATGACGCCGCATGACGGCGAATTCGCCAGGCTTTTTCCAGATATCGCCGGGGACAAGGACCTGTCCAAACTCGCCAAGGCACGCGCCGCAGCCGAACGGGCCAGCGCCACTCTCGTCTACAAAGGTGCCGACACTGTGATTGCGGCCCCCGATGGCCGGGCAGCGATTAACAGCAATGGCGCGCCTTGGCTGGCCACCGCCGGTTCGGGCGACGTGCTGTCGGGCATCATTGCCGCGCTGCTGGCGCAGGGCATGCCGGCCTTCGAAGCGGCCTGTGCGGCAGTCTGGATCCATGCCGAGGCCGGCAGCCGTTTCGGACCGGGGCTGATCGCGGAGGACCTGCCGGTGGCACTGGTGCCGGTGCTGCGCGAGCTTATCGAAGGTCGCGAGATGGCTGCCGAATGAACCGCCTGTTCGCGCTGCTCGTTGCGATCGTTATTGCCGTATTCATGGCGCAGCCCGCGCGCGCCGAAGCTCCACTGACGATCGTCGACGACCCGGCCGTTCTCACCGCCCTCGATAGCACAGGCTATGGGTTCGCCGGCATTTTCGGCGTCGATGGCAAGGGCGATTTGAGGACGCTTTACGACAAGGCGCCGGCCTATCACGCGATCGTCGAAACGGTTGCAAGCGACGTCGCAGCATTGCGGGCCGAGATGAAGGCCGGCGGGCGGCCACTTTATGAGGTGACCGACGGCAATGTCGGCCGCATCATGGACATGCGCTGGCTGAAGACCGACGCAGCACGCTTCCGCCTCGTCGGCATCGTAAATCGGCTCGATCGGCGCGATTTTTCCGCGCTGAAAGGCGACAAGAGTTGCGGCGAAGTGCGCTTCGTCTATCGTCTCGCCTATAGCTTCAAGAAGAACGGCAAGGTTCTGGCCTCGCGTCTGCCGTTCAATTTCAGTGCCGTCTACAGCGCCGCGCCGGATGCCGACGGCGGTTGTGTCGGCGTCGCCGGACGCTGGACACCGCAACTCGATGAAAGCGTCGATGCCGGCTGGCTGGCCGGTGGCCCGCTGGAAATGTCGGCGCTCACCTTCAAGCAGCTCGAGCTCAATGCGCAGGTGGTCCGCTTCCCCTCCGGCCAGGAGACCGAATTCGGCGGGCAGGCTGCCTATCTCATGCGCATCTTCGGCATCGATGGCGCGGCTGCCAGCGAAAAGCCGTTGGAAAACACGCCCGATGCGGCACGCCTTGCCGAAGACACCGCGCTGAAAGCAAAACTTGCGGACTATGTCCGCACCAATGTCGCGACGGTCGATCTCGGCGTTTACCAAATCCCCGACGAATTCTTGGCAAAGAAGGTCGTCTCGTGGTCGACCTTCGGCAGCGCGAGGCAAGCCAACCACCCATTCACGCCGCTGTTCCAGCCCGCGGATTTCGCCGGGATCGACTACTCCGCGCTAAAGCTGGTGCGCACGCCCGAGGCGCTGGTCGAGCGACTGGACAACGGCGCCTGCCACGGCTGCCATCAGGCGGGCTCGACCGCCGGCTTTCATTTCATCGGCCTCGACGACAAGACGACCTCGCCGCTCAACCGCATCGAGGTCGGCATCTCCCCGCATCTCCACGCCGACATCCCGCGCCGCGGCGCCTGGCTGCGCGCGACTGCCGACGGCAAGGAACCGAACCGCTTCCGCCCGCTGTCGTTCGCGCCGCCGGCGACATGGAACGATGCCGGCGAAATCGCCTATTCGCCGGCCGAAATGGCGATGCCGTGCCTGATGCCACAGGATGCGGCCCGCTTCGGCGCGACATGGCAATGCGGCGCCGGCACCGTCTGCACGCCGCTGGCGACCGCGTCCGGCGTGCGCACCAAGCTGGCGCAATGCCTGCTGCCCAAGGATAGCGAAAACATGTTTTCCGGCCACCCCTGTTTAACGGGGTCCATCGCCAGTAACCCGGCACAGCCTTTCAATGACCGCTATACCATCACCGGCCAGTTCGCGGCGTTCGCGCCAGGCATTTCGCGTACCAGCTACACCTGCCGACCGCCGAAGATCGGCGTGCCGGCGGGTATCGCCTATCGCGGCTGCGACAACCGGGATCGCAGCTTTACCGCCTTCAAAACGGGCAAGCCGATGCCGAACGAGATTTGCGGGTTGGTTGGCGGCAATAAATTCGACACCTGCGTGGCGACCAATAATTTCGACCAGTGCCTGGGCGGCGCCGTCAATCGCGGTAATCGTCCTGCCTGCTCGGCCGACCATTTCTGCCGCGAGGATTACATGTGCCAGTCGCTGCCGCCCGACACGCCCGGTATCGGCAAGGCGAAGGGCATCGGCTTCTGCTCGCCGACCTATTTTATCTTCCAGATGCGCATCGACAATCACGCCACGCCATGGGCGAGTGCTGTCCGCGCGACGACGGGGGCCGGGTTTGGAGCGGCGGAAGCGGAATAGGCTGTCAGTTACGGGTGGCGGCGATCGGCAAAAAAAGCGTCCCGCACTTGGGTCCCGCTGACACCAATGTGCGAACACCGCCTTAGCGTTGAAGATAGTCCTCCATGTGCCCAGTCCACGTCTTGTTGAATTCCGCAATATGTCGTTCGGCTGCGTTCGGGCCCAGCAGCGTCGAGAGTGCCGTGACGGCTATGGGTTGGATGTCGGGCGCTTCTCCGTACCCAAGTGCCGCCAGCCTCTGTGCCCATGACGGATGCGTCGACCTTTCGTCATCTGGACGTTCCCACGCCCTGTGAACGCAAGCGTTCAGGTAAATGTGTTCCGACAACTGCCCGGCCATTTCTAGAAGGCGGTCGAGTGGTGGCCGTGGTGGTCGCATCGCTCCCATCAGTTCCTGGTGCAAAGGGTCATATACCTTTTCCTTGAAGTGCGCGTCTGCTGCAGCAACAAGCAACAGAGCGCGCGCAGCTTGTTCAGCGTTACCGGATACTGCCGCATGACGATCCGCCTTGATCTCGGCTTCGCGCGATAGCCGGATATTCTCCCGTTCAAAAGATTTCGACAGCCAGCCGATTGCAGCGTGAAGGAGGCTGCCTGAGATCGTCGTTCCTGGAGGTGCGTACTCGAAGACAAATTCGAAACTGTTCTCGAATTCGGCGAGATTGAGACCGCCATTTGTGTCCTTGTTCCGCACATGCGCGTCTTCATGGGCAAAAATTGCGGCGAGGGCCTTTTCGTCGGCCACGGCGAGGAGGGGAATGCCAACGGTCAAAAACAAGCGGCTGCCGAGAAGTCCGAGCAGCGTACGCTCTTCCCGCACACTGGCGTTAAGGTTGTCCTCCAGCGTAATGACCGTGCGCGCCGCCCGGCGCCGTCCAGCAATCATTTCCCACAGCGCCCACAGCCCAGGCGCCTCCGCTCTGCTCACGCCCTTGACCTTGCTGCGCCGAAAACCGGCAAACAATGTGCCGAACAGGAATGCCGCTGCGGTGGTCGCGATCGGCATGGCAACAAAGCCACTGACGATGAATCAGATCGGATGGCTGTCGAGCAGGGACATCCAGACGCAGAAAATGATGGCAGCCGGGGCAACGAAAAATAGGACTGCAAACCTGCCAAACCGCCGCCCAGCGCTGATGATCATGCGCGACATTCAGAATCACAGCGGGATGTTGTCGTGTTTCTTCCAGGGGTTCTGCATATCCTTGTTGCGCAGCATCCTGAGTGCGCGGGCGATGCGCCGGCGGGTCGAATGCGGCATGATCACCTCGTCGACATAGCCGCGCTCGGCGGCAACGAAGGGCGACAGGAAGCGATCCTCGTAAGCCTTTGTATGGGTTGCGATTTTCTCAGCGTCGCCGATATCCTTGCGGTAGATGATCTCGACCGCGCCTCTCGCACCCATCACCGCGATCTGCGCCGTCGGCCAGGCATAGTTCATGTCGCCGCGCAAATGCTTTGACGCCATCACGTCATAGGCGCCGCCATAGGCCTTTCTGGTGATGACGGTGATCTTTGGCACGGTCGCTTCCGCATAGGCGAACAAGAGCTTGGCGCCATGCTTGATCAGCCCGCCATATTCCTGCGCGGTGCCCGGCAGGAAACCGGGAACGTCGACGAAGGTGACGATCGGAATCGAGAAACAGTCGCAGAAGCGCACGAATCGCGCCGCCTTGCGGCTGGCATCCGAATCGAGCACGCCGGCCAGCACCATCGGCTGGTTGGCGACGAAGCCGACCGTGCGGCCCTCGACACGGCCGAAGCCGGTGACGATGTTTTTGGCGAAACTCTGCTGGATCTCGAAGAAGTCACCCTCGTCGGCAACTTTAAGGATCAACTCCTTGATGTCGTAGGGTTTGTTGGCATTGTCGGGGATCAGCCGGTCGAGCGACAGATCGTGATCGATGACCGACTGGTAGCATTCGATCTCGGGAATTTCCGCCGTGTTGGAAGCGGGCAGCAGATCGATCAGCCGGCGCATCTGCAGCAGCGCCTCGACGTCATTGTCGTAGGCCCCATCGGCGATCGAGGACTTCGTCGTGTGGACGGAGGCGCCGCCGAGGCTTTCTGCGGTCACCGTCTCGTTGGTGACGGTCTTCACCACATCCGGACCGGTGACGAACATGTAGGAGGTGTCGCGGACCATGAAGATGAAGTCGGTCATCGCCGGCGAATAGACGTCGCCGCCGGCGCAAGGACCCATGATCAGCGAAATCTGTGGGATGACGCCGGAGGCCAGAACATTGCGCTGGAAGATCTCGGCGTAGCCGCCGAGCGCCGCCACGCCTTCCTGGATGCGGGCGCCGCCGGCGTCGTAGAGGCCGATGATCGGCGCGCGGTTGCGCAGCGCCATCTCCTGCACCTTGACCACCTTCTCGGCATGCGCCTCGGACAGCGAGCCGCCGAACACCGTAAAGTCCTTTGCAAAGAGGTACACTGGCCGGCCATTGACGGTGCCCCAGCCGGTGACGACGCCGTCGCCGGCGATCTTGGTCTTCTCCATGCCGAAATCGGTCGAGCGGTGCTCGACAAACATGTCGAATTCCTCGAACGAGCCTTCGTCGAGGAAGACGTCGATGCGCTCACGGGCCGTGAGCTTGCCCTTCTTGTGCTGGGCGTCGATGCGGGCCTGTCCCCCGCCCATGCGGGCGACCTCGCGGCGGCGCTCGAGTTCCTTCAGCACGTTCTTCATGACCGGTCCCCGAAACGGAAAGCTGGATTGTGGTAATCATGCCCGCGGGAGAGCGCAAGCGCCGCTTCCTCATGGCCTTTGCTGCACTGCAGCATCAGGCCCCTTGCATTTCGATGCGAACTGGGCCATATGCGGCGGTATAGGCGCTTGGGCCGGGATAATCCGGCCTTCTCGATGAATGAGACTGGTTGCGTCTGTTTTCCCTCTTCCCGACATATCGGCAAGGTGGCGAAAAAGCCCCGTGGCATGATGCCTGCGGGCACGACAGCGCAGCCGTGTGGACGATAGCGTCCGCCCGCCTTGTCGTTTCATGACAATTTTCGACGGCAGGTTGCGCCCTGCCGCCGCCGACGTTTGCGGCCAGGAGCCGCGTGAAAGAAGAATATTTTGACCAATGAAAACACAGCGGAATTGAACGGTTTCGCCGCACTTGGAATTTCCGGCGCGCTGCTCAAGGCCACCCATGCCGCCGGCTTCACCGATCCGAAGCCGATCCAGGCTCAGGCGATCCCGCCGCAGCTCGAAGGCCGCGACATTTTCGGCATCGCTCAGACCGGCTCGGGCAAGACGGCGGCGTTCGCGCTGCCGATCCTGTCGAAGATCATCGCACTCGGCACTAAGCGCCGGCCGAAGACGGCCCGCGCCCTGATCCTGGCGCCGACGCGCGAACTCGCGGTGCAGATCGAGGACATGATCAAGCTGCTCGCCAAGGGCGCACATGTCTCGACAGCGCTGGTGCTCGGCGGCGTCTCGCGCTTCAGCCAGGTGAAGAAGGTTGCCCCTGGCGTCGACATCCTGATCGCAACGCCCGGCCGACTGACCGATCTGGTGCGTGAAGGTGACCTAGTGCTTGCCGACACCAAATGGCTGGTGCTGGATGAAGGCGACCGCATGCTCGACATGGGCTTTATCAACGACGTCAAGCGCATCGCCAGGGCGACGGCGCCGGACCGTCAGACGGTGTTGTTCTCGGCGACCATGCCGGCCGAAATCGCCGAACTGGCGAAGGGCCTGCTGAAGAACCCGATCCGCGTCGAAGTCGCTCCCCACAGCACTGCCGCGGCCGAGATCGTGCAGGGCGTCGTCTTTGCCCGCACCAAGCAGAAGCGCCAGGTGCTGGCCCAGATGCTCGCCGGCGAGGCGATGAAATCCGTTATCATCTTTTCGCGCACCAAGCATGGCGCCGACAGGGTGACCAAGGACCTCGAGCGCGACGGCTTCAAGGCCGCCGTCATCCACGGCAACAAGTCGCAGAATGCCCGCCAGAAGGCGCTCAACGATTTCCGCGAGGGTTCGGTGCGCATTCTCGTGGCGACCGACATTGCGGCGCGCGGCATCGACGTGCCGGGCATCAGCCATGTGGTGAATTTCGACCTGCCGGACGAGGCGGAGAGCTATGTCCACCGCATCGGCCGCACCGGCCGTAACGGCATGGACGGCATCGCCATCACGCTTTGCGACCCGTCCGAAAACGCCAAGCTGCGCCAGGTCGAGCGCATCATCCGCACCAAGCTGCCGATCGTTGCCGACCATCTCGGCAGTCCCGATCCGCAGCGCAATCCCGCCGAGAAGAACGAGCGCAGCTTCGAACCGGCCAACGATCGCAACGACCACAACGGCCGTCGCGACGGCAGGCGGCCCGGCGGCGCAAACAACGGCTTCGGCAAGAAGCGGTTCGGCGACAAGCCGGCCTTTGCGGGCGAGCGCAAGCCGGAAGGCGCCAAGCCCTTCAAGGGCAACAACAAGCGCCGCTTCGGCGGCAAGCGGCCGGCAGCGCGCGCTGCATAATCAGGCCCGTTGCGGCCGGCCGGGCTTGGCTTGGCCACTCACGACTGAAAGAGGGCGACCGGAGTGATGCTTCGGTCGCCTTCTTTCGTTTGAGGCGTTAGGTTCACTTCACCACCGCCTCGACCCACACGACCATCCGCTGCGCGAGGAAAACCGTGGCCGACGGCGACAGCGCGTCGCCCGCAATAACGTGGTTGTCCCGGTCGCCGGTATCGTCGACCGGCACCAATTCATGTGCGGCGCCCCAGCGCTCGGCTATTTCGCGCGTGCGATCCGGTCGCACTATTTGTCCGAATCCGAAAAGATGAACAGGGCAGGGATGGACGCCTTCTCCACCGGCGCGCCATAGGCAAGCTCTGTCAGCGCCGCCATCGGCAATGTCGCAGCGATCGGTAGCGGTAGGTCCAGAACCTTTCATGCAGCGCGTTGCGCGGCACGAAGCTGCGCTCCTTGCCGGCGACGAGCTCGGCGATCTGTCTGCCCCACGGTAGGGTCAGCAGTTCGGCGCCGACAGCCTTGACGCCGAAATTCGGCGAGATGAATGCGATCGCCGCGACACCGTCCGATGTGCTTGGCTGCGTCGCGGCCCAGGCCGCCAGCGAGCCGCCGGTCGAGGTGGGCTATGACGATCACCTTGTCGCCGATCGCCCGGCCGATGGCGAGCGCTTCCTCATAGTCGTTGATCCAGGCGTTGACGCTGCCTTGCGCAATCGCGGCGCCGTCCTGCCCATGTCCCGTCAGGCGCGTGTAGAAAAGATTGGCGTCAAGCTGGTCGGCCACCTCGTCGGGCAGTGGACGAACCTCGCCCTTCGACGCAGAAAAACCGTGGATGTAAACGATCGCGAGCGGCGTTTTGGCATGGATCATCGGGTCGGCCCAGATGATTTCCTTGTCCAGCCCGTCGCGGATGCCGGGCACGGCCGCCTCCTGGCGCGCCAGATAGCCTGCGGATCGTCGCCGATTGCTGACGGATCGAAACGGATCGTGGCTTCGGCCGGGACGCGCGGACCAAGCGCCAAGGCCAGGACGAAGATGAGGAAAAGACCCAGCACCGCAAACACGATCCGTTGCCCCATTGCAGATCCTATTCGACCGGCGGCTTGCGGTCGAAATTCAGCGGCCGTGCCTTCCAGCGGGTCACCGTGCTGATTACCCATCGGCAGAACGGCCTCGGCAGTATTCTGAGCAGCTTCAGCGTCCAGCTCAGGCGGCGCGGGAAAGTGACTTCGAAGCCGCCGCATTGGATGCCTCGCGCGATGCGGCGCGAAGCCAGATTGACCGGCATCAGGCCCGGCATCGGCAGGAAGTTCTTCTCGGTCAACCGCGTGTCGACAAAGCCCGGATTCATCACCTGGATGCGGACGTTCATCTTGTCGAAATCGTATCTCAGCGACTCGGCCAAGATATTGACTGCCGCCTTGGTGCCGCCATAGGCGGCGGTGGTCGGCCAGCCGAAATAGGCGGTGACCGAACCGATCAGCACGACATGGCCGCGCGACCGTACGCGCATGCGTTCTATGACCGGCACCAGGCCATTGATGATGCCGAAATAATTGACTTCGAAAGACTGACGGAAATTGCGCGCGACAAGGTCTTCGCCCGGCGTTGCGATATAGCTTCCCGCGTTGAACACCGCCAACACGATCGGACCGAGATCTTTCTCGATCGCTGCAACCGTCTTTGCCATGCGTTTTTCGTCGGTCACGTCGCAAGGATAGGCTGCGACACGGCCCGCCATCTGCGCCGTCTCGATGATGAGCGTATCGATCGGATGGTCATCGGGCGCAGTCACCGCGACGACATAGCCCTGAGCGGCAAGATCCTTGGCCAGCGAACGGCCGATACCGCTGCTGCCGCCTGTAATCCAGGCGACGCCATGTTTCGGATTGGCCCGATAGAGTGTCATGCTGCGCCCCGCCGGCTCTTCTTAGCCTGTGCTCTAGCGGTGAAGAAATCGAATGAAAAGAGTGCTTTTCGGTACATGGTTGAAATGAATGCCGGCCGGCCGCGCCTGGCTGCAGGAATTGCAGTGTGCGAAATGCGACTGGACCAGGCAAATTCTTGCCTTGAAACCGAAGCTTCGGGTTTCTAGGGTTTCGCCGCACCCACAAAGGAATCTCCATGCCCCGTTCTGTGATCGACGCGATCGGCAACACGCCCCTGATCCGCCTCAACAAGGCCTCGGAAACAACCGGCTGCGAGATCCTGGGCAAGGCCGAATTCATGAATCCCGGGCAGTCGGTCAAGGACCGCGCCGGCCTGTTCATCATCCGCGATGCCGAACAGCGCGGGCTGCTGCGGTCCGGCGGCGTCATCGTCGAAGGGACGGCCGGCAACACCGGCATCGGATTGACGCTGGTTGCGAAGGCGCTTGGCTATCGAACCGTGATCGTCATTCCTGATACCCAAAGCCAGGAGAAGAAGGATACGATCAAACTGCTCGGCGCCGAGCTGATCGAGGTGCCCGCCGTGCCCTACAAGAACCCGAATAACTATGTGAAGCTGTCGGGCCGGCTGGCCGAGCAGATGGCGAAGACCGAGCCGAACGGCGCGATCTGGGCCAACCAGTTCGACAATGTCGCCAACCGTGACGGCCACATCCGCACCACCGCCGAAGAAATCTGGAACCAGACCGGCGGCAAGGTGGATGGTTTCGTGTCGGCGGTCGGTTCCGGCGGCACGCTGGCAGGCGTCGGTTTCGGGCTGAAGGCCAAGAACAGCCAGGTCAAGATCGCGCTGGCCGATCCGCTAGGCGCTGCGCTCTACTCCTTCTACACTACCGGCGAGCTGAAATCCGAGGGCAGTTCGATCACCGAAGGCATCGGGCAGGGGCGGATCACCGCCAATCTCCAAGGCTTTACGCCCGACTTCGCTTTTCAGATCCCCGACGAGGACGCACTGCCGATCGTATTCGACCTGATCCAGGAGGAGGGGCTTTGCGTTGGCGGCTCGACCGGCATCAACATTGCCGGCGCCATTCGCCTGGCGCGCGAGCTAGGCCCCGGCCATACCATCGTGACCGTCCTTTGCGACTACGGAACGCGCTACCAGTCGAAGCTGTTCAATCCTGAATTCCTGCGCGAAAAGAAGCTGCCGGTGCCGGGCTGGATGGAACAGCGGAGCACGATTTCGGTGCCGTTCGAGAGGGTCGCGTGATGGCGTACAAGACCGAAGCGCTGTTTCGTGACGATGCCTATCTGGGGGCGGCCGACGCCACTGTCGTCGCAGTCGATGATCGCGGCGGTATCATTCTGGACCGGACGGTGTTTTACGCCACATCGGGCGGGCAGCCGGGCGACACCGGCAGTTTGGAACGCGCCGACCGCACCGGCATCGCGATTGCCGCTACGATCACCGGCGAAACCAAGGACGAGATCATCCATGTGCCGGCGCCCGAGCAGGCGGTTCCGCTGCTGGGCGAGCGGGTGAAGCTCGCCATCGACTGGCCGCGGCGGCAATTGCTGATGCGCATGCATTCAGCCTGCCATCTGCTTACCGTCGTCTGTCCGTTCCCGATCACCGGTGCCGCGGTTTCCGAGGAGGACAGCCGTGTCGATTTCGACATCCCGGACGCCGGCTTCACGAAGGAAGACGTGACGGCCAGGCTGATGGAACTGGTGCGGGCCGACCACCCGATCTTCACCCGGCTGATCTCCGACGAGGAGCTGGCATCCAATCCGGGGCTGGTGAAATCCAAGAATGTGCGGCCGCCGGCCGGCACGGGAAAGATCCGATTGGTCTGCATCGGCGAGAATGCTTCAGTCGACAGCCAGCCTTGCGGCGGCACCCATGTGAAGAGCACCGGTGAAATCGGCGAGATCCATATCGGCAAGATTGAGAAAAAGGGCCGCGAGAACCGGCGCTTCCGCATTCGCTTTGGACCGATGCCGGCGGCCTGATACATAGGGACTGCGACAGGCGGGCAGGAGAGAAAAAATGGCCGACGACAGTCCCTTTACCATCGATGCTGATTGGCTGCAGACGCGTCTCGGCGAGCCTGGCCTGACGATCGTTGATGCGTCCTGGTATCTGCCGGCGCAAAAGCGCGACGCACGCGCCGAGTATGACGCCGCGCATATTCCAGGCGCCCGCTTCCTCGACCAAGATGCGGTTTCGGACCCTGATGCGGCTCTGCCGCACACGTTGCCGTCGCCGCAGCATTTCGCCCAATATGTCGGCGCGATGGGCATTTCGGCCGACGACACTATCGTCGTCTATGACGGGCCGGGGTTCTTTTCGGCGCCGCGTGCCTGGTGGCTGTTTCGCGTCATGGGCGTGTTCCAGGTCTACATACTCGACGGCGGCTTCGATCGTTGGAAAGCAGCCGGACGGCCGGTTACAGCGGAGCCCACGAAGATCGCGCCTTGCGTGTTTTATGCCAACTTAGACGCCGCCCGCGTCGCCAGCCTTGCCGATATGCGCCGGATCGTCGAGACAGGGGAGAGCCAGATCGCGGATGCCCGCTCGCCTGGCCGTTTTGCCGGCACCGAGCCGGAGCCGCGCCCTGGCATCCGCTCCGGTCATATGCCGGGCGCGCACAATGTGCCGTTTTCGGCGCTTTCGGAAAACGGCGAATTGTTGCCTAAGGACAGGCTGCGCAAAGTGATCGAGGAGGCCGGCATCGACCTGTCGAAGCCGGTCGTCACCTCCTGCGGGTCGGGCGTCACCGCGGCAGCCATCACGCTAGCCTTGGAGACGCTTGGCCATGCCGACAACAGGCTTTACGACGGTTCATGGACCGAATGGGGTGGGCTTTCCGACACGCCCGTCGTGACAGGCAAGGACCGACGGTGATGGAAAACGGAGCACTGGAAGACATCGACGTCACCGTGACGTTTCTCGAAATGCATGTGCCGCCTGCCTATTCGCCGCCGCTGCCGTACAACCGCCAGATCGCGCTGCTCAAGACCAAAGACATTCCGCTGCATTTCTACCGCTATTTGATGGATCGGGTCGGCCGTAAATGGCACTGGGTCAATGTGCTGAGGCTGAATGATGAGGAGCTTGCGGCGGGCATCCACCGCGAGGACCGCGACATCAGGGTGCTTTATCTCGACGGAGCGCCCGCCGGCTTCTTCGATCTCAAGCCGCATCTGCCGGAAGAAGTGGAGCTCGCTTATTTTGGCATGATGGAGCACGCGACCGGGCAAGGGATCGGCCGCTGGTTCCTCGGCGCAGCAATCGCGGCCGCCTGGTCGCACGGGCCGAAGCGGGTGACGGTGCAGACCTGCACCCTGGATCACCCGGCAGCACTGCCGCTTTATCAAAAGCTCGGTTTTGCGCCGGTGGCGCAAAAGAAGGAGGTCGTGCATCCGATGCCTTTTGCCGAGCGTGCCGCCAGCGTCATGCGGCCGTGATTTTTCAGGTTCGTTCATTCAAGCGTCAGCTTGCCTTTGCCATCTTGTCCGCACCAACAATGCGGCCGAGGGCTGAAGGAGACAAGACATGCTGACCCGACGCACATTTGTCGCCGCGCTGATTGCGGCACTGGCCATGCCGACCCTTGCCGCCGCCCAGGCGACCACGCCTTCGGCCACCATGATCGAGCGCCAGCTTGAAGCCGCGCCGCGGGTGAAGCTGCGCCCGAACCAACGCGTCACCATCCGCGAATTCAAGAGTCGACCGGACTTGCGGCGCATGGCTCGCTCTATCGACATTCAGTCGATTAATTTTGCCTTCGGCTCGGCTGCCATTTCCGAATCTCAATACGCCAAGATCGAAAACATCGCCGATGCGCTTCAGCGCATTCTGCGGCACGATCCGGGTGCCCGTGTACTGATCGAAGGCCATACCGATGCGGTCGGCTCCTTCCGGTCGAATCAGATTTTGTCCGAGCAGCGTGCCGCCTCGCTGAAGCGTATCCTGGTGCGCGAATTCGGCGTGCCAGGCTATGCTCTCGAAACCGTTGGCTACGGCGAAGAGTTCCTGCTCGTGCAGACGCAGAATGAGAACTGGCGCAATCGCCGGGTGACGCTGCGCCGCTTCGACGACTTCATCCGGTAAGTCTGTCCGGAATTCCGGCGATTTTGATCGTTCTGTCCCGGTCTGGATCAACACTCAAAAAAGAGCCCGGCTTGAATGAGCCGGGCTCTTTCCATATCGCTGTCGTTTAAAAGCCGATGATGATGGAGGATCGAACGATGGCAATACGCGTGGTGATGGCCGGTGCGACCGGCTGGGTCGGCAAGGCGCTGGTCCCGGCGATCGTCGCGCAAAACGACATGGCGCTGGTGGGCGCTGTGTCGCGTAGCGGCGCGGGGCAGGATTCCGGCCTGCTGGTTGGCATGCCGGCCACTGGCGTGACCGTTTCGGCTTCGTTGGCGGAAGCGCTGCGAGCCCCGTCTGATGTGCTGGTCGACTACACCAAGCCGCATGTGGTTAAAGATCACGTGCTGCTCGCCATCGACAAGGGACGGCACGCGGTGATCGGCACCTCGGGACTGGGTGCGGCCGACTATGCCGACATCGACGCCGCGGCGCGCGCCAACGGCGTCGGCGTCGTTGCCGCCGGTAACTTTTCCATCACCGCCACGCTGATGAAGCGGTTTGCACTTATGGCGGCAAAATACGTGCCGGATGTCGAGGTCATCGATTATGCCAGCGCAAAGAAGCCCGACGCGCCCTCCGGCACCGCACGAGAGCTTGCAGAAGCGCTGGCCGACATCCGCAAGGCTTCGACGGCAAAGCCGGTCTCCGAAGTCTCCGGCGTGCCGGGAACACGTGGTGCGGCGGTTGGCGCGGGCGAGGGGGTGCAGGTGCATGCGCTTCGGCTGCCGTCCTACATCCTGTCCTGCGAGGCACTGTTCGGCCTGCCCGACGAGCGGCTGACCATCCGCCACGATGCCGGCTCGTCGGCCGCGCCGTACGTGGCCGGCACGCTGCTCGCCATCCGGCGGGTACAGGAGGTCAAAGGCCTGGTGCGTGGTCTCGACGCGCTGATGGACTGATCCGTTCCGGCAGGAATCGGGTGGGAAGCTTTGCCTTGGGAGCATAATTTCCGGTCAACGAGAACCGGAGATTTCGCCATGACCGTGAAATTCAAAGCCTTGCCGACCGATGCGGTCCGCGCACTTCAGCGCGGCGGACCGGACGCTTATGGCCTGACACCAGAGCGGAAGGTTTCGGACGGCGACGGAGTGCCTTGCCGTCACTGCCTGAAGAACGTTGCTGCGGGAGAAGACTATCTTGTTCTGGCCTATCGGCCTTTTCCTGAGCTGCAGCCTTATGCTGAAACCGGGCCGATCTTCCTGCATTCGGAAGAATGCGAACGCGCCGCCGAGGTCGAAGTGCTTCCCAAGATGCTCGAAAGCAGCGATTATATCGTGCGCGGCTATGGCAAGGACGACCGCATTGTCTACGGCAGCGGCGGTGTCATCCCGACCGACGTTATCGCGACACGGGCAGAGACCTTGTTCGAGCGCGACGACATCGCTTATGTCCACATCCGCTCGGCGCGCAACAATTGCTATCAGTGCCGGATCGACCGCGCGTAAACCGGACAAGCTGCACCGGCTTAGGGTTGTCGTACTCCCGTCGCATTCTTGCGGTAGAGAGGGATCGTCGATCGACTTGCCGACCGCGGATGAACCGGCGGGAAATCTCGACAACCGAGGAAGCGGGGCTTGGGCTCCGCTTTTTTGTTATCCGGTTATTCCGCGCGTCCGACGCTTTTCAGTTTTTCACAAAGAAAAGCCCGTCGGATAGACCGACGGGCAGCTTCGCTGGAGAAGCAGGTTCGGACAGCTCAGGCCGCGAGAACCGCCTTTGGCTCGACCAGCTCGTAGCCGAGCGCTTCGGCCACCGCGCGGTTGGTAATCTTCCCCTTGTGGACGTTCAGGCCGTTGCGCAGATGGTGGTCGTCGATCAGTGCCTTGAGGCCCTTGTCAGCGAGCTGCAGGCCATAATGCAGCGTCGCATTGTTGAGCGCATGGGCAGAGGTGACCGGCACCGCACCCGGCATGTTGGCGACGCAATAATGAATGACGCCGTCGACCTCATAAGTCGGTTCGGCATGGGTTGTGGCGTGCGAGGTTTCGAAGCAGCCGCCCTGGTCGATGGCGACGTCGACCAGCACGGCGCCTTTCTTCATGCCCGACAGCATTTCGCGCGTCACCAGCTTGGGCGCGGCTGCTCCCGGGATCAGTACGGCGCCGACGACGATGTCAGCCGAAAAGCATTCTTCCTCCAGCGCCTCGACGGTCGAGTAGCGGGTGTGGACGCGGCCGCCAAAGATGTCGTCGAGCTGACGCAGGCGCGGGATCGAGCGGTCGATGATGGTGACGTCGGCGCCAAGACCGGCCGCCATCCGGGCGGCATGCAGGCCGACGACGCCGCCGCCGAGCACAGTAACTTTGCCGGGCAGCACGCCGGGCACGCCGCCGAGCAGGACACCGCGACCGCCATTGGCCTTCTGTAGCGCGGTGGCGCCCGCCTGGATCGACAAGCGACCGGCAACTTCCGACATCGGTGCCAAGAGCGGAAGGCCGCCGCGCTCGTCGGTGACGGTCTCGTAGGCGATGGCGGTCACGCCGGAGGCCAGCAGGCCCTTGGTCTGCTCGGGATCCGGCGCGAGATGGAGATAGGTGTAGAGGATCTGGCCGTCGCGGAGCTGAACCCATTCGTTGGGCTGCGGCTCCTTGACCTTGACGATCATGTCGGACTTGGCGAACACGTCGGCGGCTGTCTTGGCGATCGTGGCGCCGGCGGCGCGGTAGGCATTGTCGTCGGCGCCGATGCCGGCGCCAGCGCCGGTCTCGACCAGCACTTCATGACCATGAGCGACATATTCGCGGACCGAGCCCGGCGTCAGCCCGACGCGGTATTCGTGATTCTTGATTTCCCGGGGGCAACCGACGCGCATCTTTTGTCTCCTGATCCGGCCCTTTGGGGCTCGTTCCCTGTCTAGGGATAGTCAACCACGAATCCTTCGGTAAGTGTTTGCGAATGCGCTTGCCTGAGAGGCCGCTGTTCGATAATCGTTGCGCGAAACAGTAGAATTATCGCAGGAACCCGCAAAAATGCCGCTCGACAGGATCGATATCGCCATTCTCGAGACGTTGCAGAAGGATGGGCGGATACCGAACGCAGCCCTTGCCGAGAAGGTCGGCCTGTCGCAGTCGGCCTGTTCGCGGCGGCTGGACAATCTGGAGAAATCCGGAACCATCCGCGGCTATCATGCCCGGCTGTCCAATGCTGCACTTGGGCACCAGATGACGGCGATCGTGCATATATCGCTGTCCGGGCAGTTCGAGAAGACGTTGTCGGATTTCGAAGCGGCGATAAAGCGCTGCCCGAACGTGCTGTCCTGCCATCTGATGTCGGGCGAATATGACTACATCCTGCGCATCGCGGCGAAGGATCTCGTCGACTACGAACGCATCCACAAGGAGTGGCTGTCGGCAATGCCGCATGTGACGAAGATCAATTCGTCGTTTGCGTTGCGCGAGATCGTCGACCGTACGGCCGTGGGGATGAAGCCTGAACTCGCATGAGATGAGTGCAGCAGCACGTCTGAATCCGTTTGAGCGACATGCATTAGGTATTTGGCCTGACGACCAGATTCTGGAATGGAACGGTTGCTACGCTTGGCAAGGTGTAACCTGCGCCTCCCGGTAGACATCCCATTGTTTGCCATCCAACAATGCCGTCGGTTGGTAATCCGCAAGAGCTTTGAAAATCCGCAACGGCCTTCTTGGCGAATGGCGACAACAGGGTTTCGGTTTCAAATGTTGCTTTGGGATCCTTGGGCTTCAAAAGAGCGTCGAGCGCATTGTCGTCGGGAAGCTGGGACGTGGCATAAACGGCTGTGCCCGCAAGCGCTATTTCAGCGAAGGTGCCGGCTTCGTTTCTAAGGCCTGCGGAGCGGTATCGGTCAGCGAGCTGCGAGCTGAGTTTCGCGGCAACACCCCATCGCTCTTCGTCGATGGCCTTCCTCAGGTCAACGAAAACGGGTTCGTAGTCCTGCGGTACGACCCATCCGTCCGGAATTTTCCCGCTTAGAAAGTCTTCGGTTTTCGAGGAAACGCCTGACGAGGAAACCTTGAAGACAATCGGTCCGGCCAGCCGGCAAGATTCCCATCTGACGCGGCCTCTCGGGAAACGGATGCGCGCCAATGCTTCTGCACGGTATTGCACATCGGCTGAGCAAGCTGCTTCCGGCAAAGTTGCCTTGCCTTCGTCGTCGGTGTCCGTAGCCAATTGCTCCGGCATCGTGGCTGTCTTGCGATATATATGCGCTGGTACCCCAACCGGAGGTTTGTCATTTGTCGTGACAGCAAATGAAACGGTAATCGATTGTGCCGAGATAAACTCGACGGGCATCACGGCGACAACTGCAACGAGGCAAATTACTCTCAAAATGCGCATGGTCAGCTCTCGATGATCTTGAGATGGATTGTTTGCGGTTTTTCAGTGTTGCCTGACCTGGCGGCAGCGGCGGCAACCCGGTAGGCGATGAAAATCAAGACGCAGGCGATTACCCACAAAACCGCGACGATAGCCAAGTAGTTGTTCGCAACGAACTGGTCCAAGGAGTATTTTCCGATCAATTTCGGATCGGCCTTCTGGCCGGGTTCGTTCTGAAAATACAGAAGTGGCTTGACGTCCTTGGATCTTAATACGACCCGGACCTCGAATGCTGTTCCGGCCGGCAGATCGACCTTTTGCGTGACAATGGCTGCATTGGGTACAATCGCCTCGGGCAAAGCCCAAGGCGGCACTTTCAGCATCTGCGCATATGTCTCGGGCGACTGCCCCGCGGCTCCGAAGCACGCTTCACTCTTGGGGCAGTCAAGCCCTATCGTCACGTCGGATATTCTGACTTTCGGGGACGCATTGGTGAAACGGTAAACCATGTAAGGTGGCGACGCATCTCGGCCGTCCTCAATGATTTCGTATCTCAGATAGGGAGTCGTGTTTATTTCTTCATAATACGTGGACAAAACCCACGTAATTACCGACACGAGAACCGTAATCACGTATGGAGCCGATGTTGTGAACATCTTCATTGTCCCGCCCGGCAACAGTCTAGCAAGCTCAACAATTGGCTGCAAAACGAATTTTGGTCGCTGGGCGATCGAATTACGGATGGGCCTGTCTTGTTCAACGCCGAGGCGGAAGATCGGGTCGCTGAGTTGCCGGGCAGACCTCGGTCAACACACGGTCCATCGGAATGTCGTGCGGCTGCGGGTAGATGGTGGCGATGCGCTGCAACTCGTAGCCGACGCCGATGACCAGCGGTTTGAACGGCATCGCGGCTAGCGTGCGATCGAAGAAGCCGCCGCCATAGCCGAGGCGAAACTGTCCGGGATCGATGCCGACGATCGGCGAAATGACGATGTCGGGCAGCATCGGGTCGCCCTCGGCTGGTATCGGGATATTCCAGATACCCTTCTCCAGCCGGTCACCGGGAACATAGGCGCGAAAGACAAGCGGCCGGCCTTTCTCGACGACGACGGGCAACGCCGTGCGGCCGCCCCGCGCGTTAACGGTTTCCATCCACGGGCGCAGGTCCGGCTCGCCGCGAAACGGCCAGTAGAGGCTGACCATGCGGCCGGCGATGTCGCCGATCACCGCGTCGAGACTTTCGGCAATGCGCTGCGACATGGCCGTGCGCAGGTCGGCGGAAACTGCAAGGCGGGATGCGATCAACCGCTCGCGCTCGGCCTTGCGCCAGCGCTTTACGTCGGTCCAGTCGGAGAGCGGCGCTCGGAACTCCGGATCGAGCTCGTACATAAAACAAGGCGGCGAGGCGTACTGCGCAGAGCCTTCATCGTCATCCCTAGCCATGCTTCACCTGCAATATACTGTTCCAATCAAGCCATATCTGGGACGTAAGCTATATCTGGGAATGAGTCTGCAGCATGCGTATTCACGACATCAAGCGACGAGTCCCAGGCAGTTGCAGCTCAGGCATTGCTGCACTGCACAACAGCGCTTACATCAGCCTTGATGAGGTGAGTGAGATGAACGCAGCCAACCATCATGTCGTCGTCGTAGGCGCCGGTTTCGGCGGCCTCGAATTCACCCGCGCACTTGCCGGCGCGCCGGTGCGCATCACCATGATCGACAGGCGCAACCATCATTTGTTTCAGCCGCTGCTCTACCAGGTGGCGACGACGGCGCTGGCGACCTCCGAAGTGGCCTGGCCGATCCGCCATCTTCTGCGCAAACGCAAGGACGTGACGACGCTGCTCGCCACCGTGACCGGCATCGACCGCACCGGCAAGCGCGTGCTGCTGCGGGATGGCGGCGCGGTCGCCTACGACACGCTGCTGCTGGCCACCGGAGCACGGCACGCCTATTTCGGCCATGACGAATGGGAGCCGTTCGCGCCGGGGCTGAAGACGCTGGAGGACGCCACCACCATTCGACGGCGTATTCTTTTGGCTTTCGAGCAGGCCGAGCGGGAAACCGATCCCGCCAAGCGCCAGGCACTGCTGACACTCGCGATCGTCGGCGGCGGGCCGACTGGCGTGGAACTGGCCGGCACCATTGCCGAACTGGCGCATGAGACGCTGCGCGGCGAGTTCCGCAACATCGACACGCGCGAGACGCGCGTGGTGCTGATCGAGGCCGGCGACCGCGTTCTTGCCAATTTCGCGCCGGAACTCTCCGATTATGCAATGAAGGCGCTCGAACGGCTCGGCGTGACGGTCGAACTCGGCCGGGCGGTTACGCGCTGCGATGCCGAGGGTGTCGTCTTCGGCGACACCCACTTGCCGGCCAGGACAATCCTTTGGGCGGCAGGCGTCGCCGCTTCGCCAGCCGCCGAGTGGCTCGGCGCGGCAGCGGACCGCGCGGGCAGGGTGCTTGTCGAGCCCGACCTCACTGTACCGGGAGACCCGGAGATTTTTGTCGTCGGTGACGCAGCGCACGTCCTGCGGCCGGATGGCCGGTTGGTGCCGGGCGTCGCGCCCGCTGCCAAACAGCAGGGACGGCATGTCGCCGCGACGATCAAGGCCAGGCTCGCCGGCGACGCGACATCGCGTCCGTTCCGCTACAGGCATGACGGCGACCTGGCGACGATCGGCAAGCGCGCCGCGGCCATTGATTTTGGCTGGATCAAGCTCACCGGCCGACCTGCCTGGTGGCTGTGGGGCTTCGCGCATATTTACTTCCTGATCGGCTTTCGTAACCGGCTTGCGGTTTCTCTGAGCTGGCTATGGATCTACTTCACCGGTCAGCGCAGCGCCCGGCTGATCACGCAGGGCGACGACGACAAGGGCTGATTTTTCGGTGGCGGATGTTCATCCGCCGGTCACCTTTTCCTGATCGACTGGACTTGCTGTTGGACCGGACTTCCTAATGGACTTGAGGGAATTTCGGCGCGAAGCTTTGCTTCGGGCAGGACTTGCCACGCCGTGGAAGAAAGAGAAACGAATGTCTCAATTGCGCCACCTCGTCTCACGCCGCGATTTCCTCGCCGCCGCCGCCGCCAGCGGAGCGCTGATCATGTTTCACCCGTTCTCCGCCCGGGCTCAAGTCAACCAGGCGCATCTGAGGATCATGGAGACGACCGACATCCACGTGAACGTGCTGCCTTACGATTACTACGCCGACAAAGCCAACGACACGATGGGGCTGTCGCGAACGGCATCATTGATTGAAGCCGTGCGCAAAGAAGCCACCAATGCGATGCTGATCGACAATGGCGACCTTCTGCAGGGCAACCCGATGGGCGACTACATCGCCTATGAGAAAGGCATGAAGGACGGCGACCTTCATCCGGTCATGAAGGGTATGAACCTGCTCGGCTACGAATGCTCGACGCTCGGCAACCACGAGTTCAACTACGGCCTGTCGTTCTGGACAAGGTGCTGGCCGGTGCCAATTTCCCCTTCGTCTGCGCGAATTTGATCCGCGGCACGGAACTTGCCGCGAACCCGCGCGACGACAAGCTCTATCTCAAACCCTACGTCATCCTCGATAGGAAGATCAAAGACGGGTCGGGCGCCGAGCAGCCGATCAGGATAGGCATCATCGGCTTCGTGCCGCCGCAGATCATGGTCTGGGATCTGAAAAATCTCGAGGGCAACGTCAAGACGCGCGACATCGTCGAGTCGGCCAAGGCGTGGGTGCCGCAGATGAAGGAAGAAGGCGCCGACATCGTCATTGCGCTCTCCCATTCCGGCATCGACGTGAAGCAGGGCGACATGATGGAGAATGCCTCCTTCTTCGTCGCCGGTATCGAAGGCATCGATGCGGTGTTCACCGGTCACCAGCATCTCGTCTTCCCTGGCAAGAAGGACTTTCAGTCGCTGGAGGCCGTCGATGCGGCAAAAGGCACGTTGCAAGGCAAGCCCGCCGTCATGGCTGGCTTCTGGGGTTCGCATATGGGGCTGATCGATCTGTTGCTGGAGCGCGACGGATCGACATGGAAAATCGTCTCGGCGACCTCTGAGGCAAGGCCTATCTTTGAACGGGTCGACAAGGCGAACAAACCGACGGTCGCGGACGACCAGCGCATCGTCGACGCGCTCAAGCTGGATCACGAGGCGACGCTTGCCTATGTGCGCCGGCCGGTCGGCAAAACCTCGGCGCCGCTCTATTCCTATTTTGCGCTGGTCGCCGACGATCCGTCGGTACAGATCGTCAGCCAGGCGCAGACCTGGTACTTGAAGGACATCCTAAAGAACACCGAGTGGAAGGATTTGCCGCTGCTTTCGGCGGCGGCACCGTTCAAGGCGGGCGGGCGCAACGGCGCCGATTATTATACTGACGTGCCGGTGGGCGATATCGCCATCAAGAACGTCGCCGACCTCTATCTCTATCCAAATACGGTGCGCGCCGTCGAAATTACCGGGGCTGAGGTGAAGGAATGGCTGGAAATGTCGGCCGGCATCTTCAACCGGATCGAGCCGGGCAAAGCCGACCAGGCGCTCATCAACACCGATTTCCCGTCCTATAATTTCGACGTGATCGATGGCGTCACCTACAGGATCGACCTGTCGCAGCCGCCGAAATATGATCCCAAGGGCGGGCTGGCGAATGCCGGCTCGAACCGCATCATCGAGTTGATGTTCGACCGAAAACTGATTGATCCGGCACAGAAATTCGTCGTCGCCACCAACAACTATCGCGCCGGCGGCGGCGGCAACTTCCCGGAGATCAATGCCTCGAAGGTCATCTACGAAGCGCCCGACACCAACCGCGACGTGATCGTGCGCTATATCATCAGCAAAGGCACCATCAACCCGTCGGCGGACGCCAACTGGTCGTTTGCACCGCTGCCGGGAAGCAGCGTCGTGTTCGAGACCGGCGCCAAGGCGAAGGAATTTATTGCGCAGGTGACGTCGCTGAAGATCGAGCCGGCGGGCGAGGGCGAAGCGGGGTTTTCCAAATACCGCATCACTCTTTGAGGCGAGGATTTGAGCGTCGGCTCGAGCTACTCCGGCGTAAAGGTTCTGTCCCGTCCTCAAGCAGGTGGTGCGAAACGCCGCTTGACGGCAGGCATGACCAGATCCAGCGCGTCCGTCGAAATCCCACCGGAATAATCGTCCGGCAGTTGGTCGATCGAGGCGGGATCGTCGAGGCCTTGCGAAAAGTCGCCACCGAAATAGGGACCGAGCAGGTAGACGCGGCTGCCGACGCTGTCCATACGGTCGAGAAAACGGTCGGGCCAGCCCCACATCCAGTTTGCGACATTGACAGGAACGAGCAAGGTGCCTTGGCGGCAGGCATCCGGAACGTAGCCGCTCCAGCCGAGCGCAGCATAGCGCAGAATGCAGCGCGTCAGGGATGCGCGGCTCAGCGTATGCATGTCCGGCAACGCTGCCTTCACGGCTTCTATAGGTCTGTCCCCGCCGTAGACCGCCAGATCGGCGCGCTCGGCCGGCGTCAATGTGGCGAGCCAGCCGGCCAGCATTTCGCCTTCCTTGGGATCGTTGCTTTTGATGTTGATGTTGAAGCGCCGGTTCGGGAAGCGTTGCAAGACTTCGTTCAGCGACGGCATCATGCCGATTCCCTTGCCGCGAAACGGAAAGGTCCTGCCGCCGTCCGCCGTGTAGCCATAGCCGACATCGAGCTTCCTCAATTCGGACATTGCATGGCTGCGCGTTTCTCCCTTACCGTCGGCGCGACAATCCAGCTTCCAGTCGTGGAAGACAGCGAACTTGCCGTCCGTGGTGGGATGGACATCGAGTTCGAGCGCGTCCGCGCCGAGTGCGAAGGCGGCCTCCATCGAGGGTATCGTGTTTTCGAGGAAGGAATGGCGCGGCGGCAGCATGCGATCGGCCGTGCATGTTTCCGGTCCGAGATTCGTGCGGTCGAAATCCTGAGCCAAGCCGCGATGGGCAAGTACCGAAGGGGTACCGGCCGGCCGGCTCGACAGCAGCGAGGTATTGTTGAGCCAGATGCCGCCCGCAGCGACAAGAATTGCAACGAGGAAGATTTTCCGTTTGCGCATAATGTGATTCCGATTGACCCGTAAAAGCCCGATCCTGGGTCACGATCGGGTTTTTTGACGGCCGCGAGCTTTTTAAAGCGATCGGCCCAAGCACGCATCGCGGCAAAGCAGATTTAACCACGCAAAAAATTTCAGGGGAGGGTCCCGGCAGCGCTGGAATCGCTATGGTTGCAACCGGCCATATGCGATAGTTTTAGCCATGCGTTATGTTATCGTTATCACGGCCGTCACTTTCTTCCTGATCTGGGACGGCATTTACAACCAAGGCCGTTACCTCGACAGGACCGTCAGGGAGGTAACCCGCGTCGTGCAATATGTAACCAGCATGGTGTAGTTTCTCTTCTTCGCCACGGGTCGCCGACGCGACATCCTGCCGATTGACGGCACGCTCCAGCTGACACAAAAGGACGCCGGTCCAACGGTCCAGGAGGCTGGGTTGATCCGGCATATCGTTTTCTTCAGCGCGCGGCGTAAAGTGGACGTCGAAGCAGTGCGTACGGGTCTGCTGGCGCTCGGCAAGATACCCCACTCGCGCCATTTCGAGGTGATGCTCAACACCAAGGTCGACCCGCTTTCGGATGAAATCGATGTGGTCGTCTACGCCGAGTTCGAGAACGAAGCAGCGCTCGCCTCCTACAAGGCGCATCCGCTCTATGCAGAGACGACCAGCCGGGTAAAACCGCTGCGCGAATTGCGTTATTCCGCCGATATCGTGGCAAGTTGATAGGCCCAAGGCAGATTTCACGTTGCGGAACGGGTTCGCGCCGCAGCCGGATTCATTCCGTCTGAGCCGCGGAGGTCTCGGTCGGATCGACGCCCGGCCGCTTTGGCGCGTTCCAGATCAGCACGACGATGATTGCCATCGCAATAACGGCCAGGGCGATGAAAAGGTCTCTTCCCATGGCAATGAGCTAGGATGATTTTTGACGGCGGCAAGTCGGCTCCTCGCCGGCCGGGCACTGTGATCGCCGCCGAGGCGCCGGGTAAGCCCTTGAACCATTTTCAGGAATGAGGCACACCGCGCGGGACATGACCGAGAACACGCCCGCAAGCCCTCTTCCGCTCGATCACCTTGTGCTGCCGACCGCGAGCCTCGATGTTGCGCGGGCGCGCTTGACCTTGCTCGGCTTTACCGTCGCGCCGACGGGTATCCATCCCTTCGGAACGGAAAACTGCTGTGTCTTCCTCACCGACGGTACCTATCTCGAGCCGCTCGCGGTTGCCGACCGACAGGCCGTGGCAACGGCGATCGGGAACCGCAATGTTTTTGTCGCGCGGGATCGCACCTATCGCGAAAGAAACGGCGATGAAGGATTTTCTGCCGTGGTGCTGGGCACCGAAAGCGCCGCCGCGGACCACGCGCGCTTCATCGAAGCCGGCCTGTCGGCGGGAGACACGCTCAGCTTTTCGCGCGCCTTCGCCGATGCGACAGGAAAGAGCGACACCGCATCGTTCAAGCTGGCCTTCGCGGCTCCAGGCAGGACAACGGACGCTTTTCTCTTCGCCTGCGAGCGGATCAATGCGCCGAAGGTCGACCGCTCCGCGTTGCAGTCCCACACCAACGGCGCAACGGGCACTGTCGAAGTCGTGGCAGTCAGCGGCGAACCTTCCGAACAGGGCCATGTGATTTCGATCGCAGCCGGGATCGAGGCGCAGAGCGGCACTGTCTATAAGCTGCCGAATACCGCTGTGACCGTTCTGGATCCTGCAGCCTTTGCGGCACGCTTCGGCATTCCTGCCGGCGCGCCGTCTGAACTCCGCTTTGCTGGGATCGTCTTTTCGGTTAGGCACGGCGACACGGTCGCAAAGCTGCTTGCAGCCAATTCCGTCGAACACGACATACGCGGCGGTGATATCATCGTGCCGCCGGCGTCAGGGCAGGGCGCAGCCTTCATTTTCCGGGAGATCGCATGAACAAGCTCAATCCTCTGATGCCAAATTCTTCCGTTGCGATCGGCAAAGTTATCTTCGGCAACAGCGCGCCCCTATCGTTGATCGCCGGTCCGTGCCAGCTGGAATCGCGGCAGCACGCTTTCGACATGGCTGGCGCGCTGAAGGAATTGACCGAAAGGCTCGGAATTGGGCTTGTCTACAAGACCAGCTACGACAAGGCCAATCGCACCTCGCTTGGCGGCACGCGCGGTGCGGGACTTGAAGCGGCAATGCCGATCTTCGACGATTTGCGCAAGAATTTTTCGCTGCCGATCCTGACCGACGTCCACACCGAGGAACAGTGCGCGATCGTCGCGCCGCATATCGACATTCTGCAGATTCCTGCGTTCCTCAGCCGGCAGACCGATTTGCTCATTGCCGCGGCAAGAACCGGCAAGGTGGTCAATGTAAAGAAGGGCCAATTCCTCGCACCGTGGGACATGAAGAACGTCGTCGCCAAGATCACCGGCTCCGGCAACGCCAATGTCTTGGTGACCGAGCGCGGCGCATCCTTTGGTTACAACACGCTGGTGTCCGACATGCGGGCGCTGCCGATCATGGCCGAGATCGGCGCGCCGGTCATTTTCGATGCCACCCATTCCGTGCAGCAGCCGGGCGGGCAGGGCGGTTCGTCTGGAGGCGACCGGCGCTTTGTTGAGACGCTAGCGCGGGCGGCTGTCGCGGTTGGCGTCGCCGGTGTCTTCATCGAGACGCACCAGGACCCCGACAACGCGCCTTCCGACGGCCCCAACATGGTGCCGCTGAGGGATCTTCCAGCATTACTCGAACGGCTGATGGCGTTCGATCGCATCGCCAAGAGCGCGGGTTGAACCAGCAGTTGCGGTCTAGCGCCACAGTAGCGTCGCCAAGAAAACTTTGAAGAATTTCGAACCCGCCTGGAACCTTAGACCGCGGCCCTCATTGTCAAAATCTAATGTCAACGACGATGAGGAGCACACCATGACGACCCAGACAGGACACACCGAAGCCATTGCCGCTTCGCGGGTTATCGGCACATCGGTCTACAACACGGAAGGCACTCATATCGGCGACATCGAGGACGTCATGCTCGACAAATTATCGAACGGAATCATGTTTGCCGTGATCGGTTTTGGCGGTTTTCTCGGCATTGGCGAGAAATACCACGCCATTCCGTGGGCGAGCCTCGATTATGACGAGAACAGGGGCGGCTATGTCGTGCCGTTCACCAAGGACCAGCTGATGGCCGCTCCTTCCTATTCGATCAACGAGCTGACCGGCGCCGACGGCGAGGCCGCGCGTGACGCCTCATACAACTACTACAAGGTCGAGCCTTACTGGCACTGACCAAGTCGCCTGGAATCAAAAAGGCCCCCGCGAAATCGGGGGCCTTTCGATGTGGCGGGATGCTACTGCGCAATTTGCAGGGCCGGTAAAGGCGACGATCCCTGCGGGGGTTGCTGATTGTCGCACGACGTCAGGAACGCAGCCGCAATCAGGAACAAACTCACAATACCGCTCAACTGGGACATGGCGAAACTCCTCCTGTTTCGCCCCGCGCGACAATAGCCATAAACCAGGAACCGGCATGCCGCGCATGACAAATGATAACAGCGCTTTGTGCTTCGTGAATCCCGTAGCGCGCGGGCAATATTTGCAAGTGCCTCGATTGCGTTTTGCAGCGCTTTGGCTAAGAGGTGCGCGACGCTTCAATCGATCAATCGGGGACATCGCAATGACGGCCATCATCGACATTGTCGGGCGTGAAATCCTGGACAGCCGCGGAAATCCGACCGTCGAGGTCGACGTCGTGCTCGAAGACGGTTCTATGGGCCGCGCCGCGGTGCCGTCCGGCGCCTCGACCGGCGCGCATGAGGCGGTCGAACTGCGCGACGGCGGCCCCCGCTATCTCGGCAAGGGCGTGCTCAGGGCGGTCGAGGCAGTGAACGGCGAGCTGTTCGAGGCGATCGGCGGCATGGAGGCCGAGAATCAGATCCATATCGACCAGACCATGATCGAGCTCGATGGTACGCCCAACAAGAGCCGGCTCGGCGCCAATGCCATTCTCGGTGTGTCGCTGGCGGTGGCCAAGGCCGCGGCGGAAGCGGCCGGCCTGCCGCTCTACCGTTATGTTGGCGGCACCAAGGCGCACGTGCTTCCGGTGCCGATGATGAACATCATCAACGGCGGCGCGCATGCCGACAACCCGATCGATTTCCAGGAATTCATGATCCTGCCGATCGGCGCGCCGACGCTGCGCGACGGCGTGCGCTGGGGCTCGGAGATCTTTCATACCCTGCGAAAGAAGCTGAAGGATGCCGGCCACAACACCAATGTCGGCGACGAGGGCGGCTTTGCTCCCAACCTGAAAAGCGCGCCGGCCGCGCTCGACTTCATCATGGAATCGATCGAGAAGGCCGGCTTCAAGCCAGGCGAGGAGGTCGCACTCGGACTCGACTGCGCGGCGACCGAGTTCTTCAAGGACGGCAACTACGTCTATGAAGGCGAGAAGAAGACCCGCGACCCGAAGGCGCAAGCCAAATATCTGGCCAAGCTCGCTGCCGACTACCCGATCATCACCATCGAGGACGGCCTGGCCGAGGACGACTGGGACGGCTGGAAAATGCTGACCGACCTCATCGGCAAGCAAACGCAGCTGGTTGGCGACGATCTGTTCGTCACCAACACGGCGCGGTTGCGCGACGGCATCCGCATGGGTGTCGCCAATTCGATCCTGGTCAAGGTCAACCAGATCGGCTCGCTTACCGAAACGCTCGACGCCGTCGAGACCGCGCACAAGGCCGGCTATACCGCGGTGATGTCGCACCGCTCGGGCGAGACCGAGGATTCGACCATCGCCGACCTCGCCGTTGCCACCAATTGCGGGCAGATCAAGACGGGCTCGCTGTCACGCTCGGACCGCATGGCCAAGTACAACCAGCTCATCCGCATCGAAGAGGAGCTCGGCAAGCAGGCGCGATATGCCGGCAAGTCGATCGTTAAAAGCTGATTTTCGACAGAAAATCCGGGTGGGCGAGGGCGGGGACATTCCCGCCCTTTTTGTTTTCAGGGCACCGAATCCAGAAATCCGTAACCGTCCATTAAGCACAATCGGGCGACAAAGGCGGCGTCGAGGATTCGGACCATGTGGACACGCCAGCACAAGCAAAGAAATACCGGCCGGCTTATCATCCCCTCGCTCTGCGTGGTGTTCCTGACCTATTTCGGCTTCCATGCCTATCATGGCGAGTTCGGCATCTATTCCAAGTATCGGCTCGAAGCCGAGACTGTCGAATTGCAGGGCAGGCTCGATGCCGTCAAGGCACGCCGGATCGACCTGGAGCGCCGCGTCCAGCTGATGCACGAGGGCACGCTCGAGAAGGACATGCTGGACGAGCAGGCGCGCAAGGCGCTTAATCTGTCCCATGCCGACGAGATCACCATCATGCTGCCGGCCGCAAGATAACTTGATTTCAGTTAATCGGCGATATTTGCAATGATTTTAATCCCTTAGATGCATGACAGCCATGCGTTTTCGGCATGGCGAAAGCCTTCCCTGCATGTTAGCCTGCCTCAAATCGGTGGGAGAACTGATCTCCCTCGCTGTCCGCCAAGAGACGCCAACAGGGAGTGATGCATGGCCACCGCCGCCAGAAAAGCGCCTGCCAAATCCAAATCCGACGGCAAAACGCCGGGCCTTTCCACCCCAAAGCCTGTTGAATTCACTAAAGACCAGGAGCTTGCCGCCTACCGGCACATGCTGCTCATCCGCCGCTTCGAGGAAAAGGCCGGTCAGCTTTACGGCATGGGCTTCATCGGCGGTTTCTGCCATCTCTACATCGGCCAGGAAGCGGTCGTTACCGGCATGAAGATGGCGCTGATCGATGGCGACCAGATGATCACCGCCTATCGCGACCATGGCCACATGCTGGCCATGGAGTTGTCGCCGCGCGGCGTCATGGCCGAACTGACCGGGCGCCGTAGCGGCCTGTCCAGAGGCAAGGGCGGCTCCATGCACATGTTCTCCAAGGAGAAGCATTTCTACGGCGGCCACGGCATCGTCGGCGCGCAAGTGTCGCTCGGCACCGGCATTGCCTTCGCCAATCGCTATCGCGGCAACAACAATGTGACGCTGACTTATTTCGGCGATGGCGCTGCGAATCAGGGCCAAGTCTACGAAAGCTTCAATATGGCCTCGCTGTGGAAGCTTCCGGTGGTCTACATCATCGAGAACAACCGCTACGCCATGGGCACCTCGGTCTCGCGCTCGTCGGCCGAGACGGATTTTTCGCATCGCGGCGCCTCCTTCAAGATTCCAGGCATCCAGGTCGACGGCATGGATGTGCGCGCCGTAAAGGCAGCCGGCGACCTCGCCACCGAATGGTGCCGCGCCGGCAACGGGCCGCTCATTCTCGAAATGCAGACCTATCGCTACCGCGGCCATTCGATGTCGGATCCGGCAAAATACCGCTCCAAGGAAGAAGTACAGAAAATGCGCTCCGAACGTGACCCGATCGAACAGGTCAAAGCGCGGCTGCTCGATAAGAAATGGGCGAGCGAGGACGAGCTCAAGGCGATCGACAAGGAGGTCCGCGACGTTGTCGCCGACGCCGCAGAATTTGCCCAGAACGACGCGGAGCCGGATCCGTCCGAGCTCTGGACCGATATCGTACTTTAACGAGAGGGCAAGGACATGCCGATCGAAATTCTCATGCCCGCCCTCTCGCCGACCATGGAAGAGGGTAGTGTTTCCAAATGGTTGAAGAAAGAAGGTGACAAGGTCGCCGCCGGTGACGCTATCGCCGAGATCGAGACCGACAAGGCGACGATGGAAGTCGAAGCCGTCGATGAAGGCACGCTTGCCAAGATCGTGGTTCCTGCCGGCACGGAAGGTGTCAAGGTCAACAGCGTGATCGCTGTGCTGGCCGTCGATGGCGAAGACATCGACGAGGCACGCGAAGGCATCGGCGAGGAGCCTGCCAAGGCTGAAATAGCAGAGCCGGCGCCTGCCGCGGCCAAGAGCGAAGTTGCAGCACCTGTTGCCGCCGCGCCCAAGCTGGAAATTGCCGCCGATCCGGACATCCCGGCTGGCACTGAAATGGTCTCGACCACGGTGCGTGAGGCGTTGCGTGATGCCATGGCCGAGGAAATGCGCCGCGACGGCGACGTCTTCGTCATGGGCGAGGAAGTCGCCGAGTACCAGGGCGCCTACAAGATCACGCAAGGCCTGCTGCAGGAATTCGGTCCGAGGCGCGTGGTCGACACGCCGATCACCGAGCACGGCTTTGCCGGCGTTGGTGTTGGCGCGGCGATGGCCGGCCTGAAGCCGATCGTCGAATTCATGACCTTCAACTTCGCCATGCAGGCGATCGACCAAATCATCAATTCAGCCGCCAAGACGCTCTATATGTCCGGCGGCCAGATGGGCGCTCCGATCGTCTTTCGCGGCCCGAACGGCGCGGCTGCCCGCGTCGCCGCGCAGCATTCGCAATGCTATGCCGCCTGGTACAGCCATATTCCCGGCCTGAAGGTGGTGATGCCTTATACCGCCGCCGACGCCAAGGGCCTGCTGAAGGCGGCGATCCGCGATCCGAACCCGGTCATTTTCCTCGAGAACGAAATCCTTTACGGCCACTCCTTCGACGTGCCGAAGATGGACGATTTCGTGTTGCCGATCGGCAAGGCGCGCATTCACAAATCCGGCAAGGACGTCACCATCGTCTCGTTCGGCATCGGCATGACCTACGCGATCAAGGCGGAGGCGGAGTTGCGCGGCATGGGCATCGATGCCGAGATCATCGACTTGCGCACCATCCGCCCCCTCGACTTCGACACGATCATCGCCTCGGTCAAAAAGACCAATCGCCTGGTGGTGGTCGAGGAAGGCTTTCCGCAGAACTCGGTCGGCGACCATATCGCCAACCAGGTCTCGCAGCGCGCCTTCGATTTCCTCGACGCACCGGTCATCACCATTGCCGGTAAGGACGTGCCGATGCCTTATGCGGCGAACCTCGAAAAGCTGGCGCTGCCCAATGTCGGCGAGGTCGTCGAGGCGGTCAAAGCCGTCACGTATCGCTGAGCAGGGCGGGAGGACAAAATGCCGATCAACATCACCATGCCAGCCCTGTCGCCCACGATGGAAGAGGGCAATCTTTCCAAGTGGCTGGTCAACGAGGGCGACAAGGTCTCGCCGGGCGACGTGATCGCCGAGATCGAGACCGACAAGGCAACGATGGAAGTCGAAGCTGTCGACGAAGGCACGGTCGCCAAGCTGGTGGTTCCGGCCGGCACTGAGGGCGTCAAGGTCAATGCGCTGATTGCGGTGCTTGCGGCCGAAGGCGAGGATGTGAGCGCTGCCGCGAAGGCTGGTGACGGTACTGCATCGGCAAAGGCCGAGGCCAAGCAGGATAAGGCGCCAATCTCCCCACCCGTGGGGGAGACGTCGACGAAGTCGACAGAGGGGGGCGCTGTCCCGCCAGCCGCACGGAGCGAGGCGCCCCCCTCTGGCCTGCCGGCCATCTCCCCCATAGGGGGGGAGATCAGCCAATCGGACGGCCGCACCTTCGCTTCGCCGCTTGCCCGCCGCATCGCCAAGGAGGCCGGTGTCGACGTAGCGGCGGTGACCGGCTCCGGCCCGCATGGCCGCGTCGTCAAGTCCGACGTGGATGCCGCGATTTCCGGCGGTGGCAAGACGGCGCCGGCAGCAAAAGCGGCCTCTGCGGGCGCCCCGGCTCCGGCTGCCGCGCCAAGGCCGATGTCCGACGAGCAGGTGCTCAAACTGTTCGCCGAAGGCTCCTACGAGCTTGTCCCGCATGACAATATGCGCAAGACAATCGCGCGGCGGCTGGTCGAGGCCAAGACCACCATCCCGCATTTCTATCTAACGCTCGACTGCGAACTCGATGCGCTTCTGGCGCTGCGCACGCAGATCAACACGGCAGCCCCGGTGAAGAAAACCGAGAAGGGCGAAACGCCGGCCTACAAGCTATCGGTCAACGACATGGTGATCAAGGCTCTTGCCATGGCACTGATGGCGGTGCCGGATGCCAATGCCTCGTGGACCGAAAACGCCATGGTCAAGCACAAGCATGCCGATGTCGGCGTTGCCGTGTCGATCCCCGGCGGTTTGATCACGCCGATCATCCGGCGTGCCGACGAAAAGACGCTGTCGGTCATTTCCAATGAGATGAAGGACCTTGCTGGCCGTGCCCGCAGCCGCAAGCTGAAGCCGGAAGAATACCAGGGCGGCACCACGGCAGTGTCCAATCTCGGCATGTTCGGCATCAAGGATTTTTCTGCCGTCATCAACCCGCCGCATGCGACGATCCTGGCGGTCGGCGCCGGCGAGCAGCGCGCGGTGGTCAAGAACGGCGAGATCAAGATCGCGACTATCATGTCGGTGACGCTGTCGACCGATCACCGCGCCGTCGACGGTGCGCTCGGCGCCGAACTGCTCGTCGCCTTCAAGCGCATGATCGAAAATCCGATGGGCATGCTGGTTTAAGAGAAGGGAAACGGGGCGGTGCGGAAATTCTTCACCAGCCTTTTTGCCTTCTTCCTTTCCGGTTTGGCCGGCGGATTGGTGGCGCAGCAATTGGCGGTCATTACCGACGCTCAGGAAGAATACATCCTCGTTTTCATGACGTCGGTATTAGTAACCGTCATCCTGACAGCCGTGTTTTTCATCGCGCAGTTTATGCCGAACCCGCAAAAGGCAATAAATCTGACGATGTTTGTCGCGGTTGGGTTTTTTCTGCTCGTCGGGGTTGGCCTGATCGGCTGGACTTTCTCCCAGCCGCCGGGCAAGCGCCAGTGGTCGGGCGATCTTCCCATTGTCGCCGGTCTCGTCCTGCCGGGCATCGCTACGGTGCTGGTCCAGTGGCTTTTCGTGCGCTGGCTATTGGGGCGCTCCCAACCAGGTTTCGGCGGGGCAGGCACATGAAGACGGTCCTCTGCTACGGCGATTCGCTGACCTGGGGCTATGACGCGGCAAGCCTCGGCCGTCATCGGCTGACCGATCGCTGGCCGAGCGTGCTGCAGGCGGCATTGGGCAGCGGCGTCGAGGTCATCGCCGAAGGCCTGAATGGCCGAACCACCGCCTTCGACGATCATTTGGCCGGCGCGGACCGCAATGGCGCAAGGCTGTTGCCGACGATCCTGACGACGCATGCACCGATCGACCTGATCGTCATCATGCTCGGCGCCAACGACATGAAACCGTGGATCCACGGCAATCCGGTCGCGGCCAAGCAAGGCATGCAACGCCTGATCGATATCGTGCGCGGTCACGATTACCCGTTCGATTGGCCGGCGCCGCAGATCCTGATCGTCGCGCCGCCCGTAGTCAGCCGCACGGAAAACGCCGAGTTCAAGGAAATGTTCGCCGGCGGCGATGACGCGTCAAAGCGGCTGGCGCCGCAATATTCCGCCCTTGCCGACGAGGCCGGCTGCGGCTTCTTCGATGCGGGCACGGTGGCCGAAACGACGCCGCTCGACGGCGTCCACCTCGACGCGGAAAACACGCGCAACATCGGGCAAACGCTGGCGCCGCTCGTGCGCGTCATGCTGGAATTGTGAAGGAGAAAGCCGTGGCTGAGAACTACGACGTCATCATCATCGGCTCCGGCCCCGGCGGCTATGTCACTGCCGTGCGTTCGGCGCAACTTGGCTTCAAGACGGCGGTTGTCGAGCGCGAGCACTTGGGCGGCATCTGCCTGAACTGGGGCTGCATCCCGACCAAAGCGCTGCTGCGCTCGGCCGAGATCATGCACTATTCGGATCACCTGAAGGACTACGGCCTGAAGATCGACGGCAAGGTCAGCGTCGACACAGCCGCCGTCGTCGATCGTTCGCGAAAGGTCTCGCTGCGGCTCAACGGCGGCGTCGGCTTTCTGATGAAGAAGAACAAGGTCGACGTCATCTGGGGCGAAGCCAAACTGACGAAACCTGGTGAGATCGTCGTGTCGAAGTCTTCGAAGAAGCCGATGGAGCCGCAGCCGCCGGCGCCGAAGGGCGTCAAGGGCGAAGGCACCTACAGCGCCAAGCACATCATCCTGGCGACCGGCGCCAGGCCGCGCGCGCTGCCCGGCATCGAGCCGGACGGCAAGCTGATCTGGACCTATTTCGAGGCCATGGTGCCGAAAGAGATGCCGAAATCGCTGCTGGTGGTGGGCTCGGGCGCCATCGGCATCGAGTTCGCTTCGTTCTACCGCACCATGGGCGCCGAGGTGACCGTGGTCGAGCTGCTGCCGGCGGTAATGCCGGTCGAGGACGCCGAAGTCTCCAAATTTGCGCAAAAGCAGTTCGAAAAGCAAGGCATGAAGATCATCCTCGAAGCCAGGGTGACAAAAGTCGAGAAGGGCGCCAATTCGGTCACCGCGCATGTCGAGATGAAGGACGGCAAGGTCGAGAAGATCACCGCCGACCGCATGATCTCGGCCGTCGGCGTGCAAGGCAATATCGAGAATCTCGGCCTCGAGGCGCTCGGCGTGAAGACCGAACGCGGCTGCGTCGTCGTCGACGGCTACGGCAGGACCAATGTGCCCGGCATCTATGCCATCGGCGATGTCGCCGGACCGCCGATGCTCGCCCACAAGGCCGAGCATGAGGGCGTGGTGTGCGTGGAAAAGATCGCCAATTTCCCCGGCGTGCATGCCATCGACAAGCTGAAGATCCCGGGCTGCACCTATTGCAATCCGCAAGTCGCGTCGGTCGGACTGACGGAAGCCAAAGCGAAAGCCGACGGCAAGGACATCCGCGTCGGCCGCTTCCAGTTCGCCGCAAACGGCAAGGCGATTGCGCTCGGCGAGGACCAAGGCTTCGTCAAGACCATTTTCGACAAGAAGACCGGCCAGTTGCTGGGTGCCCACATGGTCGGCGCAGAAGTAACCGAACTGATCCAGGGCTTCGTCGTGGCGATGAACCTGGAGACCACCGAGGAAGAGCTGATGCACACGATCTTCCCGCACCCGACGCTGTCGGAGATGATGAAGGAGAGTGTGCTCGACGCCTATGGTCGCGCGCTGAATGCATGATAAATTAGTTGCGCGAGACTCACACGGAAGACCCAAAGGAACTCGACGGCAAGGCAATTCGTTTCGCACGCATCATCCATCATACAAGGAGAGGGCATATGGAAATGAACGGCGTGGGCTGGGTAGCAGCCATCATCATTGGTGGCCTGGCGGGGTGGCTCGCCGAGATGGTCATGAAGAGCAATACCGGCGTCCTCATGAACATTATTCTCGGCATTGTCGGCGCCATCGTGCTGAATGCCATCTTGCAGGCACTGAACATCGGCATCTTCGGCGTCGGCTGGATCGCCTATCTGATCACCGGCTTCATCGGCGCCTGCATTCTGATTGCGGTCGGACGGCTGGTGCGCCGCTAACCTCTGTCGGCACTTGCTATGCGAAAAAGCCACCGCGGCATGCGCGATCGCGGCCTTTTTCTTTTCGCCGAAAAGTCCTAGATGACGTGGGTAGAGCGAGCGCCGGATAGGCGCTCGCGAATGAGCCGGGTTTCACATGGTCACCGTCCTCGACACGATTGCCAATGCGCCGCGCCCGCGGCATCCCGAAAAGGCGCACAAGCCGGATCAGGACGTGCTGCGCAAGCCTGACTGGATCCGCGTCAAGGCGCCGATGTCGAAAGGCTATGCCGAGACGCGCGAAATCGTGAAGTCTCACAGACTGGTAACCGTGTGCGAAGAGGCCGGCTGCCCCAATATCGGCGAGTGCTGGGAGAAGAAGCACGCCACCTTCATGATTATGGGCGAGATCTGCACGCGGGCCTGCGCCTTCTGCAACGTCGCCACCGGCATCCCCACTGCACTCGATCCCGACGAGCCGACGCGTGTCGCGCATGCGGTCAAGCAGATGGGCTTGAGTCATGTCGTCATCACCTCCGTCGACCGCGATGATCTCGCCGACGGCGGAGCCCAGCATTTCGCCGAAGTTATCCGCGCAATCAGGGCGGCGACGCCGTCGACGACGGTCGAAATCCTGACGCCCGACTTCCTGCGCAAGGACGGCGCGCTGGAGATCGTCGTGGCGGCCAAGCCGGACGTTTTCAACCATAATCTAGAGACCGTGCCGTCGAACTATCTGACGGTTCGGCCGGGTGCGCGCTATTTCCACTCGATCAGGCTCTTGCAGCGGGTCAAGGAACTCGACCCCTCGATCTTCACCAAGTCCGGCATCATGGTTGGCCTTGGCGAGGAGCGGAACGAAATCCTGCAACTGATGGACGATCTGCGTTCGGCCAATGTCGACTTCATGACCATCGGCCAATATCTGCAGCCGTCGAAGAAGCACCATCCGGTGATCCGCTTTGTCACGCCGGAGGAGTTCAAGTCCTTCGAGACGATCGGCAGAACGAAAGGCTTCCTGCTGGTGGCGTCGAGCCCGCTGACGCGCTCGTCGCACCATGCAGGCGACGACTTTGCCAGGTTGCGCGCGGCGCGCGAAGCTTTTCTCAGGAAGTCCGCCTAATACACTGGTTTCATGCCACAATTCGAAGCCAATCGCCGCGTTTCGCATACGCCGGAGCAGATGTTCGCTCTGGTCGCCGATGTCGAATCCTATCCGCAATTCCTGCCGCTTTGCGAGGCACTTTCGGTTCGTTCGCGCAAGGAACGCGACGGACGCACCCTGCTCATCGCCGACATGAGCATCGGCTACAAGGCGATCCGCGAGACCTTCACCACGCAGGTGCTGCTGAAGCCGGACGAGAACGCCATCGACGTCAAATATATCGACGGCCCGTTCAAATATCTGAGCAATGTCTGGCGCTTCGACCCGGCGGACGGCGGCGGTTGCAACGTCTGCTTCTTTATCGACTATGAGTTCAAGAGCCGCATTTTGGGTGCGCTCATGGGAACCATGTTCGACCGCGCCTTCCGCATGTTCTCCGAGGCGTTCGAGAAACGTGCCGAAATCATCTACGGTGCGCCATCGGCAGCCTGATCCGCAGCGAGCGCGCGCAAACCCAGTTCAAGCGCATGCCGGACCGTCTCCCGGCGGATGAAATCACGGCCCTTGTCGGCGAACAGCTGGCATTCGCTGACCACCGGCCGGCCAGCCACGGCAACGCCGAACCAGACCAGGCCGACAGGTTTTTCCGCCGAGCCGCCGCCCGGACCAGCGATGCCTGTCACCGCCAGGGCGAGCCCGGCCGGCGAATGGGCCAAGGCGCCGGCCGCCATCTCCACCGCCGTCTCGCGCGAGACCGCGCCGTGCGCCTCGAGCGTGGCGGCTGAGACGCCGAGCATCTCGGTCTTGGCCTGGTTGGAATAGGTGATGAAGCCGCGATCGACCACCGTGGAAGAGCCGGCGATGTCGGTCAGCGCGGCGATGATCATGCCGCCGGTGCAGCTCTCGGCCGTCGCCAGCATGATGCCGCGCTGCTGGCAGGCCTGAAGCAGGGCATCTGCGAAATCGTTGTTGCTCATTCGGGGACGTCACCTGGAAATACGACGCTGGCGGTCGCGATGGCCGCTATGCCTTCCTCGCGGCCGATAAAGCCGAGCTTTTCGTTGGTTGTCGCCTTGATCGAGATGCGGTCCCGGGAAATTCGCAGTATTGCGGAAAGCGTTTCGGTCATGGCCTCGCGATGCGGGCCGACGCGCGGCGCCTCGCAGATCAGCGTGATGTCGGCATTGGCGATGCGCCCGCCGCGCTCGCGCACCAGCTTCGCCGCGTGTTCGACGAAAATGCGTGAAGCGGCCCCTTTCCACTGCGGGTCGGAGGGCGGGAAATGCGTGCCGATGTCGCCGGCGCCGCAGGTGGCGAGCAACGCGTCAGTCAACGCATGCAGGCCGACATCGGCATCCGAATGGCCGGATAATTTCCTGTCGTGTGGAATGGCGACGCCGCACAGGGTGACATGGTCTCCGGGCTCGAAGGCATGAACGTCGTAGCCATTGCCGGTTCGGATGTCCGGAAACCGTGACCCGCCGGAAAGCCGCTGATCCGCCATTGCAATATCCCGTGCCCAGGTCAGTTTGACATTGTCCGGCGAGCCGGGAACGATCTTCACCGGAATATGCGCCCATTCGGCGATTGCCGCATCGTCGGTGAAATCCGCTTTGCCCAGATGATGAGCCTTTTCGTGCGCGGCTAGGATCGGCCAGAACGGAAAGCCTTGCGGTGTCTGTGCGGCATGGAGCCCGGCCCTGGACACCGTTTCGCCGATCATGCCTTCGGCCGTTTCGCGCTTGAGCGTATCGGCAACAGGCAAAGCAGGCAGTGCTCCCTGGCGCTCTTCAATGGCGGCGATCGTGCGGTCTATCAGTTCCGCATCGACAAACGGCCGAGCCGCATCATGGATCAGGACCCGGCCCGGCGCGTGGCTTCTCAGCGCCAGCAGCCCAAGCCGGACGGACTCCTGCCGTGACGTACCGCCGGTCACAGCGACAACACGGTCGGCATTCGCGCCGGCGGCGCGACGGAAAAGCGCGCCGTCGTCGGCATGAACAGCAACGACGACAGGTCCGATCTTCGGATGCGTCAGAAAGGCGTCGAGCGTGCGTGCGATGACAGCGCCGCCGCCAATCTGCTGGTACTGCTTCGGCCCATTGGCCTGTCCGGCGCGCGCGCCGCGGCCGGCCGCAACGATGACCACGGCGACCTTGTCGTCCGCAGCTTGCTTTTCGCTCACATCTCTCATGCCGAGACGCTTAGCGCATGATCCCGAAAAGTGGTATCGCTTTCGGAAGACCTAGGGTTGGTGCGGTCCGGCGATCCGTATTTTTCCCAAATGCGCCTTAATGTCACGACATTGCGCGTTGCACATTGCCGTCGTTCTGGCTAGAGAATGTGCAGCAATCGAAGGTGCTTGGTTTTTGTGCATGCCTGATGTGACCAAATTGGCCTCGCCGCTGGACGTGGGTGGCGTGAGAATCCGCAACCGCGTGTTTCTCGCGCCGATGTCGGGCATTACCGACGAACCGTTCCGGCAGCGCGCCCATGCGCATGGCGCCGGGCTGGTGGTGTCGGAAATGGTGGCGAGCGGTGAGCTTGCAAAGGGCAGGGCCGGTTGCGGCATGCGCATCCGTCATTCCGGGCTGCCTGTCCACATGGTCCAGCTTGCCGGCCGCGAGGCGGTGCACATGGCCGAGGGCGCGCGAATCGCAGCCGGCGAGGGCGCCGACATCATCGACATCAACATGGGCTGTCCGGCCAAAAAGGTGACGGGCGGCTATGCCGGTTCGGCACTGATGCGAGACCTCGACCACGCACTGTCGCTGATCGAAGCGGTAGTCGGCGCGGTCGAGGTGCCGGTCACGGTCAAGATGCGGCTCGGCTGGGACGAAGGCGCGCTCAACGCGCCGATGCTGGCGCGACGCGCCGAGCAGGCCGGCGTCAGGATGGTGACGGTGCACGGCCGCACACGTTGCCAGTTCTATCAGGGCAAGGCCGACTGGCGTGCCATCGCACGCGTCAAGCAGGCCGTCTCGATCCCGGTCGTTGCCAATGGCGATGTCGGCTCGCCGGCAGAGGCAGCGTTGATCCTCGAGCAGTCTGGCGCCGACGCGGTGATGATCGGCCGCGCGCATTATGGCGCGCCGTGGACTGCCGGCAGCATCGTAGCGGCCGCGCTGGCCGAGCCAGTATCCGGCATGCCGGAAAGCCCGGGGGCGCTGTCGGACTACGTCGTTGCCCATTACGAAGACATGCTGACGCTCTATGGCGTGGAAAGCGGATTGCGCCAGGCGCGCAAGCATCTCGGCTGGTATCTCGACCGGCATACCGCCGCAAGCGACGACCGGCGCAGGGCCATACTCACGTCTTTCGGGCCTGGGCGTGTCATCGCCTTGCTGCGCGACATGTTTTCAAGCGCTCCCGAAGCGGCGAACCTGCGGAGTGCGGCATGAACGCCACCGTCACACAGAGCACGGATATGGCGGACGCCGCGCATATTGTGCTCAACACCATTCGTCGGCCGGTGATCATGGTCGATCCGCAAGGCTTCATCACCTTCGCCAATGCCGATGCCGAGGATTTTTTCCGCTCGAGCGCCACGATGCTCGCCCGCAACACGCTGCACAAGCTCATTCCTTTCGGCAGTCCGCTGCTGACGCTTGTCGACCAGGTTCGCGAGCGCCGAGCGCCGGTCAACGAATACCGAGTGGACGTGTCGTCGCCGCGTCTCGGCATCGAGAAGGTGGTCGACCTCTACGTTGCGCCGGTGACGGAATTTCCAGGCTCCGTCGTGGTGATGTTCCAGGAGCGCTCGATGGCCGACAAGATCGATCGGCAGATGACGCATCGCGGTGCCGCGCGCTCGGTCACCGGCCTCGCCGCGATGCTTGCCCATGAGATCAAGAACCCGCTGTCCGGCATTCGTGGTGCCGCCCAGCTGCTAGAGCTGTCGGCATCCGACGAGGATCGCGCGCTGACCAGGCTGATCACCGACGAGACCGACCGCATTGTCTCGCTGGTCGACCGCATGGAGGTGTTTTCCGACGAGCGGCCGATCGACCGCTACCCCGTCAACATCCATATCGTGCTCGACCATGTCAAGGCGATCGCCAAGAATGGTTTTGCCAAGCGGATCAAGATATTAGAGGACTATGATCCATCGTTGCCTCCGGTTTTTGCCAACCGCGATCAGCTCATCCAGGTGTTCCTCAACCTAGTCAAAAATGCCGCCGAGGCGATCGGCAGCGATCCGCAGGGCGAAATCGTGCTGTCGACCGCCTTCCGGCCGGGCATCCGTGTTTCGGTGCCGGGAACGCAGGATCGCGTATCGCTGCCATTGGAATTCTGCGTGCGTGACAACGGCTCGGGAGTTTCGGAGGATATTCTGCCGATCCTGTTTGATCCCTTTATCACCACCAAGCCGAACGGCTCCGGTCTCGGTCTGGCGCTGGTCGCGAAGATTGTCGGCGAGCATGGCGGCATCATTGAATGCGAATCGACGCCGCGCGGGACCACCTTCCGCATCCTGATGCCGGCGTGGAAAGAAACTCAGTTTGGCACCGACGACGACGGTGAAGGAGACCGCAAATGACCGTTCGCGGCAATATTCTCGTCGCTGACGACGATGCGGCCATCCGCACTGTCCTCAACCAGGCGCTTTCACGCGTCGGCCATGACGTGCGTGTCACCTCCAACGCTTCGACGCTGTGGCGCTGGGTGGCGGCGGGCGAGGGCGATCTGGTCATCACCGACGTCGTTATGCCTGACGAGAACGCCTTCGACATGCTACCGCGCATCAAGAAGGCGCGACCGGAACTGCCGGTCATCGTCATGAGTGCGCAGAACACGTTCATGACCGCGATCCGGGCCTCCGAAACCGGAGCCTACGAATATCTGCCAAAGCCGTTCGACCTGACCGAGCTCCTCAATATCGTCAACCGCGCGCTTTCCGAGCCGAGGCGGCCGAAGATCGATACGCGTGCCGACGAGCCGCCGGAAACGATGCCGCTGGTCGGCCGCTCGGCGGCCATGCAGGACATCTACCGCATGCTGGCGCGCATGATGCAGACCGACCTGACGGTGATGATCTCAGGCGAGTCGGGTACCGGCAAGGAACTGGTGGCGCGCGCGCTGCACGAATATGGTCGTCGTCGTGGTGGTCCGTTCGTCGCCATCAACATGGCGGCGATCCCACGCGACCTGATCGAATCGGAGCTGTTCGGGCACGAGAAGGGCGCCTTTACCGGCGCGCAGAACCGTTCCACCGGCCGTTTCGAGCAGGCTGAAGGCGGCACGCTCTTCCTCGACGAGATTGGCGACATGCCGATGGAAGCGCAGACGCGGCTGCTGCGTGTGCTGCAGCAGGGCGAATACACCACGGTCGGCGGCCGCACGCCGATCAAGACCGACGTGCGCATCGTCGCTGCTACCAACAAGGACCTGCGCACGCTGATCAATCAGGGGCTTTTCCGCGAGGACCTGTTCTACCGCTTGAACGTCGTGCCGCTCAGGCTGCCGGCGCTGCGCGAGCGATCGGAGGACATTCCGGACCTCGTCCGTCACTTCTTCAAGCTCGGCGTCAGCGAAGGCCTGCAGACCAAGCGCATTTCCACCGGCGGCATCGAGTTGATGAAGCGCTACCCATGGCCGGGCAACGTGCGCGAACTCGAAAACCTCATCCGCAGGCTGGCTGCACTGTATTCGCAGGACGAGATTTCCGCCGAGATCATCGAGGCGGAGTTGAAGACTGGCGAAAGGCCGGTCGTTCCAGGTGGCGGCAACCTCATTCCCGACGACCTTTCCATCGGCCAGGCGGTGGAGCATTTCCTGCAGCGCTATTTTGCCTCGTTTGCCGGCGACTTGCCGCCAGCCGGGCTCTATCAGCGAATCCTTTCCGAGGTCGAGTATCCGCTGGTCCTCGCCTCGATGACCGCAACGCGCGGTAACCAGATCAAGGCCGCCGAACTGCTGGGACTCAACCGCAACACGCTACGCAAGAAGATTCGCGAACTCGGCGTCAACGTCTACAAATCCTCCAGGCAGGTCTAGACGAACCCTTACGAGCGCTTTCCAGGGGATCGATCGCCGAAAGATTTCCGTCTCGGCCACACTTGTTGCATAATCGCCACAATGCGTTGCATACATCCGACGCAATCACTGGCTCCAGACGGCGACATGGCTTCACAGACACCAATATTGAGAGAGCCGCTTTTCAGCGGTACCGGCGCGCGGGACGGGCGCCGGCTGCTTGCACTGCCCGGCGTGGTCGCCGTTGCCGGTGCGCTGGTGACGGCGGCAATCTCCTTCGCCATTCTTGTCGGCGCCACGCCGATCACGCCCGACGCGAGGACCACGCTGGCACTGATTGCGCTCAACGCCGCGTTCGTTCTGTTCCTGATTGCGCTGGTCGGCCGCGAAGTGCATCGCATCCTGATGGCACGCCGGCACGGCAAGGCTGCGTCGCGCCTGCACGTGCGCATCGTGGCGATGTTTGCGCTGGTCGCCGCCATTCCCGCGATCATGGTGGCGATCATCGCGTCGATCACGCTCGACATCGGCCTCGACCGTTGGTTCGAGATCCGCACCAAGACGATCGTTAATTCGTCGTTGTCGATCGCCGACGCCTATGTGCAGGAAAACGCACGGAATCTTCAGGGCACGACGTTGTCGATGGCTTACGACCTCGACGCTTCCCGTACGCTTTACGGCCTCGATCGCACCGGTTTCCTAGATCTTATGAACAAGGAGGCCGTAGGACGCTCGCTGGCACACGCAGCACTCATCAAGCCCGATGGTTCCTTTGTCATGAGCGCCAAGACCGACGCGGACTTTGCCATGCCGGAGCCGCCGGAGGGTGCCGTGGCAAGTGCTGCCGACGGCAAGCCGGTGCTGATCGAGCCGCGCACCCGCAACATCATGGGCGCCATCGTCAAGCTGCGCGAGATTGAAGGGCTCTATCTCTACACCATTCGCCTCGTCGATCCCGAGGTGATCAAGGCACGGCAGATCGTCAAATCCAACACCGCCGAATATCGCGGTCTCGAAGACAATCGCCGCACCTCGCAAGTGGCTTTCGCGCTTCCCTATCTATCACTGACGCTGATCATCATCCTGTCCGCCATCTGGACCGGCATTGCGGTGGCCGACCGCCTGGTGCGGCCGATTCGTCAGCTTATCGGCGCGGCCGACGAGGTCGCCACCGGCAATCTCGACGTAGCCGTGCCCGTCCGCCCTTCCGACGGTGACGTCGCCTCACTCGGCGACACCTTCAACAAGATGCTGATGGAGCTGAAATCGCAGCGCAACGAGATCCTGTCGGCCAAGGATTTGATCGACGAGCGGCGGCGCTTTTCGGAAGCGGTGCTTGCCGGCGTCACCGCCGGGGTCATCGGCGTTGATCCATATGGCATCGTCACTATCGTCAACCGTTCGGCCGAAACGATGCTGGCCATATCCGCTACGGCAGCGCTTGGGCAGAACCTTTCCGCCGTGCTGCCGCATGTCGGCCGCGTCTTCGAGATCGGCCGCAAGTCGGGCAAGCCGGTCTATCGCGAACAGGTCACCTTCTATCGTGCCGGCACTGAACGGACCTTCAACGTGCAGATCACGATCGAAGCCGGCGACGACGGTTCGGAGGATAAATCCTACGTCGTGACAGTCGACGACATTACCGACCTGGTCCAGGCACAGCGTTCCTCCGCATGGGCCGACGTGGCGCGGCGCATCGCTCACGAGATCAAGAACCCGCTGACGCCGATCCAGCTTTCGGCCGAGCGTATCAAGCGCCGTTACGGCAAAGTCATCACCGAGGACCGTGAGGTTTTCGATCAATGCACCGACACCATCATCCGGCAAGTGGAGGACATCGGCCGCATGGTCGACGAGTTCTCGGCGTTCGCCCGCATGCCGAAACCGGAAATGAAGGCCATCGATCTGCGTGATTCGTTGCGCGAAGCCTCGTTCCTGGTCGAAGTGAGCCGGGCCGACATCACCTTCGAGCGCGCCTTCGGCAGTGAGCCGCTCAAAGGCACGTTCGACAGCCGCCTGATGGCGCAGGCTTTCGGCAACGTCATCAAAAACGCTGCCGAAGCCATCGACGGACTTGATGCAGAGGATCGTCCGCACGGCATAATCCGGATTCAAGCCGGGCGTCAGAATGGCGCGATTCGAATCGACGTCATCGACAACGGCAGGGGCTTGCCGCGCGAAAACCGGCAGCGCTTGCTCGAGCCTTACATGACGACACGCGAGAAAGGCACCGGACTTGGCCTCGCTATCGTCAAGAAGATCGTGGAGGACCATGGCGGGCGACTCGAATTGCACGATGCTCCAGCGGAATTCCACGACGGGCGGGGCGCAATGATTAGCATCATCCTGCCGGTTGCCGCCACCGTTCCGATACGCGGCGAAGGTAAGACGGAACACGAAAGAGAAACTGAAAAGGTCGGTAATGGCGTCTGATATTCTCATCGTCGATGACGAGGAAGACATCCGCGAGCTTGTCGCCGGTATCCTGAGCGACGAAGGTCACGAAACCCGCACGGCATTTGATGCCGACAGCGCGCTGGCGGTGGTTGCCGACCGGGCACCCAGGCTGATCTTCCTCGACATCTGGCTGCAGGGCTCGCGCCTGGATGGCCTAGCCTTGCTGGACGAGATCAAGACGATGCACCCGAACCTGCCGGTGGTGATGATCTCGGGCCACGGCAATATCGAAACGGCGGTCTCGGCCATCCGCCGCGGCGCCTATGATTTCATCGAAAAGCCATTCAAGGCCGATAGGCTGATCCTCATTGCCGAACGGGCGCTCGAAACGTCCAAATTGAGACGCGAGGTTTCGGATCTCAAGCTGCGCAGCGGCGAGACTTTCGACCTCATCGGCATGTCGTCGGCGATGAGCCAATTGCGCCAGACCATCGAGCGCGTCGCGCCGACCAACAGCCGCGTCATGATCATCGGCCCCTCCGGCTCGGGCAAGGAACTGGCGGCGCGCGCCATCCACGCGCTGTCGGCGCGCAAGACTGCACCGTTTGTGACGCTGAGCGCCGCCAACATCACGCCAGAGCGTATGGAGATCGAGCTGTTCGGCACCGAATCGAACGGCGTCGAACGCAAGGTCGGTGCGCTGGAGGAAGCCCATCGCGGCATTCTCTACATCGATGAAGTGGCCGACATGCCGCGCGAGACGCAAAACAAGATCCTGCGCGTGCTGGTCGAACAGCAGTTCGAGCGGGTAGGGGGCACTAAGCGCGTCAAGGTCGACGTGCGCATCATCTCGTCGACCTCGCAGAATCTGGAAGCCATGATCGCCGACGGCCGTTTTCGTGAGGATCTTTATCATCGCCTGGCCGTGGTTCCGGTCATGGTGCCGGGACTGGCCGAGCGTCGCGAGGACATTCCTTATCTGGTCGATAATTTCATGAAACAGATCGCTCGCCAGGCCGGCATCAAGCCGCGCCGCATCGGCGACGATGCGCTGGCGGTGCTGCAGGCGCACAACTGGCCGGGCAACGTTCGCCAGTTACGCAACAATGTCGAGCGGCTGATGATCCTGGCGCGCGGCGACGATGTTGATGCGCCGATCACCGCCGATCTCCTGCCTGCCGAGATCGGCGACGTCATGCCGCGCACTCCAAACAAGTCCGATCAGCACATAATGGCGCTGCCGCTGCGGGAAGCGCGCGAACAATTCGAGAAGGACTATCTGATCGCCCAGATCAACCGTTTTGGCGGCAACATCTCGAAGACGGCCGAGTTTATCGGCATGGAACGCTCCGCATTGCACCGCAAACTGAAGTCGCTGGGCGTCTGACAGCCAACCAGTCGTGGCCCACGCAATTATCGGTTACGGCGGCCGTGGAATCGCATAAGAAAGCACTACAGCGCCGCGCGTCTTTTGGGACGCGCAAAGGACGCTGTAGCATTTTGATTTTTGCGCATGATCCTTTCCGAAAATCGATTCCGATTTTCGGGGTCATGCGCTGACTTCTCCAGGGATTACCCATGTCGCGCATTGCCTATGTGAACGGACGCTATGTCGCTCACGCCGAAGCTTCCGTGCATATCGAGGACCGTGGCTATCAATTCGCCGACGGCGTCTACGAGGTCTGCGAGGTAGCAAGGGGGTTCATCGTCGACATGCCGCGCCATCTCGCCCGTTTGAACCGCTCGCTCACCGAACTCTCGATCGACTGGCCGATCACGCGCGGCGTGCTGCCGCTCGTCATGCGCGAAGTGGTGCGCCGCAACCATGTCGTCGACGGCCTGGTCTATGTCCAGGTGACACGCGGTGTCGCCAGCCGTGAGTTTTTCTTCCCGCCGGCAGGCACGAAGCCGTCGCTGGTGGTGACCGCCAAAAAAGCCGATCCTGCAGCTGCCGCGAAGCGGGCCGAGAGTGGGATCCGGGTTATCACGGTGCCGGAGAACCGATGGGATCGGGTCGATATCAAGTCGGTCGGCCTGTTGCCGAACGTGCTGGCCAAGCAGAAGGCCAAGGAAGCCGGCGCCCAGGAGGCGTGGTTCGTCGATGTTGACGGCACCGTCAAGGAAGGCGGATCGTCGAATGCCTGGATCATCACCAGGGATGGCGTGCTGGTGACGCGTCCGGCCGAGCACGGCATCTTGCGCGGTATCACCCGCACGACGCTGTTCGACGTGGCCGCCAAGCTCGGCCTGAAGATCGAGGAGCGCGGTTTTTCGGTTGCCGAAGCCAAGGCCGCACGCGAGGTCTTCATCAGTTCCGCGACCACGATCGCCATGCCGGTGGTGGCAATCGATGGCGCTCCCGTCGCCAACGGCCACCCGGGTTCGATAACAGTTTCATTAAGGCAGGCCTTTTTTGACGTTGCGGAAAAAAGTCCAGCCTGATAACCGCACAGATGGAATGAACATCAATATATCTCGTTCTGCTTGTCGTTGCTGACGGCAAGATGGTGTTTGCGTGCTTGACATGTGCCGGCTAATTTGGCGCATTGGCTCGCAAACCGAAGGGGATCGGCGAAAGACAAGAACAATGGCGGAACGATCGCAAAATCTTCAGGACCTGTTCCTGAATTCAGTTCGCAAGAGCAAAAACCCACTCACCATCTTTCTCATCAACGGCGTGAAGCTGACCGGGGTGGTCACTTCGTTCGACAATTTCTGTGTACTGCTGCGTCGCGACGGCCATTCCCAGCTCGTCTACAAGCACGCCATTTCCACGATCATGCCGAGCCAGCCGGTTCAGATGTTCGATGGTGAGGAAAGCCAGGGCGCCTGATTGGCACGTGAGAAAGACGCGGACCGCAGCGTTCGCGGAAAACCAGCACATCAGACCGGGACAGTGGCCAAAGGTCCGACCCGGGCAGTGGTCATCGTGCCGGTGCTTACCCGGCAGCCGCGTGGCGACGACGACACCAATCGCCCGCGCCTGACCCGTTCCGCCGAGGCCCGTCGCGACGAGGCGGTCGGCCTTGCCAGCGCCATCGACCTTGACCTGGTTCACACGGCGGTGGTGACCGTCAACGATCCACGCCCTGCGACCTTGCTCGGCAGCGGCAAGGTCGCCGAGTTCGCCGAGATCGTCAAAGAGGGTCACGCGGAAGTGGTCATTGTCGATCATCCGCTGACGCCGGTACAGCAGCGCAACCTTGAAAAAGAGTTGAACGCCAAGGTGCTGGACCGCACCGGCCTGATCCTTGAGATTTTCGGCGAGCGCGCCCGCACCAAGGAAGGCACGCTGCAGGTCGATCTTGCCCATCTGAACTATCAGAAGGGCCGCCTTGTGCGGAGCTGGACCCACCTCGAGCGCCAGCGCGGCGGCGCCGGCTTTCTCGGCGGCCCCGGCGAGACGCAGATCGAGTCGGACCGGCGTGTGCTTCAGGACAAGATCACCAAGCTGAAGCACGAGCTAGAAACCGTGCGCCGCACCCGCGACCTGCACCGCGCCAAGCGCAAGAAGGTGCCGTTTCCGGTGGTGGCGATCGTCGGCTACACCAATGCCGGCAAGTCGACGATGTTCAACCGGCTGACCGGAGCGGGGGTGCTGGCGGAAGACATGCTGTTTGCCACGCTCGACCCGACGCTGCGCCGTGTGCGCCTGCCGCATGGCACGCCGATCATCCTTTCGGATACGGTCGGCTTCATTTCCGACCTGCCGACACATCTGGTCGCGGCCTTCAGGGCGACGCTGGAGGAGGTGGTCGAGGCAGACCTCGTCATTCATCTGCGCGACATCTCCGACCCCGATACGGCGGCGCAGGCCGAGGATGTCGAGCGCATTCTTGCCGACCTCGGCGTCGATGCGCGCGATAGCAAGCGCGTCATAGAAGTGTGGAATAAGATCGACCGGCTCGACGAAGGCAACCGGGCGCGGCTGCTTGCCGATGGCGCTGATGGCAAGAAGGCGCCGCCGATCGCCATATCGGCGGTTACCGGAGAGGGTATCGATACGCTGAAGGCGATCATCGAGACGATGATGTCGGGCGAACTGGAATCGTTTACCGTCACGCTCAAGCCCGACCAACTCGGCGTCGTCGACTGGCTCTACCGCAACGGCGACATTGCCTCGCGCGATGACAATGAGGATGGCAGCGTGACCATCTCGCTCAAGGCCACACACAGTGCTCGGCAAGAGATCGAAAGCCGATTGCGCCGTCAAAACAACGGGTAGGGGCTTTTATTTCGCGTTTTTTGCCTGCTGCCAAAGCGCTTCCATTTCGTCCAGCGTCGCCTCTTCGAGGGTGTTTCCCGACGCGTGCAGCGTCCGCTCGATATAATGGAAACGTGCCCGGAATTTTTCGTTGGTGCCGCTGAGTGCCGCTTCGGAATCGATTTTAAGGTGCCGGCCGAGATTGACGACGGCAAACAGCATGTCGCCGAATTCGTCCTTGATCGGCGCAGTGTCGCCTTTGGCCAGCGCCTCGCGCAATTCGCCGATCTCCTCCTCGATCTTGTCGAGGATCGGTGCCGCCTCGCTCCAGTCGAAGCCAACGCGGGCGGCCTTTTCCTGCAGCTTGAGCGCCCGGGTCAGCGCGGGCAGGGCGACCGGCACGCTGTCGAGAAAGCCTTGGCCGTGGTCTTCCGGGTGGAGCCCGCGGGCGAGGCGCGCACTGCGCTTCTCCGCCTTCTCCTCCGCCTTGATCTTTTCCCACATGCCCTTGGCCATGCCGGCGCTGCGCGCCTTCTCGTCGCCGAAGACATGCGGGTGGCGGCGGATCATTTTAGTGGTGATGGCCTGGACCACATCGCCGAATGAAAATTCGCCGGCCTCCTCGGCCATTTGCGCGTGGTAGACCACTTGCAGCAGGAGGTCACCGAGCTCATCGCGCAGATCGTCGAGGTCGCCGCGCGCGATTGCGTCCGCCACTTCGTAGGCTTCCTCTATCGTGTATGGCGCGATTGTCGAAAAGTCCTGCTCGACGTCCCACGGACAGCCGGTTTCCGGCGCCCGCAGCGCTGCCATGATCTCGATCAGCCGGGAAATGTCTTTCGATGGATTCATCTGGCGAACGCTATCCTGCGCCCGGCCGCGCGGCCAACGGCTTCAGCCGGCGAGGGCGCAATGTCCACAGTTGGACGCCTATGTCAGTCGAGCACGGAGACAATCGCCTTGGCGAGCGCGTCCATGCCGTCCTCAGGCAGGCCGGCAACGTTGATGCGGCTGTCGCCGACCATATAGATACCATGGTCGGCGCGCAGCCGCTCGACTTGCGCTTCCGACAGGCCAAGCCGGGAAAACATGCCGCGATGGCTGGCGACGAAATCGAAACGATCGGAGGTCGACTGCCGGCGCAGCGCCTCGGCGAACTGGACGCGAAGCCGCAGCATGCGCAGGCGCATCTCTTCAAGCTCTGCTTCCCAGTCGGCCCGCAATGCGGGGTCTTCAAGCACCATGCGCACCGCAGCCGCGCCATGGTCCGGCGGCATCGAATACATGGCGCGCGCCGCCGACAGCATCTGGCCCATCGCCACATCCGCCTGAGTGCCGTCTTTCGCCATGATCATGGCCGCGCCAACGCGGTCGCGATAGACGGCAAAGTTCTTCGAGCAACTCGAGGCAACGACCATTTCAGGGACTTTCGCCGCCAGCAGGCGCAAGCCGGCGGCGTCCGCATCAAGCCCCTCGCCAAAGCCCTGATAGGCAATGTCGACAAAGGGCAGCAGGCCGCGCTCGCTGACAAGATCCGCAACGGCAGCCCATTGCGCCGCGTCCAGATTGGCGCCCGTCGGGTTGTGGCAACAGCCATGCAGCAGCACGACGTCGCCGGGATGCGCGGTTCTCAATGCATTCAGCATGTCGTCGAAGCGCACCGCGCCCGAGGCAGCGTCGAAATAGGGATACTCGTGTATATGCAGGCCAGCGGCGCGCATCACCGGCATGTGGTTCGGCCATGTCGGGTCCGACAGCCAGATCGTTGCCTCGGCGCGTGTCCTTTTCAGCAATTCGGCGACCAGCCGCAGCGCGCCGGAGCCGCCGGGCGCCTGCGCAGCGCGGATGCGCGTCATGTCGGCCGCCGGGCCGAACACCAACCTAGCCATTGCGGCATTGAAGGCGGTGTCGCCGGCAAGGCCGAGATAAGTCTTGGTGTCCTGGCTTTGCAGCAGGCGCTTTTCGGCTTCGCGCACAGCGCGCATCACCGGCGTCTTGCCGTCGCGATCCTTGTAGACGCCGACGCCGAGATCGACCTTGTCGGGACGCGGATCGGCGCGATAGAGGCCGATCAAGGCAAGGATCTTGTCGGCAGGCGCGGGCTGGAGATTTTCGAACATCGATAAGGTTCCGTTGGCGGCGGAGTGATACGCAAACCGGCCGTGCTTTGCCAGCGGTTTCATGTGCGCCAACTCAACGCCGGTTTTCCTCGAGCCCGGCCGATACTATCTGCCGGACTAGGGCAGGCGCGATATCTCCCAGAAAGAGCGCAGCGAGCCGCGCAAGAAAAATTCGGGGAAGCGGGATTAAAATCCCGACCTGCTCCGTAAACAGGACATGAAACGGCCGATGCCACGCTTCGATATTCTGGGACAGCTCGGTTCGCTGCGCCGCTACGCACGCTCGCTGACACGCGACAGCGCCGATGCCGAGGATTTGGTGCATGATGCGCTGGTGCGCGCCTATGAGCGACGCGGCAGCTTTCGCTCCGGCGGAAATCTTCGCGTATGGCTGCTGTCGATCGTCCACAATGCGTTCATCGACGGCTTGCGATCCCGCAAATCCGAAGCGATGCGCGTCGAGCAGGCCGGCTATCTCGCCGAGGCCAGCGTCCAGGCTCCCCAGGAACATTCAGTTCGTCTGGCACAGGTGCGCGACGCCTTTTTCACATTGCCGGAAGAGCAACGTTGCGCGCTGGATCTCGTTGCCATCGAGGGGCTTAGCTACAGCGAGGCGGCCGAGGTCAGCGGCGTGCCGCTTGGCACGCTGATGTCGCGCATCGGCAGAGCGCGTGCGGCCCTCCGCGAGATGGAGGACGCGGCACCGGCATGCACGAAAGGCCATCTGAAGATCGTCGGAGGTCGATGATGAACCAACTGCGCGATCCTGTGACCGATACCGATCTCTATGCCTACGTCGACGATCAGCTGGACGTTGCGCGGCGCATCGAGGTCGAAGCATTTCTTTCCGCGCGCCCGCAAGCGGCGGCGCGCGTGATGTCCGATCTCCGGACGCGTGACGAGCTGCGCGTGGCGCTTGCCGGATCGAAGGCCATGGCGCAGCCGAGAACGACCGATGCGGCACGGCGGCTGGAGCGAGGCTTGGCGCGCGGCCGCGTTCTCGGTGCTTTGCAGCGGGCGGCGGCGGTCGCTGTTTTCGTTGCCGCCGGCTGGCTTGCGAATGGGCTCATCGGACCGATATCGGTGACGGAAGTCGTCGCCTCGACCCATCCGCCCGCTTTTGTGGAGGAGGCGATCCGGGCGCACCGGACGACGCTCGTGCGCGAAGCCATGTCGTCGCAATCCGAAGCGCCCAACTACAATGCCGACGAAATCCGCGCTGCCACGGCGATCATTATGCCGTCACTGCCAAAGGACTGGAAAGTCCGTGACGTGCAGATCTACCCGTCACAGTTCGGCCCGAGCGTCGAGATGGCTGTCGAGACAAGGGAGATGGGCCTGCTCTCGCTGTTCGCTATCCGGCCCGGAACATTCGACGTCGTCAGGCCGACTGTCGTTCCGTCGGGCGAAGTTTCCTCGGCCTATTTCCAGATCGGCGAGGTCGCCTACGCAGTCGTCGCACGTAGCGGCGTCCAGGGCCTCGATCGCACGGCCGAAGCGCTCGCCAGAACGCTTTACTAATCGACTACCTCGAAGAAGGAGAACCAAATGAACAATCTGGGATATATCGGGGCCGGAGCCCGAGCCGGAGCAGTCTATGACGAGGGCCTGCGCCGGCACATGCTGCGCGTCTATAACTACATGGGCCTTGGCCTCGTCGTCACCGGCTTGATCGCGTTCGTGGTGTCTTCCACGCCCGCCCTTTACGTGCCGATCTTCTCCACTCCGCTGAAATGGGTGGTGATGCTGGCGCCGCTGGCCTTTGTGCTGCTGTTCTCATTCCGGATGCAGACGATGTCGGCAGCCGGCGCGCAGGCGATGTTCTGGGCTTTCTGTGCGGTCATGGGCCTGTCGCTGGCTTCCGTGTTCCTGGTCTTTACCGGCACCAGCATCGCGCGCACCTTCTTCATCGCCGCCACCATGTTCGGTGCGACCAGCCTTTACGGCAACACGACCAAACGCGACCTGACGCAGTTCTCGTCCTTTCTGATCATGGGCCTGATCGGCGTGGTGATCGCCAGCATCGTCAACATCTTCCTGGGCTCGACCGCGCTGCAGTTTGCGATCTCGGTGATCGGCATCGCCGTCTTCGTCGGGCTCACCGCCTGGGACACGCAGACGATCAAGGAGCAGTACGCCGAAAACTTCGGCGCGGAAACGCAGCAAAAGCTCGCCGTCTTCGGCGCATTCTCGCTCTATCTGAACTTCATCAACATCTTTCAGCTGCTGCTGAACTTCACCGGCGAGCGCGAATAGACGCGTCAGACCAAGACCGGAGTAGTACATCATGGACAGAAACGACCAGCAGGCGATCGGACAGCTCTTCGAGAAGCTGGCAAATGTCGAGCGCCAGGCGCCGCCGCGCGATGCCGAAGCAGAGCGCTTCATCCAGGACCAGCTCACCCAGCAGCCTGGGGCGCCATATTACATGGCACAGACGATCGTGGTGCAGGAACAGGCCCTGAACGCAGCGCAGGCGCGCATCGAAGAACTGGAAGAGCAGGCGCGGCAGCCGGCCGGCGGTGGACCGCTCAGCGGCTTCTTCGGCCGCAGCGGAGGCAGGCGCACAGGCTCGGTTCCGCGGGTAGGGCACACGGCCTCCGCTGCAACGGAGGAGCCGCAAGATCCGCCACAACGGGCAGGCGGCGGGTTCCTTGCCGGCGCCGCGCAGACTGCGATGGGCGTGGCCGGCGGCGTGCTGCTCGGCAACGCGATCGCCGGCATGTTTGGTGGCAACGAAGCGCAGGCAGCCGAACAGCCGGCACCCCAATCAGACGAAGCTGGCCAGCCAGACGATGCTGGCTCCGATAATGGCGGTGACTTCGGCGATATGGAATTCTGACGAGCGACCCAGCCTGCGCCGGTGCTCGTGGCGTTGCCGGTCAGCAGACAGGCGAGGGCAGCATCCGGGAAGCGAGCCCTCGCCGGCGGCTAATAGCCCAAGCGCTTCAATTCAGCCTTGACCGCCCTGATCGTCTTGAAGCGGAAACGCTTTGTCGTGCCGTCGCGCCATCCGCAGTCGCAGGTGGCGTCGAACTTTTGGCTCACTTTCAATTGGGTCAACGCTTTCTGACCCGGTTTGGGGGTGTCGAAGAAGCGAACTTCATAGAGCGTCCCCGAGACATCGTAGTGCGACACTGGCCAGGCAAGTATGACGATCAGCTCCTTTGCCGGATCGTGATCGGCGTTGACGAGGCCGAGCGCTGTAATCTCCGGCGTGCCGCCTTCGTGTTCGCCAACCGTGACCTGGATTGCACGGTACCCGTTGGGCTGCTGCTGTAGCGCGACGAGTGGGCGTTCCGGATATTCCTCAGTGGTCTGGTAATCGACGAACAGCGTCTGGAGCCCTTTCCAGGTCACGGCTGTCGTGTGCGGGTCAGCGTTGTCCGCGAACCCAACAACACGTTTCGCGAAAGCCAGGTCATTCTCGCCTGGAGCATGATTGAGATCCTGCGCTCGCGTGTCGGTGAATGCGCAGGCGACAGCGAAGACAAAACCTGCAAACGACCAAAGTCTCTTCATGATTCGCAACTTAGCATGCTGTTGCGAATGTTTGCGATCTCACTCCAACTAGAACTGCAATGCGGCGCTCAAGAAGTTTAGCTTTGAGCGCACGTCATGAGAACGAGCGTGCGCGATCTCTGCAAGCCTCGCTTGCGCCATACGGCCGGGGCACTGGGACACGATCGGCGATCACGTTGAAGCGGGAGAGACGCTGGAAAATGTCGCGTCTCTAACTTGCTCAACCGTCGCATTCCTAAAATGGCTACAAGCTTCAGTCGCATAAGATAGATTATGGAACTGACATGGCCGATAGGATGTGGCGTGGAGATAGCATAAGCGAGCCGCTGGGCGGTTTTGGAGCGAGAATTGGTTTCATGCATCTCGCGAGACCTAATCCTGGAACCCAGCCATGAAAAACTTGGTCCTTCACGCTGATTTGTAAGGGATTTCGATCCTCATGCCGTCATAGGCAGGCTCGACGTTGACCGGCGTCTCGGCCATCACCGTGGCGTAGTCGAGCGGCACATGCATATGCGTCAGCACGGCGTTCTTCGGCGCCAGTCTTTCGATCCAGCCAAGCGCCTGGCCAAGCGACAGATGACTCGGATGGATGGTGTACTGCAGCGCATCGATGACCAGCATGTCCAGCCCTTGCAGACGCTCGGCGGTCGCTTCGGGAAAGTCGCTTATGTCAGGACAATAAGCGAGATTGCCGATACGAAAACCCAGCGAGATGATGTCGCCATGGATCTGCGGCAGCGGTTCGAGGGTGAGGGCACCGCCCTCGCCTCCGATCACCACCGGCCTGGCGTGGTCAATGATATGGGCGTTGACGATCGGCGGGTACGAACTGCCTTTCGGCGTTTCGAAACAGTAGCGAAACGCTTCCCGCAGCCGCAGCATGGTGGCCTGGTCGGCATGGATGTCGATCCGGTGGCGCTGCTCGATCACGAAGCCACGCAAATCGTCGATGCCGTGGATATGGTCGGCGTGCGGATGCGTATAGATGACCGCATCGATGCGCCTGACCGATGCCAGCAGCATCTGCTCGCGGAAATCCGGGCCGGTGTCGATGACGACAGTGGTCCGGGCGCCATTCGCCGCGATCCGCTCGACCAGCGCTGCGGTGCGCATGCGCCGGTTCCGGGGGTTCGCGGGATCGCAATTGCCCCAGTCGCCGGTGATGCGCGGCGTGCCTGGCGATGAGCCGCAGCCGAGGACGGTAAGGCGCAACCGGTCGCTCATGCGTCAGGCGCCCGGCGCGCTCGGGCGCGGCATTTTCCTGAACAACCGGAAGAAATTATCCGTGGTGACGGTCGCGATCTCGGCGTCGCTGACGCCGATCGTCTCGGCCAGCACCTTGGCTGTATGCGCGACAAAGGCAGGCTCGTTGCGCTTGCCGCGAAACGGGATCGGCGCCAGATACGGCGCGTCGGTTTCGACCAGCAGACGGTCGTGCGGCAGATCGGCGGCGATGGCGCGCAGCTCGGCGGAGTTCTTGAAGGTCAGGATACCCGAAAAGGAAACATAGCCGCCGAGCGCTACGCCGATCTCGGCCAGCCTGTGCCCCGACGAAAAACAGTGCAGGATGAAGGGGAAGGCGCCCTTCCCTGTTTCCTCTTCGAGAATATCAGCCATGTCGTCGTCGGCGTCGCGGGAATGGATGACCAGCGGCAGACCGGTCTCGCGCGCGGCGGCGATGTGGGTGCGAAAGCCCTGCGCCTGTGCATTGCGCGGCGCGTGATCGTAGAAATAGTCGAGCCCGGCCTCGCCGATCGCCACCACTTTGCGATGAGCGGACAGCCGGACCAGATCCTCAACCGTGACATCAAGCTCTTCAGCCGCATTGTGCGGATGAGTGCCGACAGAGCAATAGACATCGTCGAAAGTCTCTGCAATATCAACTATTTGTTGAAAACGCTTCACCCGTGTCGAGATCGTCACCATACGTCCCACCCCGGCCGCGAGGGCGCGGGCGACGATAGCCGCCCGCTCCTCGGCGAAATCCGGAAAGTCGAGATGGCAATGGCTGTCGACCAGCATCAGGCGTTCGCGTCCGGCTGTTCGACATAACGTGGAAACACCGGTTCCGGCACCGGCAGCGCCGTGCCGGGTACCAGCGCATCGCCTTCCGCGACATGCTCAAAATTACGGCTGTCTGCCGGCACCGCCAAAAGATCGAGCAGCTTTGCCGCCGAGTCTGGAATAAAGGGCTGGCACAGCAACCCGACACGCCGGATCACCTCAGCCGTCGTCCACAGCACCGTTTCCATGCGTGCCGGATCGGTCTTCTTCAGCGCCCACGGCTCCTGCCCGGCGAAATAGCGGTTGGCTTCGGCCACCACGCCGAAGATCGCCGCCAGCGCCAGATGGATACCCTGGTCGGCCATCGTCCTGCGCGCCGTGACAAGGGCGACATCTGCCTGATCGAGGATCGCCTTGTCGGCGTCGCTCAATTGGCCACGCTTCGGCACCACGCCGCCGCAGTTCTTGGCGATCATCGACAGCGAGCGCTGTGCCAGATTGCCGAGATCGTTGGCAAGGTCGGCATTGGTGCGGTTGACGATCGCATCATGGCTGTAGCTGCCGTCCTGGCCGAACGGCACTTCGCGCAGGAAGAAATAGCGCACCTGGTCGAGCCCGTAATGCTCGATCATGGCGAACGGGTCGATGACGTTGCCGACCGACTTCGACATTTTCTCCCCGCGGTTGAACAAAAAACCATGCGCGAACACGCGCTTCGGCAATTCGATGCCAGCCGACATCAGGAAAGCCGGCCAGTAGACCGCGTGGAAGCGCACGATATCCTTGCCGATGACGTGGACGTTTGCCGGCCAGAAAGACCATCTCTCATTGGCCGGATCCGGATAACCGGCGGCGGTGATGTAGTTGGTCAAGGCGTCGACCCAGACATACATCACATGCTTGTCGTCTCCCGGCACCGGCACGCCCCATTTGAACGTGGTGCGCGAGATGGACAGATCCCTCAGGCCGGATTTGACGAAGCTGACGATCTCATTGCGCCGCTCCGCCGGTCCGACGAATTCGGGGCTGTTCTCGTACAGTGCGAGCAGCCTGTCCTGATAGGCGGAAAGCCGAAAGAAGTAGCTTTCTTCTTCGGTCCATTCGACGGGCGAGCCGAGCGGTTCACGGCGCACGCCGTCGTCGCCGACCTTGGTTTCGGCCTCGTCGAAATAGGCTTCCTGCCGCACCGAATACCAGCCGCTGTAGCGGTCGAGGTAAATGTCGCCATTCTCAGCCATGCGTGTCCAGATCGCCTGGCAGGCCTTGTAGTGCCGCTCCTCGGTAGTTCGGATAAAAACGTCGTTCGAGCAGCCGGTCGCTTCGAGCATCGAACGGAAGATCGCCGAATTGCGATCGGCAAGCACCTTCGGCGTCAGGCCTTCGGCGTCCGCCGTCTGCTGCATCTTCAAGCCGTGCTCGTCGGTCCCCGAGACGAAGAAGACGTCCTTGCCGTCGAGCCGCTGGAAGCGGGCAAGCGTGTCGCTGGCGATCACATTGTAGGCATGGCCGATATGCGGCTTGCCGTTCGGATAGAAAATCGGCGTCGTGACGTAGTATTTTTCGCGTGACATGGATGAGCCGTCATGAATGTCAGAATGAAAGATGTCGCGGTGAGATATCGCATCGAAACGGCAATTGCCATCCGACGCCAATGTGGTGGATTCGAAGTTCCTGCCATTGGTTGGGATCAACGCTCAGGGACATCAAAGCCACGCCAGCGGCCGTCACATTCGCATTGCAGAATTCAGGCGGTCGATCATGGTCAGGGCGTGCTGCTTCTTGTCGAGATTGTAGGTCTCGGTTTCAGATATAGCGTTCAAAGCCTCGTGCCAAGTATCCGACAGCGTTTTGGCCCGCGCGAGATCGCCGGCCAGCGCGGCCTGGCTGGCGCCGGCCGACAGCAGATCAAGCGCTCGGCGATTGAAGATGTCGAATGGGATCGCCTGGTCACGGGCGGCGACCGCCTCGGCAAGACGGTAGGCGCCGGCGACATCTATTTTTTGGACCATCACCAGGGCGTCGAGGGTGGAGGCGATTTCCAGCCCGCCATATTGCGTCAACAAAATCGCGTTGCGGGCGCTGCCCCCTGCCCGTTCCGCCAGCGCCGCGCGCGCTGCGGGATCCTCCGGCGGCGGCGGCTCGATGCCCTCCAGAACCGTCATCAGGCTATCGGCGTCGAGCGGCGTCAGCCGCACCATCTGGCAGCGTGACCGTATCGTCGGCAGCAGGCTGCCCGGCGCATGGACGATGAGGATGAACAATGTCCGCGCGGGCGGCTCTTCAAGATTCTTAAGCAAGGCATTGGCGGCATTGGTGTTCATGTCGTCGGCGGGATCGACGATGACCACCCGGTAGCTGCCGTCATGCGAGGTCAGCGACAGAAAGCGGCTGACTCTGCGGATCTCGTCGACGGTGACCACGGTCTTGAAGCTCTTGGTCTTGTCGTTCGCGGGGCGCGTCAGATGCAGCACCGAAGGATGCGCCCCGGTGGCGATCTGGCGAAACAGCGACGAAGCCGGATCGGGAACGGCAAGGCTTTCCGGTGCCTGCTCGAAGACCGGGTGCTTCAACAGGTGATGCGCCAGGTGAAAGGCCAGCGTCGCCTTGCCGATGCCGACCGGCCCGGCAAAGATCAGCGCGTGCGGCAGCTTTCCCGAGCGATAGGCGGCGGCAAGCATGTTGGCCGCCGGGAGATGTCCGACGAGGCGCGGCGTTTCGGATGGCTCCGGCACCCCGTCCAGCGTGTCGTGCTGTTCAGGAGCGATCCGTTCGAAAATCATGCCGGCGCCGCCTGTCTGTTTTGCGCCGGCATCATCCTCTCGAGGGCCGCGAAGACGGTGGCGGTAACGACATTCTCCACCATGTCTGGGTCGGCGGATGCATCGATGACGGTGCAGCGTTCGGGTTCAGCCGCGGCGATCGCCAGAAAAGCCTCGCGGCGGCGCTGGTGGATCGCCAATGTTTCCTTCTCGAAGCGGTCCGGGCCGTCACTGCTGCCTCGCCGGGCGGTAGCGCGCCTCAGGCCTTCGGCGGGATCGATGTCCAAGATCAGCGTCATGTCCGGCACCATGCCGTTGATGGCAACCTTCTCCAGGGCGTCCATGAATGCCAGGTCGAGGCCACCGGTGACGCCCTGGTAGACGCGCGAGGAATCCATGAAGCGGTCGCAAAGTACGATCGAGCCGCGCTCGACTGCCGGCCGGATGACCTGTTCGACGTGGTCCGAACGCGCGGCGGCGAAAAGCAGCGCTTCCATCTTGGGGCCGAACGGCTCGGCCGCGCCTGAAAGCAGGACATGTCTGACCGCCTCCGCACCCGGCGAGCCACCTGGTTCACGCGTCACCAGCACATCGTATTTCTTGGCGCGCATCTTCTTTGCCAGCCGCTCGATCTGCGTCGACTTGCCTGCTCCTTCGCCGCCTTCAAAAGTGATGAAAAATCCGCGCGCCAAAGCCTCTGTCCATGCTTCGGGGACCGTATAGTCCCAGCGGGAAAAAAGGTCCACCGCGACCGCACTAACGCAGCCAGCCGACGGCCAGTTCCTTGGCGGCATCGAGAGCGCGTTGCGGCAGCGAGCCGACACCGATCGACTCGGCGGCAAAAAGCGGCGTCTCCTGGCTCAGCGTGTCGCCGATCCACACGCGCAGCGCACCCACCGGCTGCCCCTCCTCCACGGGCGCTGCAATCGGTCCGTCATAGACGATCCTGGCCGTGAGCTTGTCGCGGTTGGTGATCGGCAGGAAGATCTCCACCGGTCCTTTTGCCTTTAACGCGACGCCGGATTTGGCGCCGCCAAAGACCTGGGCTTCGCCAACCACTTCGTCGTTGGCGAATACCTCAGTCTTCTCGAACGAGCGAACGCCCCAGTCGAGCAGCTTTCGCGCTTCCTCGGCGCGCTCGCGGTCGTTTGCCAGCCCGCTCATCGCCGCCATCACCCTTGTCCCATTGTGGCTGACCGAGCCGACGATGCCGAATCCGGATTGCTCGCTGGCGCCGACTGCAAGGCCGTCGGCGCCTATATCCATGGCCAGCAACGGGTTGCGGTTCCTCTGGGAGATCTTGTTCCAGGTAAAATCCTTCTGGCCATAATAGCGGTAGAGATCCGGGTAGTTCCGCCAGAGATGCAAGGCCAGAAGCGCAAGCTCGCGAACGCTAGTTTGCTGCCCATCGGCCGGCAGACCGGTCGAATTGACGAATGTCGATTTCTGCAAGCCGATCTGGCGGGCGCGCTCGGTCATCTGCGCCGCGAAATTCGCCTCGGACCCGGCCATTCCTTCAGCGATGACTATACAGCCGTCATTGGCCGCCTGCACGGTCACGCCCTGGATCAGGTCTTCGAGCCGGATCGTCGACTTGAGTTTCGCGAACATGGTCGATGTCCCCGAAGGAGCGCCGCCCTTGCGCCAGGCGTTCTCGCTCACCACGAAGGTGTCGTCGAGCGTCATGCGCCCCGACTTGATAGCGTCGAAGACCACTTCCATCGTCATCAGCTTGGCCAGCGAGGCCGGCGGGATCAACCTGTCGGCATCCTTGGAAAACAGCACGGTGCCGGTTTCGGCATCGATCATGAAGGCCTGCGCGGCCTTGGTCTCGAAAAGCTGTGCTGAGGCCGGCATAAGCGAGAGCAGCAGCAGGCCGAGCGCCATGAGCCCGGTGAAAGGGTGGAAAAATTTCATCAGTTCGACCAATCAGCCGGCGCTTTTGCAAGTTGGGCCGAAGCTATCAGGCTTTTGCCTGGCGGATCAATCGTGCACGGAAAAACCAGGCAGCCCGAGGTCAGTTGCGTACAACAAGCGCATCCGGCGCACCATGCGACCACGCGGCTTTCAGCATCTCGTCCAGGCTGCCACGGCCGTCGGCATAGAGGTTGACCGAGTACCAGTCCTTGCCGTCGAGATCGGAGCGCTGGATCTCGGTCTTGCCGAAGCTGGAAAGCTGCGCCGCCACCCGCTCGGCCTCGGCGGCGTTCTCGAACGAACCCGCCGCAACATAGTCCATAGGCGACCCGGCTGGAGGAGCTTGCTGTCTCCACGATTGAAGAATCTCGGCGGGCGACATGCCGGCGCCATCCAGTGCGACAAAGGCGTTGGAGGCGCGCTGCACACGCTCATCGGCATAAGACAGCGACGCCACGGTGAATGGCGATTGCGCCGGCAGGTTGATCTCCGGACGCTCCGGCACGATCGGCCCGTAATCAGGTAGCGTCACATCGCCGGAGGCTGGTGCCTGCGTCGCAATGACTGCTTCCGACGCCTGCACGGAATTCGTCAGCTGACCGGGGAACGGCACCGCCGCGGCGCTCACCGGCAGGCTCGGCGACGGCCCATTCATGGCGACCATGACACCGCTCGGCAGACCGTCCGACGCATCCGGTGCCCTGTTGCCGGGATGGTACGAAGCCATCAGATATTGGCCGTCATTGCCTTCGAGCGGCGCACGGCCGACATATTCGACCTTCACCTCGGCCGTACCGACATTGGCGTAATCGAGCATTTCAGCAGCGCGCTTCGACACATCGATGATGCGCCCATCATGATAGGGTCCGCGATCGTTGACGCGCACGATCACCGAGCTGCCCGTCTTGAGATTGGTTACCCGCGCATAGCTCGGCAGCGGCATGGTCGGATGCGCCGCCGTCAGATCGGCCATGTCGTAGACTTCGCCGTTGGCGGTCAACCGGCCGTGGAAGGCCTCACCATACCAGGATGCGAGGCCAACCTTGGCGTAACGCTTGTCTTCCTTCGGATAGTACCACTTGCCGCGTACCTGATAGGGTTTGCCGAGTTGGTCGCGTCCGCGAGACGTCTTGAACAGCACGCGCGGGCTGGCTTTCACACCGTATTCGGCTTCGGAAAAATATTCCTTGGAGCGAGGTTTCTTGTTGACCATCGCCTTTTGCTGCGGCCCGGCACATGCCGCAAGAAAGGCTGCCGACAAGGCAAACAGCGCGAAAGCGGAAGCGCGACGAAGACGCGGGCGCGCCGTGGTCTGCATTTTTCGATTGTCCCCTACAGTCTCGACAAAGGCACCGCAACGTGAACGTCAGCGGTGCCAAAGCACCCACTCCAGAAACGCCGGCGACGCCCTACCCCAATCCTTTTGTGCGCAGGAATTGTTTATCACCGTATTAACCGATTGTGGTCGGAACCGGGCGAGATTGTGGCACGGGACCGTCTCGCCGATCGGCATGAAAATCATCGCCTATCGATCAGCAGCGCCATTCGTGCCGCACGCGCCTTGCGGCTAAGCGTTGGCGTGTCTGCGAGCGCAAATTCAGGGACCGAATATCACAAGTTCGGTGAACGTTAGATCTCCAAGTGCGGGTGGTCTGGGACCCTTGAAGTATTTCAGCCCCTTGTTGGGGCGGTACCACCCCGACAAACCTGGAATCGGCTCCTTGGCGTCGACAAAGCAAACCAGGATTCCGCTTCGCAAGAGAAAGCGCCCCATGGCACCGGCGCACCGGCTCAAATCCGTGAGCGAGCGGCAATAGATGATCTGATGGCATCGGATAAGACCGTGCAACATTCGGCGCGGCATCAACACCAAGGGGAACGCTGCTCCGTCGCAAATGCAGATCAACGACAGGCAGCCCAGCGCCGAGTGTTCCGAGAGTATGTATCTCTCACTCTCGGACAACATCGCCAATTCCGGAAGATCAGGACGGAATTCGAGCACGCGACATGATCGCTGCGCCGAATTCAAAGCCGGCAGGAAGGTAAATTGTCCCTTGGAAAAGAGGCGAAAGCCGAGCGCCCGGTTGGCTTTTGATGTCGCTTGTGCCGGCGAAATGTTCGTGTAGGTCACATCCCTCCGCTTGAGAACCGCCGCGACCAACATGGCGCCATAGGGACGGAATTCTGCGTCGACTGACCAGCTTGAAAGGTTGCAGCGGATTTCGTCGCCCTCCGGCCCCTGGTAACGGGCATAAAGGGTGAGCACAACGCCGACGATCCGACCGGCGTGCTCCAAAGCAAAGCCATATTGTGGGAGCTCGGCAACCGCAGGCCGCTGCGACAAACGGGTCAGAGCCTGTATCCAGTAACTCCGGTTACGCTGCGGAAAGCCCCTGCACAGGCAGTCGACCACTCCCTCCCAGTCGGTTTCGCGAATTGGTCTACAGCGAAGACCGGGCGGGAGAGCGCCAAGTACGGCCAAAATCAACTCCAGAATACGATTTTACTTAGACGTGCTTAACGCTCCAACATATCGGCGCACAACGATTAATAGTCTGTGCGGCTTTTAAAAACGATTTTCCACACTCGGCATAAAACACAAGTCGGATTGGCCATGACGCATCGATGACCGCCCCCCGTTCTGGCCCGCACCGAAACTTGCCGCCGGCGTGGTTGACTTGGCATTGAATGCGGCTTTACAGGAATGAAGCGCGAACCGGTCGGGGAACGTCCTGGTGCCAATCCGGTACCGACTGCTCGAACCCGCCCCTCTCGCGATATCCTAAGTGGTTGAAAAATCACCTTGGAGGGATGGCCGAGCGGTTTAAGGCACCGGTCTTGAAAACCGGCGTGGGTGCAAGCCCACCGTGGGTTCGAATCCCACTCCCTCCGCCATTGTAGCACTTGCGTCGAGATGACCAGGAAGTGAGCCCACGATCGGGTTGATTTCTTCGCCCAAATATGGTGCTTCTCCCGCCCATGAATAAACTATTTTTTGCGGTCCTTGCATGGATGGCGCTGGCTTGGCCGGCCAGCGCGATGGACAGCGCATTGCGCACCGGCCTGCTCAAACTCGACCCGCAAACCCGGCTGGAGCAGCGATGCGACGCCGAAATTCTCGACCGGATTACCCGTGACGACCACAAATACAAAGCCGATCGCGTCGTCGCCTACGCCTTTGCGACGCCCGAAATGGGCGCCGATGCGATCAGGAGCCCGGGCGCTGCCTTTCGCAGCAAGGGACAATGGTACCGGCTGAAATTCAAATGCGAGACAGCGCCGGACCATATGCAAGTCCTGCAACTCCGCTACCGGATCGGCGAGGAAATTCCGGAAAGCGACTGGCCCAAATACAACCTCTACAACTAGACATCCGCGACCTCTGGCCCCATGTTTCGGGTCGATCGTCGCAAACTCCGTATGTTGCGGCCGCGACCGGCGGTTTACCGACCTTGTCTCAACCAGTCCCTTGACGCGCGGGAACCATACACGTTAGGGCGTCGAGGCACTCGACGCGAACGGTCGGCCAATCAGCAAGGGACTTCCAGTCGATGGAAATTTTCACCGCCGCAGGCCTCACGGCCCTGCTCCAGGTCATCGCCATCGACCTCGTGCTTGCGGGCGACAACGCCATAGTCATAGGCCTTGCCGCGGCCGGCCTGCCGATCGAGCAGCGCAAGAGAGCGATCCTTATCGGCGTGGTGGCGGCGACGGTGTTGCGCATCGGTTTTGCCGCGATCACTGTCACCCTGCTCCAGATTGTCGGCCTACTGCTGGCCGGCGGCATCCTGTTGCTGTGGGTGTGCTGGAAGATGTATCGCGAACTGCGCACCTCCCATGCCGACGAAGTGGAGGCGACGGAGGCGTTGTCCAATTCCGATATCAACAGCGATAATATGGTGGCCGGCAAGGCGCGTAAGAAGACCCTGGGCCAGGCGGCATTGCAGATCGTCATCGCCGACGTTTCGATGTCGCTCGACAACGTACTGGCGGTCGCCGGCGCGGCACGCGATCACTTCCAGGTGCTGGTGATCGGCCTCGTGCTGTCGATCGCGTTGATGGGCCTTGCCGCGACCTTCATCGCCAAGCTGCTGCACCGCCATCGCTGGATCGCCTATATCGGCCTTTTGATCATCTTCTATGTTGCACTCGACATGATCTATCGAGGCGCGGTCGAAGTGTTGCCGCATGTCAGCAATGCGGTGAGCTGACGCTTCGACAGGATTTTCGCATCGACGCCGGCCTTTGAATTCGAATCGACCAGCCTTTGGCGACGTCGGCGGTTGCGTTTCGCCGCAGCCGCTGCCCATACCAATGCCGCGACAAGTGTGGTAGTGCGCCGCCAATCCTGAAATCTGGAAAAGCTTTGATGTCCGCCCCTCGCGTCAGTTTCGTCAGTCTTGGATGCCCGAAGGCCCTCGTGGATTCCGAGCGCATCATCACGCGCCTGCGCGCCGAAGGCTACGAGATCGCGCGCAAGCATGACGGCGCCGACCTGGTCGTCGTCAACACCTGTGGCTTCCTCGATTCGGCCCGCGACGAATCGCTCAATGCCATCGGTTCCGCACTTTCGGAGAATGGCAAGGTCATCGTCACCGGCTGCCTCGGCGCCGAGCCGGACGTCATCCGCGAAAGACATCCCAACGTCCTCGCCATCACCGGCCCGCAAGCTTATGAAAGCGTGATGGCGGCAGTGCATGAGGCTGCTCCCCCGAGCCACGATCCCTACATCGACCTCTTGCCGCCGCAAGGCGTCAAGCTCACGCCGCGCCACTACGCCTACCTCAAGATTTCGGAAGGCTGCAACAACCGCTGTACCTTCTGCATCATCCCGGCGCTGCGCGGCGATCTCGTCTCGCGGCCGGTCGCCGACGTCCTGCGCGAAGCCGAGAAGCTGGCCAATGCCGGCGTCAAGGAGATCCTCGTCATCTCGCAGGATACCAGCGCCTACGGCATCGACATCAAATACCAGACCAGCATGTTCGGCGATCGCGAAGTGCGGGCGAAATTCCTCGATCTGTCGCAAGAGCTGGGCAAGCTCGGCGTCTGGGTGCGCATGCATTACGTCTATCCCTACCCGCATGTCGCGGACGTCATCCCGCTGATGGCCGAAGGAAAGATCCTTCCCTATCTCGACATTCCGTTCCAGCACGCCTCGCCGCAGGTGCTGAAGAACATGCGCCGGCCCGCCCATGGCGAAAAGACGCTCGAGCGCATTCGTGGCTGGCGCGAAGTTTGTCCGGACCTTGCCATCCGCTCCACCTTCATCGTCGGCTTCCCCGGCGAGACGGACGATGATTTCGAGATGCTGCTCGATTGGCTGGACGAGGCCAAGATCGACCGCGCCGGCTGTTTCAAATACGAGCCGGTCAGAGGTGCCCGCTCCAACGACCTCGGCCTCGAGCAGGTTTCGCAGGAGATCAAGGAGGCCCGCTGGCACCGCTTCATGCAGCGCCAGCAGAAGATTTCGGCAACGCAGCTCACCAAGAAAATCGGCAAGCGCCTGCCGGTCCTGATCGATGAGGCGCATGGCAATTCGGCCAAGGGTCGGACCAAATACGACGCGCCCGAAATCGACGGTTCGGTCCACATCCAGTCACGGCGGCCGCTGCGCGCCGGCGACATCGTCACGGTCAAGATCGATCGCGCCGACGCTTATGACCTCTACGGCTCGGCGGTCTGACGATCGACAGGTGCGAGGGCCTTTCTGCTAGGACGTGACTGTTTCGCTTACGCGGATAAGCATCCGCCGGAGCCAGGCGTGACCGGGATCGCTGTCGTTCTTCCGGTGCCAGAGCAGGGTTTCCTGATAGCCGGGGTAATCGAAGGGTAGCGGAAAAGAGCGCACACGCGGCCAATCCGCAAGGCGAATCACGTTTGCCGACAACGTGCAGATCATGTCCGTATCGGCGATGATGGCCGGCACGGCGAGCGCATAAGGCAGGCTCATTGCAACGGTCCGCTTTAGGCCGCGGTCGTCCAGCAGGCGATCGATGTAGCCCTTCAGGTCGCCGACGTGAGTGACCAGCAAATGCGGATATTTCAGGAAGAGTTCGAGCGTCAGTCCGTCGCGGATTTCAGGATGTTCGGTCGAGACGATCGATATCCATTTCACGTGGAAGAGCGATGCACGTTTGATCGTCGTCGGCGCGTCTGGCAGGATAGTGATCGCAAGGTCGATCGAGCCCTTCTCGAGGCAATCGACGATCTCCTGGCGGTGCAAGCTGCGCAAGACAATCGAAATTGTCGGCGCCGCTGAACGGAGCATTGGAATCAGCCTAGGCATCAAGGTCGCCGCGATATGGTCAGTGGTCGCGATCCTGAAGACGCGCTCCGACCGCTCCGGCGAGAAATGGCCGAAACCTCCCAACGCATCCTGGATCTGACGCAGCGCGGCCCGGATCGGATCGGCGAGGTCGAGCGCCTTTTCGGTTGGCCGCACGCCCTCCGCGTGACGGATGAAGAGATCGTCGGCGAAAAACCGGCGTAGATTGGCGAGGCGCTTGCTCATCGCCGGCTGGCTGAGCCCGATGCGAGCCGCCGCGCCGCTCACGCTCCGTTCACTGAGCAGCGCGTCGAAGGCAACAAGCAGGTTCAGATCGACTGCAGCCAGATTCACACCGACCTCCGGTCGAAGCGTCATTACCAGCAGGAATATGGGGATACCAAATATCGATTGGACGACTGAAAGCAAACTTGGAAATTGGCGTATGACACAAATGGAGACAGTTCCGATGCGACGCCGGTTTCTCATAGCAATTGCTTTTTTTCTAATGCCGAGCTTTCCCGGCGCACAGCCGTCCGAAGATCGGGGCGGAACCGTGTTTGTACTCTCCGACATCGATATGGTGCCGACCGTGTACGAGACGGGGGAGCTCGGGCCTCCCGACCTGGACCATCGCGATACGCTCTCAGTCGTCACCTCGCCGGCGGAGAAATCCCGCTCTATCGCGATGATCGAAGTTTCGAATTCGACCTACGGGCCGCCGGGAGCACTCGACATCTCCTTGGGCGGCCAGTTCGCTTTCGTCGCCGAGACTTTCCGCCAACGGCCCGAAGGGGCCACCCGCCTCGATGAGCTGCAGCAAGGCGACACGATCCGATCGTTGCGGCTGGATGGCGGCCGCTCGGCGGTGGTCGACAGCGTTCGGATCGGAATACAACCGCAGGCGATACATCTCAATCCAGCAGGTGATCTCATCGTTGCAATCACCAGTGATGCCGACCGCGAACTCTCTTTTGTTCCGGTCAGGGAGGGCCGGTTCGGTCCTGTCTCCAGTTTCGGTCTGGACCTTGAGCCGTCAACGGGTTTCATTCCGTTGAAGGCGACCTGGGTGCAGTGGCATCCAAGCGGCCGGTATATTGCGGTCAATCTCGTCGACCGTGGCCAGGTTGCCTTCTACGAGGTCCTGCGCGCGCAGAACGGAGCGATTTCGGGCATTCGTCCCTGGGGCAATCGCGTCCAGACGAATAAGTTCCCCTTTGTTGGCCGCTTCTCGCCGGACGGCCGCCATTATATCACCTCCGATGTCCAATGGGGAATCGATACGGTCGGTTTCTATGGAGTTCAGGAGGGCGTTCTCACCACGGTCCGGCTCGCCGATGTCGGGGCGACGGGCGACGCTGCACGGCATACCGTGCCTCACATCGCACTTGGCGGCTGGGGCGCTGAGACGATCGCCTTCAGCCCTGATGGCCGCTTTCTCGTCACGTCCAATCTTCGCGGCACCGGCAAGCCGGACGGCTCGCGCGACCGGACCGAGCACGCGTCGCTCAGCCTCTATCAGCTGGACGCTGAAACAGGGCGGCTGATACCACACGGCGAATGGCCGCTCGCAGGCGTTCTGCCGCAAGGATTGGCTTTTGATCGGATGGGACAGAAGCTCTTCGTTGGCGTCAATCGTTACCGCAATGACGAAACGCCGTTGGGCGGTGCCGTCGAGATATGGGGGATCACTACGGAAGGGCGCCCTGCGCTCGCTCCCACGTCAGATCGCATCAGGCTGCCCGCGGGCGTCCACACCATAGTCGCCCGCTGATACCAGCAGGTAGTCCGCTTCCAGCTGACGCGTACGAAAAAAGGGCGCACAAAGGCGCCCTCTTGGTTCCGACGAAGCGGACCGGAACCAGGGTCGGCATAGCGCGGCTGCTTACTGCGGCAGCTTGTCGTCGACGCCCTTCACGTAGAAATTCATCCCGAGCAGCGTGCCGTCGTCGGCGACCTCGCCGTCCTTCAGCCACGGTGTGCCATCCTGCTTGGCGATCGGCCCGGTGAAGGGGTTCCAGCCGTCGGCGATCTTCTTAGTGGTGGCTTCGGCCATCGCCTTCACGTCGTCGGGCATGTTGGTGAACGGCGCCAGCTTGACGGCGCCGTCCTTGATGCCCAGCCAGACATTGTCGGGCTTCCAGGTGCCGTCGAGCGCCGCCTGGACCCGGCTGATATAGTACGGACCCCATTCGTCGGTGAGCGAGGTCAGTTGCGCGTGCGGTGCGAACTTGATCATGTCGGAGGACTGGCCGAAGCCGTGCAGCTTGCGCTCCTCCGCCACCTGCAAGGCAGCGGTCGAGTCGGTGTGCTGGACGATGATGTCGGCGCCCTGGTCGAACAATGCCTTGGCGGCGTCGGCTTCCTTGCCCGGATCGAACCAGGAGTTCACCCAGACGATCTTCGCCTTGAAGTTCGGGTTGATCGACTGCGCGCCGAGCATGAAGGAATTGATGCCCATCACCACTTCCGGGATCGGGAAGGAAACGATGTAGCCGGCGACGCCCGACTTCGATTGCTTGGCGGCGATCTGGCCAAGTACGTAGCGGCCTTCATAGAAACGCGCATTGTAGATGCCGAGATTTTCGGCCGTCTTGTAGCCGGTGGCGTGCTCGAACATCACCTTGGGGAATTTCTTGGCGATCTTCACTTCCGGGTCCATGAAGCCGAAGGACGTGCCGAAAATGATCTTGCATCCCTCGCGTGCCAGGCGTTCGAAGGCGCGGTCGGCATCGGGGCCTTCGGAGACATTCTCGAGATAGGCGGTCTCGACCTTGTCGCCGAGTGCCTTTTCCACCTCGAGCCGGCCCTGGTCGTGCTGGTAGGAGTAGCCGAAATCGCCGATCGGGCCGGTATAGACCCAGCAGGCCTTCAGCTTGTCCGCCGCCTCGGCTGAGGCCGCCAGCGACAATGCGGCCGTCGTCGCCATCAGGGCAATAAGTAGTCTTTTCATTGTGTTACCTCTCTGAGTTAAGCCTTGGAGCTTCCGTCTTTTTGTTTGTCAACGATCCGGAACGAATGGCTGCCCCAGGCAAGCCGGCGTGTTCATCATCGTCAAACGCTTGTTGCGCGAGATTAGAACGAGAACCACGATGGTTGCCAGATAGGGCAACGAAGAAAGCAGTTGCGAGGGGACCGGAATGCCAAAAGCCTGTGCATGAAGCTGGCCGATCCACACTGCACCGAAGATATAGGCGCCGGCCAGCACCCGCCATGGCCGCCAGGAGGCGAAGACGACCAGAGCCAGCGCGATCCAGCCACGACCGGCGGTCATATTCTCCACCCATTGCGGCGTGTACACCAGCGACAGGTGGCCGCCGGCAAGCCCTGCACAAGCGCCGCCAAAGATCACCGAAAGATAGCGGTAGCGGATGACGTGGATGCCGAGCGCATGGGCGGATGTGTGGCTGTCGCCGATCGAGCGCAGAGTGAGCCCGGTGCGGGTCTTGAACAGGAACCACATGACAACGGCAGTCAGCGCGATCGAGATGTAGAAGATCGGATCCTGGCCGAACAGCAGCCTGCCGACGATCGGGATTGCGGTGAGGCCGGGAATATCGAGGTTTGGCAGCCTCTGGCCGGGCTGGCCGACAAAATTCGTCCCCATCATGCCGGAGAGGCCGAGACCGAGCAGCGTCAGCGACAGGCCCGTCGCCACCTGGTTGGTGGCCAGCGACAGCGTCATGACGGCAAACAGCAGCGAGAACAGCGCGCCCATTGCGATCGCCGCCAACAGCCCGATCCACGGCGAGCCGGTGAGATAGCCGGCGCCGAAGCCGCCGACCGCGCCCATGATCATCATGCCTTCGACGCCGAGATTGAGCACGCCGGAGCGCTCGACCACCAGCTCGCCGATCGCCGCGATCAGCAGCGGCGTCGCCGCCGTCGCGATGGTCAAGAGGATGTTGACGGTAATGTCCATCAGCGGGCTTCCTCCATCTTCGGCGCTGCCTCGAGCTTCGGCGCGGAAAAGCCGGTCAGGCGAATGCGATAATGAATGAGCGTGTCGCAGCCGAGCACGAAGAACAAAAGCATGCCCTGGAACACCCGCGCCACCTTGTCGGAGATGCCGAGCGCGCTTTGCACCGCCTCGCCGCCGAGATAGGTCAGCGCCAGCACAAGGCCTGCGGCGACGATGCCGAGCGGATTGAGCCGGCCGAGGAATGCCACGATGATGGCGGTAAAGCCGTAGCCCGGCGAGATCACCGGCTGCAGCTGGCCGATGGCACCAGAGACCTCCGAAATGCCGGCAAGCCCAGCCAATGCCCCGGACAGCAGGAAGGCAAAGAAAACCATGCGTCTGAGGCCGAAACCGGCAAAGCGCCCTGCCCTTGGGCTCGAGCCGAGCACGCGGACCTCGAAGCCCTTCAGCATACGGCTCATCAGGATCCAGATCAGCACCGCCGCGACCAGCGCGAAGACAAATCCCCAGTTTGCCCTGCCGGAATCCGGGAGGATCTCCGGCAGTATGGCCGAGTCGTTGAACTGGATGGTCTGCGGGAAACCATGGCCCTGCGGATCGCGCCACGGCCCGCGCACCAGCCAGTCTAGGAAGAGCTGGGCGACATAGACCAGCATCAGGCTGGTCAGGATCTCGTTGGTATTGAAGCGCGTCTTGAGCAGTGCGGGGATTGCGGCATAGGCCGCCCCGCCGACCATGCCGAGCAGAAGCATCAGCGGCAACACCAATGGACCTTCGAACTGCGGAAACAGCACGGGGATGATCGAGCCGACAATACCGCCCAGTATGAACTGGCCTTCGGCGCCGATGTTCCAGATGTTGGCCTTGTAGCAGACCGACAGCCCGACCGCGATCAGGATCAGGGGGGCGGCCTTGATCGCCAGCTCATGCAGCTGCCAGACCTGGCTGATCGGTTCGATGAAGTAGATATGGAAGGCGGTCAACGGGTTGACGCCGAGCAGCGCGAACATGATGGCGCCGGCAATGATCGTCAAAACGAAAGCGATGAAAGGCGACAGTGCTGAAAACAGCATCGAGCGCTGCGGGCGTTTGACGAGTTCGAGGCGCATCAGGCCGTCTCCAGCGTGTGTTCGGCGTGGCCGGGCTCGGCGCCGCCCATCAGCAGCCCGATCTTCTCGAATGTCGCTTCGGCTATCGGCAGCGGCTTCGATAATTCGCCATTATGCATGACCGCGATTGCATCGGATATCTCGAACAGCTCGTCGAGATCCTGGCTGATCACCAGCACCGCCGAACCGCTGCGCGCCAGCTCGATCAGCGCCTGGCGGATGTGGGCCGCCGCACCCGCGTCGACCCCCCAGGTCGGCTGGTTGACGACCATGACGCTTGGTCGGCGGTCGAGTTCTCGGCCGACGATGAATTTCTGCAGATTGCCGCCCGAAAGAGCAGCAGCCTCCGGATCCGGCGCGCTCTTGCGCACGTCCATCGCCTTGATGATGCGCTGGGCAGCGGCATAGATCGCATCGCTCTTGACCATTCCACCGGCGCTGACAAACATTTTGCCGTCGGTGGCATGGCGCGACAGAAGCAGGTTTTCCGAAAGCTTCATGCGCGGCGCTGCGCCATGGCCGAGCCGCTCTTCCGGGACGAAGGCAGCGCCCATAAGGCGCCTACCGGTGATGGTGAGGCCGCCGGCATCCTTGCCGCGGATGCGGACCGAGCCGGCATCCTGCTGCAGCACCTCGCCGGAGACGGCTTCGAAGAATTCGCCCTGGCCGTTGCCGGCGACGCCGGCAATGCCGATCACCTCGCCGGCGCGGACCTTAAGGTTGATGTTCCTGAGCGGGATCGAGAACGGTGTCGCCGGCTTGCGGGTGAGTGCGCGGATTTCAAGCAAGGTCGAGGCGGTCTCGATATCTTCTGCCGGCGCGCGCACCACGGCCTGCACCTCGTTGCCGACCATCATCCGTGCCAACGAAGACGCGGTTTCCTGGCGCGGATTGCAATGGCCGACCACCTTGCCGTGACGCAGCACGGTGGCGCGGTCGCAAATGCGTTTGACCTCTTCCAGCCGGTGCGAAATGTAGAGAATGGATTTTCCTTCCGAGCGCAGCCGTTCGAGCGTCTCGAACAGCTTATCGGCTTCCTGCGGCGTCAGCACCGAAGTCGGCTCGTCGAGGATGATGAGCTGCGGCGTCTGCAACAGGCAGCGGATGATCTCGATACGCTGACGCTCGCCAACCGACAGATCGCCGACCAGCGATAGCGGGTCGAGCGGCAGTCCGTAACTGTAAGAGAGCGCCCTCGCCTTGGCCGCGATCGTGCTTATCGGCGAGCCGTCATCCAACGACAGCGCGATGTTCTCCGCCGCCGTCAGCGCCTCGAATAGTGAAAAATGCTGGAAAACCATGCCGATGCCGAGCTTTTTTGCGGCGCCGGGGCTGGTGATCCTGACCGCCTGGCCATTCCAGAAAATCTCGCCGGAATTCGGTTCCAGCGATCCAAACAGCATTTTCACCAGTGTCGACTTGCCAGCACCGTTCTCACCAAGCAACGCGTGGATCTCGCCCCTGGCGATGTTGAGGTCGACATGGTCGCACGCCGTCAGCGTGCCGAATATCTTGGTAAGGCCACGAACCTCCAGCAGGTTTGCGCCGTCCTGATCTGCACTCACAGTGCCTCCATCTGGTTTGCCAGACATGTTCTGTGTTCCCGCTAACATGGTATGCGCGGCCCGCTGTCGCCGGTAAGCGCCTCGCGACTTGAAAGAGCTTCAAGAATTTCAGCGGAAACTCAAGCGGTAAAGAGCAGTTCGCAAGAACCGCGGCGTCGGCGGGCCGAAAAACTGCGGGCGTTCAAGGGATAAGTATCGTTGTCCCGGTCGTCCTGCGTCCTTCGAGATCGGAATGCGCCTTGCCGGCATCACTGAGCGCGTAACGCTGATTGATCCTGATCTTGACGGCACCGCTGAGCACCACATCGAATAATGCGGCGGCGGAAGCCTCGAGGTCTTCGCGCTTGGCATTATAGACGAACAGCGTCGGCCGCGTTGCGAACAACGAGCCCTTCTGCGCCAGCAATGAGATGCTGAAGGGCGGGATCGGCCCAGACGATTGACCGAAGCTGACGAACGTGCCGAGCGGCCGCAGGCAATCGAGCGAGGCTGGAAATGTGTCGTTGCCGACCGAATCATAGACGACGTCGCATTTCTTGCCACCGGTGATGGCGGCAACGCCGGCGACGAAATCCTGCTCGCGATAGTTGATGACGTGGTCGAAGCCATGCGCCTTGGCGAGCTCGATCTTGTCGGTCGAACTTGCGGTGCCGATCACCGTCGCACCGAGATGCTTGGCCCATTGGCCGAGGATCAGCCCAACACCGCCGGCCGCCGCATGAAACAGGATCGTGTCGCCGGCTTTCACTTTGAAGGTACGGCGCAACAGATACTCGGCGGTCATGCCCTTCAGCATCATCGCCGCGGCCTGATCGTCGCCGATGCCGTCAGGCACTTTCACCACGCGATCGGCGGCGATCACGCGCCGCTCCGCATAGGCGCCGGTGGTCACGGCATAGGCGACGCGATCTCCGGGCTTCAGCCAGTCGATTTCTGCGCCGACCTCCAAAACCACGCCGGCCGCCTCGCCGCCGGGAATCAGCGGGAACCCACTGGGTAGCGGATAAAGGCCCGAGCGATAATAGACGTCGATGAAATTGAGACCGATGGCGGTGTGCTTGACCAGGATCTGTCCCGAGGCCGGCTGCCCGGGATCGGCATCCTCATAGGTCAGGACCTCCGGACCGCCATGGGCATGGATGCGGATCGCTTTGGACATTTTTTGGCTCTCTTGGGATCAGGCTTTTTTGTCATCCGGCTTGGCGCCGAGATTTGGAAAGAACTGCATGATAGCGCCGATGCAAGCGAGGTAAAGCCCGGTGACCGTAATCCCAATTTTGATGAAAACGCTCACCTGCTCGCCCAGCACGCCGATCTGGTCGTAGAAGGAGGCAAGGGCGGCCTGCGCCAGCGCCAGCGCGCCAAAAGCGCACCAAAGCAGTGTCATGCCGAGATTGATGCGCCGCAGCCGCTTTACCCGCACCGGATGGATGAAATGGATCGGCACGAAGGTGAGGATGCCCGCCACCACGACCACGGCGAAGGAAACCCATTGTCCCGGTTCGATGACGAACAGCGTGAACACCACCATGTTCCAGACGACAGGAAAGCCCTTGAAGAAATTCTCCTTCGTTTTCATGCCGGTATCGGCATAGTAGATGGCGCTGGACACCACGATGATCGCCGCCGACAGGAAAGAGAGGCGCTCGCCCATGAAGCCGCGCTGATAGAGCGCGAAGGCCGGGATCAGCACGTAGGTCACGTAGTCGATGATGTTGTCGAGGAGTTCGCCCGACCATGTCGGCAGGATTTCCTTGACATCGAGCTTCCTGGCGATCGGCCCGTCGATGCCGTCGACGAACAGCGCCAGGCCCAGCCACCAGAACATCGCCGTCCAGCGCTGCTCGCTCGCTGCCACCAGCGACAGGAACGCCAGGAACGAGCCCGACGCGGTCAAAAGATGGACCGAGAACGCCCGCGCCTGCGGCCATGTGACTTTCTTCTTCGGCCGCGGAATCCGGTCGGCGATTTTCCTGGCCGTCGTCTTCTTGCTCACGGGCCCCGCCAGTCCAGCTTGCAGATTTCGGCCGAACGGCCGGCAAAGTTCCAGTTGCGGCCAAAGGCCCGCATTTTGCTCTTTTCGGATTTGGCGACGATGATTTCCGGTGCGATCCAGTATTCCGAATTGCTGACGACCGTATCCTTGTCACGGTCCTTGCCGACGATCGGCGTCACCGCACCATCGATGATCCTCGGTATCTGGAAGATGCGCGTTTTCTCACGCATCTCGTAGGTGATCGGCACCTGCTCGACGCCGAGGAACTTTCCGACCAGGATGGAGAGCAGCGATGTGGTTCCGCTGGCCTTGCCGGTGAAGATCTTCGTCAGTGCCTTCACAGCGTAAACCGAAGCGCGCTTGTCGATGAACAAGCCGGCAGTCCAGTTGCCACGGCTCATATAGCCGGGGATTTCCATGACCAGCCCAAGATTGAGACCGGACAGGTCGACCTCGCCGAAATGGCCGGCATCGATGCGGAATCCGGCCCAGGTCTGGCAATAGCCTTCTGTTGGCGGATGACTGCCGAGCGACAGCACGCACGGGCAAAAAACCGTGCAATTGCAGGAGAGGACGAGCTCTCCCTTCATTGCCCAGCCTTCATCTGTCATCGAATTATCTCCCCCTCATGTCGAGACTACTAGCAGCGCGGCTGCCCAGACAAGCAGTATTGCACCGGCCAGCCGCGTGAGCAGATTGCCTGCCGTCTGTTTTTCGACCAGGGTGAACAGGCCGATCAGCGCCATCCAGAACACGTTCATCACACCGACTGCAAACATCACCAGCATCAGTGCCCAGCAGCATCCAAGGCACCATAGGCCCTGCTCCATGCCGAGCCGGAAAATGCGAATGGGCTTGGCGCTCCAGTTGGCGAACAGGACCGAGAACGGATTTCTGCACTTCTCCAGACAGGCTTCCTTCAACCAGCTGAACTGATAGAGACCGGCGATCGACAGCGCGGCTGCTCCGGCAATTCCAACCGCCGGATCGAGCATCTGCCCGGATGACGCGAATGCATGGACTGCCAGCGTCAGGGCTGCGAACGTTGCCGAGGCGGCAAGCCAGACGCTCAAATATCCAGCGACCAGGACCAGCGGATGGACGATCGGTTCCCTCTTGATCCGGGCGGTATCTGCGATCTCGCAATAGGTGCGGATCATCGGCGCCGCGGAGGGCAGCATGGTCGCGATGGCCATCAACAACCACATCGCGGTGAGTGCCCCGCCTTGCGCACCTATGCTTGCGCGAAGCGGCGCAGGCGCAAGGCAGAGGGCGGAGAAACGCGCAAGGAAATCCGGCAGCGGCAGTTGCGGCAGGTATTCCAGCATGGTGTCGCCGGGTGCATCGGCGCCCGGGAGCCGGCTTACGGCACCACGAATCGCCATCGCGCCGAGAAGGAGCCAGGCAAGGGCGACGCCCATGCCAGCAACAACGCTCACCGTCAGTCGAGGGCTGCGCGCAACGCTCGCCATCGCGCGGCCGGTACGGTCGAGGTGGCTGAAATCGTCTTGTTGGCCGGTCATGGCAACCGAATGGGCCGAATCGCCGCGTTGATCAAGACGCATCACCTGACCTATATGGACCAACAGGTCGGATAGGCCTCGCCTCGCAATCCGGAAGCCGAATTTGGACCATCGGGAAACAGCACGGATACTGGTTGCCGGCAGCGGCCCGGCGGGGCTGATCGCGGCGCTTGGCTTTGCCGACGCCGGCTTTCCCGTGACGCTGGTAGGGCCTGAGGCAGCCGGCCCCGATGGCCGGACGACAGCCTTGATGAACCCTGCCCTGAAGATGTTCGAGCGGCTCGGGGTCCTCGACCGCCTCAGGCCACACGCAGCGCCGCTCAAGGTGATGCGCATCGTCGATGCAACCAGCCGGCTGATCCGCAGCCCGACAGTGACCTTTCGCGCCAGCGAGATCGACGAGGAGCAATTCGGGCTGAACTTGCCCAACGGTGTCCTCAGCCGCACGCTAGCCGAGGCTGTTGGCGCACATTCGGGCATCGAGTGGCGAAAGTCGATGGTGGAGGCATGGCGCCTCGATGCCGACCATGCCCATGCCTTTCTCGCCGACGGCAGCGAGGTTGAGGCGTCGTTGGCAGTTGCCGCCGATGGCCGCCAGTCGCCGGCCCGCGAGGCAGCCGGTATCCGGACATCGGTCCGATCCTATCCGCAAGCGGCGCTGGTGCTCAATTTCGGTCACCGCAGCGACCACGCCTTTACCTCGACCGAATTCCACACCGAGACCGGTCCGTTCACACAGGTTCCCCTGCCCGGCAACCGGTCCAGCCTTGTCTGGGTGCTCGAACCGGATATCGCCAAGGACCTTGCAGCACTCGACGACGCCGAGCTTTCGACGCGGGTCGAACAGCGGATGCAATCGATGCTGGGCCGTGTGTCGGTGGAACCCGGGCGGCAGGTCTATCCGCTTTCAGCGGTGAGCCCATGGCGATTTGCACAGCACCGCGTGGCCCTTGTCGGCGAAGCCGCCCATGTGTTTCCGCCGATCGGCGCGCAAGGCCTCAATCTCGGCATCAGGGATATCGAAGACCTGATTGGAATCGTTCGGGAAAATTCCTCCGATCCAGGCGCCGCGAAGGCACTTGCCGCCTATGATTTCAAGCGGCGGCCGGACATTCTGGCGCGCAGCAGCGCGGTCAAGCTGCTCAACATGTCGTTGCTTTCCGACATGCTGCCGGCCCAGCTGGCGCGTAGCGCCGGTCTTGGCGTGCTTGAGGGGTTTGCGCCGCTGCGCGCGTTTTTCATGCGCGAGGGTCTTCGACCTGGCAGCGGTTTTGCAGCATTTTTTGGTGGATTGCGAAACCCGGCTGGGCGATAGCGATCTTGGGCACCGCCCTTGATCCGCGTGCTGCAAGCTCAACCCGGCATCATGCGCTTCGGGATTGAATTGACGCGGCGTCTGCGCCAAATAACGAAGATGTCGACCGCAAGGTCTAGGCCAATCTTTGTCGGCCCGATGCGTAAGAGTCTAAAGTCTTGGAGCGTTCCTTGCGTGTTCCAGGATGCGTGGCGTTCAGGAAGTTAAAGTGGTGAGTGCGATGAAGACAGCCAAATTCTCGATCGGACAGGTGGTTCGCCACCGGCTGTTTCCGTTCCGCGGCGTCATTTTCGACGTCGATCCGCAATTCGCCAATACCGACGAATGGTACGAGGCGATCCCCGCTGACGTGCGGCCGCGCAAGGACCAGCCTTTCTATCATCTGCTCGCCGAGAATTCGGAAACGGAATACATCGCCTATGTGTCCGAGCAGAATTTGCTTGAGGACCGGTCGGGCGAACCGGTCCGGCATCCGCAGATCGGTGAGATGTTCGATAAGAAGTCGGACGGGCGCTACGAGCCGAAGCACCAATCGAGACATTGAGTTAGCTGGGACTGGGCTGGGACTTGGCCGGCTTGACACATGGCTGGACCCGACAATCGGCCGGTTCAAACGAAAAAAGCGGGGCATGAACCCCGCTTTTTGTTGGTTTGAAAACCCGTCGATCAGTTGGCGGCCTTCGCCTTGTCCTGCTCTTCCTTGAGCTTCTTGGCAAAATCCTGATTGTTCTTGGCGACGAACTCCTGGAGCTTCTTCTGCCGGTCCTCGATGTCCGACTGCTGCAGCGGCGGGCCGTCGAAGGCGCCGCTGAAGCCGGTCAGCGCAATCTTGATCGGGTTCGGCTGGTTCTGGAAATTGACCGAGGTGAGCGTCAGCGCCGATCCCTTCTTGAAGGATGCGACGAGTTGGTCGGTCAGCGGCACTTCCGCCACGCAGCGGTCCGGGAAGCAGATCACATAGTCGAGCTTCTGCGCCTTGCCGGCGTCGATCTGGAGGCCGATGCCGGGAGGAACCAGACGGCCGGTCGGAACCGTCACCTGGAACACTTTGCGGTTCACCTTGCCCTTCAATTCGATCAGGCTGACTCCGGTGATGAGCTGGCCGTTGCCGGCAGTAGTGATGTTCTGGACGTTGCAGATGTCGACGTCTTCCTGCTTGGTGCAGGCCTTGAACCAGCCTTGCGGAATCTGCTGTTGCTGCTGCGCGGAAGCAGCGGGGAGCCCGGCGCCGAGAAAGCCGACCACACCAGCGGCCATGACCGACAGGCGGTACGCGTTGCTGTTCAGGCTCGTCATGTCGTGCATTCCTCTCAAATGATCCCGGAACCGGCTTTTCGCGCCGTGTGGTCCAGCTACCTGTTGCCGAAATGAGGCAACAGAATGACTTCGGACGGCGTGTTACACTGCAAGCGATGCCGAATCCAGCCCGGGCCTTGCGAATCTTAGCCGAGGGATTGGGTCAAGGGGTTGGCCGGTGCACGACCGGCTCATGTATGCTGCGCGTCGAATCGGGAAGGAGACGGTCATGGGCCGCGTTGTCGTTTGGCTGATCGCCACAATGTTGTTTGTCGGCCTTTCCCTGCAGTCGGCCCTGTCGGAACCGAAGCACGCGCTTGCCATGCAGGACGAGCCGGCGCTGCCGGCCGACTATGATCATTTCAACTACGTCAATCCCGGCGCGCCGAAAGGCGGCAGCATTACCTCTTGCGTCGTCGGCAGCTTCGACACTCTCAATCCGTTCATCCTGAGAAGTCTGCGCACCACCGCGCGCGGCATGATGGATCAAGCTTTTGGCAATCTTGTCTTCGAGCCGTTGATGCAGCGCAACTACGACGAGGCCTTCAGTCTCTACGGCCTGCTCGCCGATACCGCCGACATGGATCCCGAGCGCAAGAGCATCGAATTCCACCTCGATCCCAACGCCAAATGGTCGGACGGCGAGCCGGTGACGCCGGAAGACGTGTTGTTTACCTATGACGTCTTCACCGAGAAGGGCCGCCCACCTTACAGCCAGCGAATGAAAGCGATTGCCAAGCTCGAAAAGACCGGCGACCGCAGTGTGCGCTTCACCTTCAACGACAAGGCCGACCGCGAATTTCCTTTGATCATTGCGCTGACGCCGATCATCCCGAAACACGCCTTCAACAAGGACACCTTCGACAGGACGACGCTAAAGCCGGTGATCGGCAGCGGGCCTTACACGGTGGCGCAAGTCGTGCCCGGTCAGCGCATCGTGTTCAAGCGCAATCCGGACTATTGGGGCAAGGACGTGCCGTCCAAGCGCGGCTTCGACAATTACGACCAGATCACCATCGAATATTTCCTCAACGCCAACGCCAAGCAGGAAGCGTTCAAGAAAGGCATCTGCGCCATCGACGACGACAGCGACCCGGTCAAACGCGAGCGCGATCTCGATTTTCCGGCCTTCCACAGGGGCGAGGTCATCGCCGAAACTTTCGATACCGGCATTCCGCCGGTGGTCAACGGTTTCCTGTTCAACACGCGGCTGCCGAAATTTTCCAATCCGGTCGTGCGGCGCGCGCTCGGCATGCTCTACGATTTCGAATGGGCCAACAAGAATCTGTTCGGCGGCAAATACACGCGCACGATGAGCTTTTGGCAGAATTCCGAGCTGTCCGCGCTCGGCCACCCGGCCAGCGAAAAGGAAAAGGCCCTGCTGGCCCCCTACCCCGGCCGCGTGCCCGCAGATGTCATGGACGGCACCTACAGGCCGCCCGTTACCGACGGCTCCGGCCAGGACCGCAAGGTGCTGAAGGCGGCATTCGAGCTGCTGAAGAGTGCGGGCTATACGGTGCAGGACGGCGCGATGCTCGATCCCGAGGGAAAGCCGTTCGGTTTCGAGATCCTGACCGCCTCGCAGGACGAAGAGCGACTTGCCGCTATCTATCAGCGCACCCTTGAGAAGCTCGGCATCGATGTCGGCATCCGCAGCCTCGATGGTGACCAGATCCAGTCGCGCAAGCAGCGTTTCGATTTCGAGGTGCTGGTCGGCTCGACCGGTTTCAACAACTCGCTGTCGCCCGGTATCGAGCAAACCGGGCGCTGGGGATCCGCTGCCGCCAAGGCCGAAGGATCGTTCAACCTCGCCGGCGTCGCCGATCCGGCGGTGGATGGGGCGATCGAGGCGATGCTGAGAGCTCGTTCGAAGGAGGACTATGTCGCCGCCGTCCGCGTTCTCGACCGGCTGCTGATCTCCGGCAACTACATGGTGCCGACGCAGCACAACAACCAGCAATGGCTCGCTTATTGGAACTATCTGGAACACCCGCAAAAGACGCCCATATACGGTTATCAGTTGCCGACCTGGTGGCGCAAACCGAAGTGACCTCTTCAGAACAGGAGATCAAGATGAACGACGAGAACTCGATTACCGTCGATGTGGTCTCCGACGTCGTGTGCCCCTGGTGCTTTATCGGCCAGAAACGGCTCGACAAGGCGATTGCCGCCGTCGATATCGACGTTCACATACGTTGGCGGCCCTTCCAGCTCGACCCGACGATTCCGCCCGAAGGCAAGAACCGCCGCGACTACATGGTGGCGAAATTCGGCAGCGAGCAACGCATCCGCGAAATCCATGCCCGGATCGAGCCGTTGGGCGAGGCTGAAGGGATTTCCTTTGCCTTTGACGCCATCAAGGTCGCGCCCAATACGCTGGATGCGCACCGGCTCATTCGCTGGGCCGGGACGGCCGGCGAGGCCATTCAGAACCGGGTGGTGCGCCGGCTGTTCCAGCTGAATTTCGAGGAAGGCGCCAATCTCGGCGATCATGCCGTGCTGATCGAAGCCGCCCGCGAGGCCGGCATGGATGCGTCCGTGGTCGAAACGCTTCTGCCGACCGACGCCGATGTCGAGGCGGTGCGCACCGAAATCGCCACCGCTTCGCGCATGGGCATATCGGGTGTGCCGTGCTTTCTGCTTGAAGGCAAATATGCGGTGATGGGAGCCCAGGACGCCGATACGCTTGCCGATGCGCTCCGCCAGGTCGCCGCGGCCAAGGCACGCGGCGAACTGGAAACGGCGAACTGAGCCGGACTATTTCACCGTCACCTTGGCCTTGCTGACGAAAAAGCCATGGCCATGCTTGCCGGTGCAGGTCAATCCCTTGGTGGATGACTGGCAGAAAAACGGCCCCTTGCTCCAGCTATTGCCATAAGCCAGTTTGGCGACGTCGCCGCAGCAGCCTTGCTCGCCAGGATTCTTGATCAGCGTCGCCGGACCTTTCGGGCCGAGGATGATGGTGACGTAGCTGGGCTCGACGCGCGAACAGCTCAGTTCCGGTCCGCCATCCTGCGGCTCGTAGGTGCTGGTGCCGCCCTTCGGCGTGTAGATGCAGCCGATATTGCCGGACGGCGTGTTGAACTCGACCTGCCCTTCAGCACTTGCCGGGATGGCCTGGCTGCCGGCATGTGTTTGCGGCAGCCAGGTAAATGTTGCGAGCGTCGCGGCTAGTAGTATTCGTGCAAGCATAAAGGACTCCCCCCAGTTCAAACCCGAACGCACCCGGCAGGTTCGATCCGCAGCACATCATTGTCAAACTCAGTTTGTGCGCGCTCTAAATAAGCACGATCTAATAGTTCTGGTTCGCGTCATGGACTGTGCCGGCAAGGCTTGGCCGCGGCAAGGTATCGACAAGACGGTTCAACCCACGAATCACAGTCACTTTCTGGCCGCCGACGAGGTTGGACATGGTCGTAAAATGCACGCTGAAGGCAGAACAGTTCGCGTACCCAGGCCGGTTCAAGGTGTGAAGATCGGCCGCTGGCCACGCCCTTGTGTTCACAAAGCTGTGCGAACGGCTTCCCTGAGGGAAGGTGTTTAATTCACCCGCGCAGGCTGGCAATCCTTTGAAATTGCGCACGTAATCCGCCTCTCGACATGTGATGGCATGGCGCCGTGATCATTCATTCTGTTGCTCGACGGCAACGGCCGGCGAGCCAATCCACCTGCGGCTGGAGAAAAGCTAATGGAAAATGATCAATTGGTGTTACTGTGCGTAACAAAAGAAAAATCGTTTGGGCGGGATAGTGATTCGGGTCGATAGACCAACGCGACATTCAATATCGGAAAAATGGCTCCGCGGTGCCGCAAGGCCGTCGCCCCTGACGCCCGTATCGTCGATGCGCAGCTTCTGGGGACTGATGCGAGCCTACTGGTTCTCGGACCGGTGGATGGAAGCGTGGACGCTGACCCTGGTGATCGCGCTGCTCACCGCGCTCTCCAGCAAGTCAGGCGTTTGGTTTGCCGTAGCGTCCGGAGAGCTGGTCAACTCGATCGCCTTTTTCCACGATGCCGCAAACACCACCCCGCTTCAGACACTGCTGACCAATGCCGGGATACTTGTCCTTCTGGTCGTGCTCAAGGATGCGGGTTTTACCGGTATCCGCAGCCTGGTATCCGCAACGTTGCATCGCAAATGGCGCGGCTGGCTGGACAGCCAGTTCAACGAAGCCCTGCTTGACGCCAATCACACGCATTTCCACGCTCAGCATGGCTCGTCAGGCGCCGCCGCTCCCGACAATATCGACCAGCGCATCCAAGAATCGATCAAGGATATGACGGGCGGAGCCATCGGCCTCGCCATGGGGGTTCTGGCCGTTGCCACTTCATTGTATTTCGTCGGCCAGCAACTGCTTGCACACTCCGCAGAGGTCAAAGGGCTGGAATTCCTTGGCAGCTATGGCAGCGCCGTCCTCGCCTTTCTGGCGGTCGCCACCTACGTGCCGTTGAACACCTGGATCGCGGTCAAGCTGGGCAGGCTGCTGGAACGGCTCAACGTTAGAATGCAGCAGGCCGAAGGCAGCTATCGCGGCGAGCTGATCACGTTCCTGCGCCGCAGTTTTCACGTCGCCGCATCGCAGGGCGAGGATGTGCAGAAGACAGTGCACAGCCAGCGCTATGTCGACATTGACCGCACATGGGCGCGGCTGAACATCGTCAACACCGGCTACAATTCGTTCGAGCTGATCTACAATTTCATCGGTGCCCGCATCGTGGCCTACGGGCCAGGCCTTGTTCCCTTCATCCACAACGGTTTCGATCTCAAGGGCTACATAACCGGCTCCGAGATGGTCAACTCGCTGATCAGCCAATGTTCATGGTTCATACATGTTATGCCTGCCATAGCCGCGGTGCGAGCCAACAGCCAGCGCGTCACAGAACTCGCAAACGCCATCGAAAACGTCCAGCACCCGCAGGAATTCTACAGCCTGACCGGCCGCTCCGAGTTTCGCTACGACCGCCAGAACCCGGTGTTCGGCCTGACCATCCAGAAGCTCGAGCTGGCGCATCAGGGCGAGGACGCATCACCGTTCCTGAGCGCCGCGAATTTGCGCTTCCGGCGCGGCGAGTGGACGTTCCTGAAGGGCGAATCAGGTTGCGGCAAGACCTCGCTGATCAAGGCGATCAACGGCCTGTGGCCCTATGGCCGCGGCACCATTGTCTTCCCGGAAGGGGTCAAGAGTTTCTACGCCGCCCAGGAAGTCAAGCTGCAGCAGGTCTCGCTGAAGCAACTGGTCTGCCTGCCCGGTTCCGAGCATGATTACGCCGACCTGCAGGTCGCATCCGCCCTGCACAAGGCCGGCCTCGGCGATTTCATCGAGCATTTGGCCGATGAGAGCCGTGAAGGAAAGATCTGGGATCAGGTTCTCTCGGGTGGGCAGAAACAGAAGCTGGTTGTCGCCCGCATCGTGCTGCAGCAGCCGGGATTGCTGTTCCTCGATGAAGCCACCGGCGCGCTCGACCCCGATGGAAAGATCGCCTTCCATCAGGCGATCAAGGACAATTGCCCCGACGCAACCGTGATCTCGATCATGCACGAGGCGGCGCCGCCGAGATCGCTCGCGGGCACCGAATTCTACCACAGCGTGGTTGCCATCGCCGACGGCGTCGCCACCAAGAAGCCGCTGGTTCCGAGCTTGCCGGTCGAGCTCACCACCATCCTCACGCAGCCAACGCGGCCGGCCGAGGACAAATGGCTGCGCTTTCCCCGCCGGCTGAAGCAGAGATAGCCGCGGCGCCACTGTCGTTGCCGGCATCCCCAGGCCAGCCTGCCACGTAGCCCGATCACAGTCTCGCGATCCAGCCGGTCTGCTGCTGTTTTCAGCTGCTCTTGCGATTGACTCGGCAAGGCGCGCTCCTATGTTCCGCCGGCTTGCAGAATCTCACCCGAACCCGCGAGCAGAAAGGTCACCGCGCCATGCTTGGCGACAGTCACAGTCGAACGCAACCGCCGTCCGCTTGACGTGACCTGACCGGCTCACGTCCTGCCGGACGGCAAAGAGTGAGCCATGAACGAATTTTCCCCTGTCGCGGGCGGCGATGCCATCGCCATCGCCCGCGTGCTTGCCAACGAACACGTCGCCGACATCGTCGAGGCCCTGAACCGGGAGCCCCGCGAGACGGCATCGGAGCTGCTCTGCGAAGTGCCGTTCGAGCGGCTGGTCGAGATCTTCGACCAGCCTGAACTCGACGGCGCATCCGAACTCGTCGAGGCGCTACCCCGCATCAAGGCAGGCAGACTGCTTGCCGCCATGTCGGTCGACCGCGCCGCCGACATACTGCGCGATCTGAACGAACCGGCTCGTTCCGAATTACTCGGCGGCCTCGCGCCGCCGTTGCGCGCGACGCTGCTTGCCATTCTCGGCTACCCCGAGGGCAGCGCCGCCTCGCTCATGACGACCGAATATGTCAGCGTGCCCTCGGACTGGAGCGTGGCCCGCACGCTGGATTACATCCGCAAGGTGGAGCGGACGCGCGAAACCGTCTACGCGATCTACATCGTCGATCCGCAAACGCATGTCCTGTTGCGCTCGACCAGCCTGCGCCGTCTGATCGCAGGTGAGCCCGACGAGTTGATCATGGCAATCGCGCCGGATCGCGCACCTGTCACCGTTTCGCCGCTGACCGACAGCGGGAAGGTCGCCCAACTGATCTCCAAATATGATTTGCTCGCCGTTCCGGTCGTGGACAACGGCAAACTCCTCGGCATCGTCACCATCGACGATATCATCGACACGATGATCGAAGAAACGACGGAGGACGTGCATCGTTTCGGCGGCATGGAAGCTCTGGACGAGCCCTACATGAAGATGAGCTTTCCGGCGATGATCCAGAAGCGCGCCGGTTGGCTATGCGCGCTGTTCGTCAGTGAGATGCTGACCGCCAATGCGATGCAGAGCTACGAGGGCGAGCTGGAAAAGGCGATCGTGCTGACCCTGTTCATTCCATTGATCATGAGCTCCGGCGGCAATTCCGGTTCGCAGGCGACCTCGCTCGTCATCCGGGCGCTGGCGCTGCGCGAGATCGGCCTTGGCGACTGGTGGCGGGTGGCCCTGCGCGAGCTGCCCACCGGCCTGGTGCTTGGCTCGATCCTTGGCGTAGTCGGCGTCTGCCGCATCGCGCTCTGGCAGTATCTCGGCTTCTACGACTACGGCCCGCACTGGCCGCTGATCGCCATGACGATCGGCGCCACGCCAGTCGGCATCGTCACCTTCGGCTCGCTGTCGGGATCGATGCTGCCGTTCGCCCTGAAGCGCATCGGCTTCGACCCGGCCAGCGCGTCGGCTCCGTTCGTCGCCACGCTGGTCGATGTCGCCGGGCTGGTGATTTATTTTTCGGTGGCGTTGGTGATCCTGCGCGGAACGCTGCTGTAAAAAAACTCACGCGCTTCCATCGCGGCAATCTCGTTGCCGCGATGGGTTCTTGTCGCGTCAGACGCGCTCACCATCTCTCACCCGGTAAGTCGGCTTGTACATGGTGACGAGTTCTTCCGCCGCGGTCGGATGCACCGCCATGGTACGATCGAAATCATCCTTGGTCAGCCCGGCCTTCAGCGGTATGCCGAGAAGCTGCGCCATTTCGCCGGCATCCGGCCCGAGGATATGGGCGCCGAGGACTCTTTTCGAGGCGCTGTCGACGACCAGCTTCATCAGCATCTTTTCGTCGCGGCCGGAAAGCGTATGCCGCATCGGCCGGAAGGTGGCGCGGTAGATTTCGAGATCCGAAAAGCGTTTTGCCGCCTCATCCTCCGACAGGCCGACCGTGCCGATCTCGGGCTGCGAAAAGACCGCGGTAGCGATCGTGTCGTGGTCGGGCGCCGTCGGATTGTCCTTGAAGGCGGTCTCGACGAAGCACATCGCCTCGTGGATTGCCACCGGCGTCAATTGCACGCGGTGGGTGACGTCACCGATCGCCCAGATGTTGTCGATATTGGTGCGGGAGTATTCGTTGACGTGGATTGCCCCGGTCTTGGTCATCTCGATGCCGACGCCCTCCAGGCCCATGTTCTCGGTGTTGGGAATGCGGCCGATGGCGAGCATGACCTGGTCGACCGTCAGCATGGTGCCGCCGGTGACAAGCGCGTCGAGCCGGCCGTCGGGCCGCTTCCTAACCCACTCAGACACCGCGTGGCAGAGGATTTTTATCCCCTTCTTTTCCATCGTTTCGTGCAGCATGCGTCTGAGGTCCATGTCGAAGCGGCTGAGGATCTCCTTGCCGCGGTAGACCAGCGTGGTGTCGACGCCAAGGCCATGAAAGATGTTGGCGAATTCGACCGCGATATAGCCGCCGCCCTCGATCATGATCGCCTTCGGCAGTTCCTTGAGGTCGAAGGCTTCGTTGGAGAAGATGCAGTGCTCATGGCCGGGCAATGCGGGATGCGGTGCCGGGCGCCCGCCGGTAGCGATCAGGATCTGGTCGGCGGTAACGGTGCGATCCTCACCGAGAAGATGCACCACATGCGGATCGACCAGCACGGCGCGCGAGTGAAAGACTTCGCCGCCGGCGCCCTGCACATTGTTCTGGTAGATGGCCTCCAGCCGGCTGATTTCGCGGTCCTTGTTGGCGACCAGCGTCGGCCAGTCGAAACGCGCCTCAGGCACCGTCCAGCCATAGCCGGCGGCGTCGGCGAAATGCTCGGGGAATTGCGAGGCGTAGACATAGAGCTTTTTCGGCACGCAGCCGCGGATCACGCAGGTGCCGCCATAGCGGTATTCCTCGGCGATGCCGACCCGCTTGCCGAGTGCTGCCGCGACGCGCGCCGCCCTCACCCCGCCGGAGCCGCCGCCGATGACGAAAAGATCGTAGTCGTAACCGGCCATGGCTGAGCTCCTGCCCCTCAAACAACGAGACAGGTAGGCTGCCAGCCACCAAAAGAAAAGCCCGGACTCACCGGGCTTTCTGGTCTAGTGGCGGTCAGGCCGCTCGGAAGTCCGCGATCAATTCGGTGTGGCGTCCGCGGGAGCTGCGCCATCGGCCGGAGCGGTACCGTCGGCAGGTGCAGCCGGCGCCTTGGCATTCGCCGCTGCACCCAGGGTCTCGCCGACCTGCTGGGCGAGATCGCGAGCCAGGCCGTTCTGCCAGATTTCGGCAGCCTTCACCAGCTCGCGCGTCACGATCGGGCCGTTGTCGAGCAGCTTCTTGCCGGCATCGGAATTGTAGAAGGCGGCGATTTCAGTGAGTTCCTTTTCCGAGAAGACTTTTGCATAGGCGAGCGCTGCTTCCTTTTCCAGGTCGGCGCGGCGCGATGCCAAGCCCATTGCCTTCTCGTTGATGGTCTTGGCGATCAGTTCCTGCATGTCCGGGTTCTTCTGGATCAGCTGCTGCTCGAGCGCCGCCGCCGCTTGCGGCAGGATGTTGTCGAACGTATCCGTCGCATGGATCGCCGCGACCGCGGCGCGCGCCGCCTTCAGATGGGCGTCGGTGACGTCCTGCGAGAATGCCGGCGACGAAAACGCGAAAACGGCCGAGGCCGCCAGAATGGCAAAAAAGCGGCCAACCCGGTTATGCAACATCATGATCGGTAAAACTCCCTGGTTTTCGGGCGACATGGACGGTTTGGATGCCGTCGCCGCCGGCTATGATGGCCGTTGATGCCAGCCCGATGAAAAGACCATGCTCAACCACGCCCGGAATGGCGTGGAGAGCATTCGAAAGCGCTCTTGTATCCGGAATGCGGCCAAAAGATGCATCGAGGATAAAATGGCCGCCGTCTGTAACAAATGGCTGGCTCCCCGTCATCCTCAATGTAACAGGGCCGGAAAGGCCAAGGTTTGCAGCCGTCGCGCCAACCGCAATTTCGGTGGCGCGCAGGCCAAACCGGTTGACTTCGATGGGCAGCGGAAAACGGCCGATCATCTCGACCATCTTGGAGCTGTCGGCGATGACGATCATGCGGGCGGAGGCCGCCGCGACGATCTTTTCGCGCAGCAGCGCGCCGCCGCCGCCCTTGACCAACGTCAGAGCCGGATCGATCTCGTCGGCGCCGTCGATGGTGAGGTCGAGCTCCGGCGTTTCCTCGAGCGTCGACAGCGGCACACCAAGCTCGGTGCAAAGGACGGCGGTGCGCTCCGAGGTCGGCACGCCGATGACAGTCAGGCCGGTGGCGACCTTGTCGGCGAGCAGCCGCACGAACTCATCCGCTGTCGTGCCGGTGCCGATGCCGAGCCGCATGCCATCCGTGACATGGGCAAGCGCTGCCCGCGCGGCCTCAACCTTCAATTGCCTCGCATCCATGCCGGGTCCCGCGATTTGTTCCGGCGCTCGTAGCATTTTTGCCGGGCTGGTCAAAGGACCTTGCCCGCGGTGGATAAGCCGGCTTGCCTGAACGGGCCGCAGCAGTTATCGCCTGCCGGCAATCAAATCGTCACAGGACAGGCCATGACCCGACCGATCATCGTGTTCGACCTCGACGGGACGCTGATCGACACGGCGCCGGACCTGCTCGACAGTCTCAACCACAGCCTTGCCGCCAGTCAGCTCGCGGCCGTCGACGAAGCTGGCTTCAAGCGCTTCGTCGGCCATGGCGGCCGGGTGATGATCGAGCGCGCCCACGCAGCGCAGCACAGGTCGCTGGCAGTGGAGGAGCACGACCGCCTGCTAAAGCTGTTTCTGGACCATTACACCGTTAACATCCCCGGCAAATCGCGCCCCTACCCCGGCGTCCCCGAGGCGATCGCACGGTTCGAGGCGGCCGGTTACCTGCTGGCCATCTGCACCAATAAATACGAGGCCAATTCGGTGGCGCTGATCGAGGCACTCGGCATGACCAGGCATTTCGCGGCGATCTGCGGCCAGGACAGTTTTCCGTTCCGCAAGCCAGACCCGCGCCATCTCACTCTGACCATCGCGCGCGCCGGCGGCGACCCGCATCGCGCACTGATGGTCGGTGATTCGCAGACCGACATCGACACGGCAAAGGCCGCCGGGATTCCGGTGGTGGCAGTCGATTTCGGCTACACCGACCGTCATGTGCGAGAGTTCGAACCGTCGGCGGTGATCTCGCATTTCGATTCGCTGACGCTCGATCTGGTACAAAGGCTGATGGCCGCGGCAGAAGACTGAAGCCGGCCCATGGTCCAGACCGCCAGATGCCGACCGACAAGTGGTTGACTTCGCAGGCCGGCCTCCCTTATATCGCGGCGCGCTTGGCCTTCGGGCAACGAGCGGGCGATTAGCTCAGCGGGAGAGCACACCCTTCACACGGGTGGGGTCGCAGGTTCAATCCCTGCATCGCCCACCATTCTCACTCCCCGCTATTTCTCTGTCTGACCGCAATACAGCGCATCGCCGCGATAGGGCGCCATTCCAGACCCTGGAACAAACCTGCCTGGAAACGAGTTTCTGCTCATCGAAATGTGAGGGAAAGCCATGTCCAGACTTGTTTTGGCGGCCGCCGTGCTGCTTGTCGGCGGATCGGCCTTTGCCGCGGACGAAAATCCGGTGCCGCCACAGAATGCCAAGAAGCTGTCGGAAATCATCGCCAAGGTCGAGCAGCGCGACGATTTCCGCTACATCAAGGAGGTCGATTGGGACAGCGGCGCCTACACCGTCATCTATTACACGAACGACAAGGCGAAGGTCGAAATCACCTACGATCCGGTGACAGCCCAGCCGGAATAGTGCTGTCCGCCAACGGTCCGCACCGAAGCACGGCGCCTTGAGCGCCGGCTTTCCACATCCTCTTGCGCCAAGGCATCTTTGATGGCTGACTGCGCTTCTGTCATGGGGGATAGGCATGGCGACAGTAAAGCACGTATCGAAACGCGTTCTGATGATGCTCGCGGGTTATTTCATTGCGGTATTGGTCGGGCTGATCGCGGTGGCGGCGATCTATGGCGGGCTGATCTCGCTGCCGAATGCGCCGAATTATTTCGACGTCATGGGCGTCACACCCGTCGCGGTGCTGCTGTTGCCGCCGCTCGGCATGTTTATCTATTTTCTGACAATCGTGCTGACCGCCCTGCAGACGCTGATCTTCGCGCTAATTGCCGAGTTTTTCTCGCTGCGCAGTTTTTGGCTGCATATGATCTTCGGCGCCGCGGCTGCGGTGGCCGGTTTCGCCCTGATCTGGCCCAGTGTACCTGATGACACGAACCCGGAGCGCTGGGCCGATATCTGCATCATTGCCGCGGCAGGCGTTGTCGCCGGCCTAGTGTATTGGCTGATCGCCGGACGCGAAGCCGGCTTCCGTCGCCCGCTCTTTCAGCGCTAGAACCTTCTCTCAGCTAGCCGGCGAACGCACTGCTTCCGTGCTGTCGAGCGCCTGCTGCAGCCGTGTGTCACGGCCGTAGACGTCGTTGAAATATTCGACGTTGCCGGACAGGTCCGGCCATGCGGTGAAATAGGCGACATAGACCGGGATCTTGCGTGTCACGTCCTCGGTCGAATGTCCGTGCTTCAGTCGGTCCTCGATGTAGTCGACCGAGGTGCCGAGCACGGCAGCCGCCATGCCGCGCGGATCCTGCAAGCGCACGCAGCCATGGCTGAGCGCGCGCATGTCGCGCTGGAAAAACGACTTCTGCGGCGTGTCGTGCATATAGATTGCGTGCTTGTTGGGGAACAATATCTTCAGCTCCCCCAGCGCATTGGCCTCGCTCGGCAGCTGGCGCACGCCGTAGGGTATCTTTGCGCCGTAGGCACCCCAATTGACCGAGGAGGAGGGAATGCGCTTGCCGCGCGCATTCACCACCTCATAGCCGGCGCGGTCGAGATAGCCCGGATCCCGGCGCAGCCGCGGCAGCATCTCGTTGACCAGGATCGACTGCGGCACGCCCCAATAGGGATGGAAGTCGACCTGCTCGATCTGATCATAGAAGAAAGCAGTCTGGTTGGTGGGCCTGCCTACGACGGCACGGGTCTTCAGCTTCTCCTCGCCATCGTCGATATAACTCGCGGTGAAAGCCGGCTGGTTGATGAAGACGCGCGGGCTGCCGAGGTCGGAAGGCAGCCAGCGCAACTCTTCGAGCGCAACCCGAACCTTCTGAATCTTGTCGGCTTTGGACGTTCCAGCCAACGATGCAACCGTACGCGGCCCGATGACACCGTCGCCTTTCATGCCGGCCCGTTTCTGCACCGCCTTGATCACCGGCACCAGCTCCGGATCGTAGACCTCGCTGGTGGCGAGCCTTGCCAGCACCTCGCCATAGGCGCCGCCCATCTCGTCATCGAGATTGCGCGCGATCTTTGTCAAAAGCTTCGGCAGCTCGGGGCTGGTCTGCCCCGGCTTCAACAGCAGATTGGGATCGACGACAACTTCATTTTCGGCGCTGGCCTGGAGCGCTTCCAGTTCGACCCGCAGCGCCTGATACTCGGCATTCTGTGGATGCCGCGATTCGAGGTAGGTGCGCACTTGCTGGGTATGGGCCAGCGTCTTCAACACCCCTTCCATGTCGAGCGGCTTCGGCGGAAAATCATAGTAGCCGGTCATGCGGTTGGGATCGACGCGGCCGCTTTGTGCGTCACGGGCGTAGCGCAGAACGCGCGCCGACAGCGCCATCTCGAAGCGGACCAGCTCTTTCAGGCGTTCATCGGCATTGCCCGATGTGCTTGCTGCCGGAACTTCGACGGTGTAGTCGGCGGGCGTCAGGCCGTAGCTCGCGGCCTCGCCCAGCACCCGCACGGCATCCTGGGCGCGGCTGTTGGGACTGGTTCCCGTCACCCATATGAAATCCGGATTGGCTGAGTAATAGGCGATCAGCGCCTTGGCGATGTCCTTCTCGGCGTAGAGGTCATAGCCGTCGAGCCCGGCAATGGCTTCGCGGAATGCAGCCCCGGTGGCCGCCGGCTCAAACGCGGCATCCTGCGGCGTTGCCGGTTCAGGCGCTGCCGCCAGCGCCGAAAAATCGACGCGCACCAGCGGATCGCTCTTGTAGGTGTAATAGGACGGGCTGCTGATTTGCGCCGCACCACCACCGCTACCGGCCGGCACCTTTGGCTTCGGTTTGTACTTTGACGGTGGCGGCGGAAAATCACCTTTCGGCCGCCCGTGCTTGACGCTGCCGCCGAAAAGCATGTCGAAGAACCCTTGCGCTTCAGCCTGCGGCGCACCGAAGGCCAGCATTGCCGCGGCCATCGCAAATGGCAGCACGGTTGCTTTGTTTCCAAGGAGTTTCATGGATCACCCGCTCCGGTTGAACCGGATCCCGTTCCGCACCACTTCGACGGTCTCGCCCACCGCATGGCGGATGTAAGGCGTGACTATACTGATTCATACCGATTTCGTTAAGCTTCCATGAATTTCGGAACGTCTGTTGCAGAACAGTTTCACAACGTCGTAGGGCCGAAGCGGTTGCACTTCCGCTTCGGCCCCATGAAACGACGAAGAACGCGCGGCGCAGGCGTCAGGCGTTGGCGCCACCATCGATGGTGAGTGCCGCGCCGGTCACGAAGCGCCCTTCGGGGCCGGCAAGCCACGCAACCATGCCGGCGATCTCGTCGGCCGTGCCGAAGCGAGGCATCGCCATCTTCTGGCGCTGATGCTCGGCGTGCGGGCCGACCGCCGGATTCATGTCGGTATCGGTCGACCCCGGATGGACGACATTGGCGGTGATGCCGCGCGGACCGAGATCGCGTGCAAAGGCCTTGGTCAGGCCAACCAAGGCAGCCTTGCTGGCCGAATAGGCGCTCAGGCCAGCATCGGTAGCACGCTCGGCCAGATTGCTGCCGATCGAGATGATCCGGCCACCCTCGCCCATATGCGCTGCTGCCGCCTTGGCGGCGACGAACGGGGCTCTGAGGTTGACCTCCATCGTCTCATCGAAGTCGGCAAGCGACAGGGCATCGATCGGCGCAGCGCGCCAGATGCCGGCGCTGTTGACGAGGATGTCGAGCCGTCCGAAGGCTTTTACTGCCTCATTGACTGCCGCCTCGATCGCGGCAGCATCGCGATTGTCGGCCTTGATGGCAAAGGCCCGACCGCCGGCCGCCTCGATTTCCCCGACCACCGCAAGCGCCCTTTCCTCGCCATTCACATAGGTGATCGCCACGTCGGCGCCGTCGGCCGCGAGCCTTCGTGCGATCGCCGCGCCGATACCGCGGCTGCCGCCGGTGACCAGGGCGGCCTTGCCGTTCAAACTCCTGGATGACATTTGCTTCTCCGTTTTGTAGTGATTGATACATAAATATCTGCCAGCCTTGCTGAACCACGTCAACTGAATTATGTATCGATCAACACAGAAAGAATGCCATGCCGGAACGAGGCCGTCCCCGCACCTTCGATCGAACCGCCGCCTTGCGGCGTGCAATGGAAGTGTTTTGGGCCAAGGGTTATGAGGGCGCGTCGATAAGCGACCTGACCGCTGCAATGGGCATCAACTCACCCAGCCTCTATGCCGCCTTCGGCAGCAAGGAAGCGCTGTTCCTCGAGGCAACCGAGTTTTACACGCGGGTCGAGGGAACCGAGATCTGGTCCGCGCTGGAAAAGGCGCCGACGGCGCGCCAGGCGGTCGAGCGATTCCTGCGCCAGACGGCCAAGGCCTATTCGCAGACCGGTCGTCCGCAAGGCTGCCTGATCGCGCTCGGCGCTTTGCACCAGGATTCAAGCCGCGGCGCCATCTGCGATGATCTGCGCCGTCGCCGCGCCGAAAACCGCGAAGCCTTGCTGAGACGGCTCGAGCGTGGCGTGCTCGAGGGAGAATTGCCGGTCGATTTCGACTTCCGCACGGCCGCGACCTTCTACGCGACTGTGCAGCACGGCATGTCGATCCAGGCGCGCGACGGTGCGTCGCGTGCAGCTCTTCTGGCGACCGTGGCCGGGGCAATGGCGGCTTGGAAGGCGATGGCCGGAACCGGGGCGGCGTGACGGTCGAACCCGGCAGACAAGAACAGATATTCAGGTCACTGCAGAGACGGCTCCCGCCGCCCTGCAACGAAGCCAACGGCGCGCTCCACCACACCCTTGTCGGCGAGAATGCGGCGGTGGCCGAGCCCGTCGGCCCAGTGAAGCCGCACATGCTCACCGGCGTGCGCGTAGAGCATTGCATGATCGGCGGACACTTCGCGGTCGTCCGGCGCGTGGATCACCAGCGTCGGCAGCGGCGTGCTTGCGAGCTGGCGGTCACCGGTGAATTCGTGCAGCGGCCGGCCGGCGATGCGCTCGACCCGGTCGGCCATGGCGACCTGCGAGCGCGAGCCGACATTCAGCATGCGGCTGAAATCAGCAAAGATCGCAGGCAAGGAGCTCGGCGCGGCGATAAGCACCAGCCGCCCGGCCGCCAGTGGCGGGATGTTTCTGATCGAACCGGCGACGGCATTGGCGGCGACGGCACCACCAAAGGAATGGCCGACGATGGCGGTAAACGGGCCGAACCATTCGCCGGCAACCCGTGCCGCATCGACCGCACTGACCAGGGTAAGCCGGCGGCCCTGCGACTGGCCGTGGCCCGGCAGATCGAGCGAGACCACCTTGTAGCCGGCATCGCGATAGGCTTCGATCAGCGTGCGCATGTATTCGGTGCGCGAACGCCAGCCGTGGATGACGAGCACGGTGCCGGCAGCCGCCCTGCCCGGCTCGGGCCGGAATTCATGCACCATGACGCAGTCGGTTCTGGTCTTCAGCCGATGATGGCGCGCTTCGGTCATGAAATCGGCGGCGCGATCGATTGCGCGGCGCTCGCCTTCGCTCAGGCTCTTCTCGTGCGGCGTGCGGCAGAACAGCTCGAATGCGGCGCGCCCGGTGAGTCGCGGCGCCACAGGCTCGGCCACGCCGAACGTGCCGCGGATGACCTTCAGTCCAAATGATGCCATAGTGGCGATCCATCCATTGGTTCAAGCATGAACATAATAGTTCAAACATGAACATTAAGCAAGACCTGCCCTGGGATAACCCGCGTTTTCGCAACTGGGTCGCGGTGGCGCGCGCCTGCCACGTGCTGGAACGCACCCTGGCGGTGAAGCTCGCGCCGCTCGACTTGAAGCCGGCGCAGCTCGATGTGCTGATGAACCTTTACCGCCATCCCGGCATGTCGCAGCACGATCTCGCCCGCCGCCTGCTGGTCGGCCGCTCCAATGTCACCATGCTTTTGCCGCAACTGGAGACCCGCGGCCTGCTGCGCCGCGAAGGCGACGAGAAGGACAAGCGCGTGCTGCGACTGACGCTGACCGGGGCCGGCGAGGCATTGCTGATGCAAGCGCTGAAGGTCCATATGGCGCTGATCGAGAAGGCGATGAGCCAGTCGACGCCGGAACAATGCGACATGATCGGCGAACAGATGCGTAGAGTTGCCGAGGTGTTGAAGACGGCCTGACGGCCCAGTGCTTCACCACCAAATTCCCTTACCACCAAATTCCTTCACCACATCGATTTTTTCGCGCGCTCCGGCCATTCCTTGTCGTAGACCTCGCCGTCGATGTTCTTGCGGCTGGTGATCTCGAGGATCTGTCCGGGGGTCGGCAGCGATCTCGGGTCGACATGCCTTGCCGGATTCCACAGTTCCGACCGGTGGATGGCGCGGGCGCATTGGAAATAAACCGCATCGATCTCGACGACCGCCACCGAGCGCGCCGGCTTGCCCTCGACTGCGAACGAGGCGCAGAGTTCGGGATCTATGGTGATGCGGGCGCGGCCATTGACGCGCAGCGTCGTGCCGGAACCCGGTACCAGGAACAGAAGCGCGACGCGCGGATCGCGAAGGATGTTCCTCAGCGAATCGGCACGGTTGTTGCCGCGCCGGTCCGGCATCATCAGCGTTTTCGGATCGTGGATGCGGACGAAGCCGGCGAGATCGCCGCGCGGCGAGCAGTCCAGCCCTTCCGGCCCGCAGGTTGCGAGCGCAGCAAACGGCGAAGCTTCGATGAAGGCGGCGTATTCGGGAATCAGCTGGTCGAGTTCCTTGACCACCGACGCCTCGCCGGGCAGGCCATAGAGCGCTTCGAGCTGTTCGACGCTGGTGATCATAGACATGTTTTCGTCTCCAAACCTTTGCCGGCGCTACTCCAGATGCATGACGTTTTCACGACACGATGCCCGTTTGTCGTCATCAGGAAACGGGTGTCGAGGGAACGCGAACAAGAGCAAACCGCTTACCTGCACGATCGTGCTGACGGATACGGAGAACCGAAAATGGATAAACCGCTCGACCGGCGACGCACCGCCATGGGACTTATTGAAAACATGTTCAATGTTGAAATGCGTTTCCTGCAATCAGGGTCGGAGAGCCTCGATATGCTTGCCAGCGCATTCCATGCCGAGATTGTCGTGCATGAGCCGCAGTCCCTGCCCTATGCCGGTGACTGGAACGGCCTCGACGGCATTGGCGCCCTTTTCCGCAAGATGCGGGAAATCTGGAGCGACGTGGCGGTGGAGGACCTTCAGACCGCCCAAAACGATGACATGGTGTTCATGAGTTGCACGCTTTCGCTGACATCGCGGGCCAATGGTGCAACCATCAAACAGCCGTTTGCCGAAGTCTTGCGCTTCAAGGATGACCGGCTGATCGAAGGCACGCCGTTTTATCACGACACCGGCGAGAGATACTGGCGATCCTGCGTTGACCGGAAGCGTCCGCGGGAACCATTCAACGATCGCGGCTCAGCCCCTTCTCTTCCAGCTCGGCGAGATAGGCGGCCCAGCGTGCGTCCTTCTCATGACCCAGCGTATGCAGGTAATTCCAGGTGAAGATGCCGGTGTCGTGGAAATCGTCGAAGGTGATGCGCACGGCATAATTGCCGACCGGCTCGATCTTCAGGATCGTGACGTTGCGCTTGCCGGGAACGGTGACGCGCTGTTCGGGCGAATGGCCCTGCACCTCGGCCGATGGCGAAGCGACGCGCAGAAGCTCGGCCGGCAATTCGAACGGCTGATGGCCCGGAAAGGTCACAGAAAGCAGCTTGCGGTCCTTCGAGACCCTGAGTTCCTTTGGCGCTGTCATGGTGGTGGATCCTGCGGAGAACCGTCCTTCCCTACGCCGCTTCGCGTCGAGGGAAAAGGCCGCATGGAAACTTCCGACATGATCTGTCGGCTGGGGAATGTTGCCGAAGATTGCGAGCTTCTATCTTGAATGGCAAGTTGGCTCGTATCACATAGCCATATATAACGAAGCCGTTCACGGCCACGGGAAGCGCATAAGCATGGATATGATCGATCCTTTCGGTCGCACGATCACCTACCTGCGCGTGTCGGTCACCGACCGCTGCGATTTTCGCTGCACCTATTGCATGGCAGAGGACATGACCTTCCTGCCAAAGAAGGACCTGCTGTCGCTGGAAGAGCTCGACCGGCTTTGCACGGTCTTCATCGAAAAGGGCGTGCGCAAGCTCCGCCTCACCGGTGGTGAGCCGCTGGTGCGCAAGAACATCATGCAACTGGTGCGCCAGCTTTCCCGGCATCTCGAGAGCGGTGCGCTGGAAGAGCTGACGCTGACCACCAACGGATCGCAGCTTTCGCGCTTTGCCGCCGAGCTCGCCGACTGCGGCGTCAAGCGCATTAACGTTTCGCTCGATATCCTCGATGCCGACAAATTCCGCCAGATCACCCGATGGGGCAATCTGGACAAGGTCATGGACGGCATCGACGCCGCGCAGGCGGCGGGGCTGAAGGTAAAACTCAACGCGGTGGCCTTGAAGGATTTCAATGACGCCGAATTGCCGGAAATGCTGCGCTGGGCGCATGGCCGTGGCATGGATCTGACGGTCATCGAAACCATGCCGATGGGCGAGATCGATGCCGATCGCACCGACCAGTATTTGCCGCTGTCGCTACTGCGTGCAGCACTCGAGCGCCAGTTCACGCTGAGCGATATTCCCTACAAGACCGGTGGCCCGGCCCGCTACGTCCATGTCGCCGAGACCGGCGGGCGACTGGGCTTCATCACGCCGATGACGCATAATTTCTGCGAAAGCTGCAACCGGGTCCGGCTGACCTGTACCGGCACCCTTTACATGTGCCTCGGCCAGGAAGACGCCGCCGACCTGCGCGCGCCGCTGCGTGCGTCCGAAGGCAACGAGCTGGTCGCCGACGCCATCGACGAGGCAATCGGCCGCAAGCCGAAAGGCCACGACTTCATCATCGACCGCCGCACCAACCGCCCGTCGGTATCGCGGCACATGAGCGTCACCGGCGGCTGATTTTTCGCCGATTTCGTGCAAGATCGCCCTCGGTCATCGACTAACGTGGCATCGCATGAAGCTTTTTTTCTCTATCCTGGCGTCTTTGATGGCTGTTGCGGTGACGGAAGTAGTTGCCGCGCCATTCACCTATACGAACGCACGCTTCGGTACTGTCTGCACCTTTCCGGATGAAATCTTCACTCTTCGCCAGCCTGAGCCGGACAATGGCGATGGACAACGGTGGCTCACTGCCGATGGCGCCAGCCTGATCTGTTCAGGCATCCTCAATATCGATGATGACACCCCGAAAGCTTTCGTCTCCGCCGAGCAGGCCAGCAGGGAACCGGGCTACAAGATCACCTACAGCAAGACCGGCAAGGACTGGGCGGTACTGTCGGGCATCAAAGGCGGGAACATCTTCTACGAACGCCGCCTGTTCGGAAAAGATGGTGTCATCCGCACGGTCTGGATCGACTATCCGCCAGCCCTGAAATCGAAATACGACCCGCTCGTCGGTGCCATCGCCGGCAGCCTCAGGGGACCGTGAGCATCCGGCCCCGTCTCGACGTGTTCGCAGCCTATTGTTTTTGCTGATGAATTACGGCTGACGCGTGTAATTGTACTGCACGGCGAGCCATTTCTTGCCGCTACCATTGGCCTGGAGGAAGTGCTGCTCGGCCACCTCGTGGTTGTCGCCATCCCTGGAAATGATGAAATCGGAGGCCGTGAACCGCCCTTCGACCTCGGGCCCGAACCCGACGAAACCAAGCGGCTCGAACAGCAGTGAAATCTTGCCGTCCTGCTCACCACCAAAACTCCAGGCGGGCATGATCCCCGCCGGGAAACGCGTGTCCATGGAAACATATTTCCAGCGGCCCTCCACCCGGTCATAGGTCAAATAAGCTATCCGCTGGAAGTCTGGGATTTTCGAGCCAGGCCCCGGACGCATCACCTCTTGCATGAAGGGGCCGATCATCGTGCGCTCGGCCACCAGCCCGGTCATCACGATCGGCTGGGCGCCGGGCGTTGGCCAGATCGTGTTGACGACGTTCCATTTACCGACGCGGCGAGAGAGCTCATCCGCTTCGGGACCCGGCGTGGACATCCGTTCGACTGCCGACGCCGAAGCGCCGTTCTCGGCGAATGCAGGTGCAGTCGCCATGAGGATAACCGCCAGCGCAGAAGAGCATCGGAATAGCGACGAAACATGCCGCCTGCTGCCCGCGCCAAGCCTGCCTGCATTGCCTCGTGCATTCATCATGGACCACCTCCCAGATAAGATCAGAAGCCTACAATGACTAATTTGGTGAATCTTGCCGAGCAAATTTGATCTCGTCGAAAAATTTCCTGGAGCCGCAGCGTGATCGATTTGCCCTCCAAAGCCGCCCTTTTAAAACGGCACCTTTCGGCGGCACACCCAGAAAAAGTCTTGTCCGCAAACGGTTGCCGGATTTACCGCGCGCCTGTTCAGGCCTAGCCTCTGTTCTGGAGCGGTTCTTCGCTCAAGTGGGGGAATACGACATGCGCAAACTCATTCTTTCTCTCGCATTGCTCAGCCTCGCGGCTCTGCCCGCGGCGGCCCAGTCGATCGGCGGCACCTATGCCGTTGCCGGCACCAACTTCGATGGATCGTCCTATGGCGGCGACGCAACCATCACGCTGACCAGCGAGACGACCTGCACGATCCATTGGGAGACAGGCGGCTCGTCCTCGGACGGCATCTGCATGCGCAACGACGATGCCTTCTCCGCCGGCTATGTCATGGGCAAGGCGGTTGGCCTTGTCGTCTACAAGGTGCAGGAAGACGGTTCGCTGCAGGGCCTGTGGACGATTGCCGGCAAGGAAGGCAACGGCACCGAGGTACTGACGCCCAAATAAGCCCTGCCGCTCTTGCGAGGGGGACGTCACGGGCCACAGAAAGGCTGTGGCCCAGCCCTTTGACATTGCTGTTTTGCGGGTGCCTGCTAGACGCTTGCTGCAGGACTCACCCGGTAATCGCCTTGCCTCTTTCGCCAAACCTGCGCGGCGCGTTGTTCATGATGGTGGCCATGATTGGTTTCACCCTCAACGACGCGATCACCAAATTCTCGTCGGAATCGATGAACATGGCGCAGGTCATGCTGATCCGCGGCGCCTTCGCTTCGCTTTTCGTTGGCCTGCTTGCGTGGCAACGAGGCGCGCTTGCCCGGCCAAGCTCGATGCTGCAGCCGACAGTTGCGCTGCGCGTCGTCAGCGAGGCCGGCGCCACGGTGTCGTTCCTGGTTGCTCTGGCACATCTTCCGATCGCCAATGTCTCCGCCGTGTTGCAGGCCCTGCCGCTGGCGGTGACGATGGGTGCCGCACTCATGTTCAACGAGGGCGTCGGCTGGCGGCGCTGGCTGGCCATTGCCGTCGGTTTTGCCGGCGTGCTGATCATCGTGCGGCCGGGCTTCGAAGGGTTCAGCGTGTTTTCTCTGCTGGCGCTGGCCAGCGTCGCATGCTGCGCGGTGCGCGACCTCGCCACCAAGCGGATCCCGCAGGCAATTCCGACGTTGCTGGTGTCGACCGCCACCGCTCTTGCCATGACGGTTCTGGGCGCGGCACTGCTTCCGCCGATGGGCGGTTGGACGCCCATGACGGGGAAAAGCACGGCGTTCCTGGCGCTGGCGGCGGTGCTCGTGCTCATCGGCTACCAGTTCATCATCATGGCCATGCGGGTGGGCGATATCTCCTTCATCGCGCCGTTCCGCTACACTGCCCTGCTCTGGTCAATCCTGCTTGGCTTCACAATCTTCGGGGATATCCCCGATCTGCCGATGATCCTCGGTGCCACGATCATCATCGCCTCAGGCCTCTATGCACTCTACCGCGAACGGATCGTCGGCCAGCGAAAGACAGCCGCCGAAAGCGCTGGACCGGACATGGCGCCGGACGGCATATAGGCGACCGTGGACGACCGTCTGATTTGAAAACTTGATTTTGGTCATTGGGTCTAGGCAGCAAATGATGGGCCGACCTATCGCAGGGATCATTCTAGCCGGCGGCCGGTCGAGCCGGATGGGCGGCGGCGACAAGACGCTGCTTGCGCTTAGCGACGGCACCCTGCTCGATCGTGTCGTTTCGCGCCTTGGCCCGCAGGTCGGACCGCTGGCGCTCAGCGCCAATGGCGATCCGGCACGGTTTGCCGCCACGGGGCTTCCCGTGCTTGCCGACACCGTCGAGGGTTTTGCCGGGCCGCTTGCCGGGATCCTGACCGGCCTCGAATGGGCTTCCAACACGACTTGCCAGGCGCTGGTCACGGCTGCCGGCGACACGCCTTTCCTGCCCACGGATATGGTCGAGCGGCTGCTCGCGGCAGCCGATGAACGCTCCGGCTCGATCGCGGTCGCCTGTTCCGGCGGCAAACGGCATCCGACGTTTGCGCTCTGGCCGCTGGGGCTCGACCAGGCCTTGCGACAATTTCTCGTAGAGGAAGACAACCGGCGCGTTTCGGCGTTCATCGACCGGCACGGTTTTGTCGAGGTGGAATTTCCCATCCTGAAATCCGGCGGGTCCGAGATCGACCCGTTCTTCAACATCAACACTCCCGACGACCTTGCCCAGGCCGCCCATCTGTTGCAGAGCATCGAGCCATGAACAGACGTATCTTCGGCATCACCGGCTGGAAGAACTCCGGCAAGACGACATTGACCGAAAAGCTGGTAGCCGAACTCGTTCGGCGCGGCTGGAAAGTGTCGACGGTAAAACACGCCCATCATGATTTCGACATCGACAAACCTGGAGCGGACAGCTTTCGCCACCGGCAGGCGGGAGCGATGGAGGTCGCGATCGTGTCGGGCAGGCGCTGGGCACTGATGCACGAATTGCGCGGCGAGGACGAGCCGACGCTGGACGCGATTCTGTCACGGCTGGCACCCTCCGACATCGTGCTGGCAGAGGGTTACAAGCGCGAGGCGCACAAGAAAATCGAGACGCGACGGCTTGAGGCCAAGGACCGGACACCGCTCTCGGCAACCGATCCACACATCGTCGCCATCGCCTCCGACTTCGCCGTTGTGGGCGAAGACCTGCCGGTCTTCGATCTCGACGACACGAATTCGATAGCCGACTTCATCGAACGCGCCACCGACCTGACGCGCTGAGAATACGGCCGAAGACAGCTTCCGGTCACTTTTTTCCCCATTCAGGCGTCTGACCCTGCGTCACTGTTTTCTGAACGCGACCTTCCCTCAAGCGACGGTTTTTGCAGTTGCTTTTTCTTGGGAAAGAATGGGAGTATCGCATCAGCGGGCGGTCAAAAGCACCGCCCACAGAGCTGTTCGGGAACGACGGCCGGGACCAACAGAGAGGACCATCATGCGTATTACACTGCGTATCGCGCTCGCCGCATCGGCTGCGCTACTGACGCTTGGCGTTGCCCAGGCCCAGGAAAAGACCTTGCGGATCGGAACGGAGGGAGCCTATCCGCCATTCAACAATCTCACCGCCGACGGCCAGCTCGTGGGCTTCGACATCGACATCGCCAAGGCGCTTTGCGACGAGATGAAGGTGAAGTGCACCTTCGTCGCGCAGGACTGGGACGGCATCATCCCGGCGCTCCAGGCTGGCAAGTTCGACGCCATCGTCGCGTCGATGTCGATCACGCCCGAGCGTGCCGAGAAGGTCGATTTCACCCACAAATATTACAATACGCCGCCGGCGATCGCCGCACCCAAGGACACTGACATCAAGGGTGTCAGCAAGGAAGATTTGGCCGGCAAGACGATCGGTGTGCAGGCGTCCACCACGCATTTCAACTATTCGACCAAGACTTATACAGACAGCACCGTCAAGCCGTACCCGACCGCGCAGGAATACCAGCTCGATCTGGCCAATGGCCGACTCGATGCCGCCAATGACGACATTGTCGTGCTGCAGCAATGGCTGGATTCGCCGGACGGAGCCTGCTGCAAGCTGGTCGGCACAATCAAGCCGGTCATCGAAATCCACGGTCCGGGCGCCGGCATTGCCGTGCGCAAGGGCGAGACCGACCTGGTCAACCAGTTCAATGCGGCGATCGACGCCATTCGCGCAAACGGAAAGTACAAGGAAATCAACGACAAATACTTTAAATATGACGTCTATGGCGGCGAGTCCTGATTTGAAATGACAATATGAACGGCGGGAATTTCCCGCCGTTCCCATAAAGAACGCCGTATGAGGGGTGCGGCGCGGCTCTCAAAAGAGCCCCTGAAGGAGAACAGGCAGCCGGATGCAGAGCGCATTGACGCTTCTCAGTTGGGGGCCTGAAGGATGGCTCGACGATATCGCCTCCGGTGTGCTTGTCACCGTATGTCTTGCTCTGGCCACGCTGCCCTTCGGGCTGACGCTCGGCTTTTTCGTGGCGTTGGCCAAACAGTCGGAAGAGCCGTCGCTGAGACTGGCCGGGAACATCTACACCACAATTTTTCGCGGAATACCCGAGCTGCTCACCCTGTTTCTGATCTTCTTTGGCATCCCATTGATCCTGCAGTACATTGTCCGGCTGGTGAGCCCCGGCACGTCCGCCGACGTCAACAGCTTCGTCGCCGGCATGATCGCGCTGTGCTTCATTTTTTCCTCTTATTCCAGCGAGGTGTTTTTATCCGCCTTCCGCGCGATTCCAAATGGGCAATATGAGGGAGGCTATTCGGTTGGCCTGTCCAGCGGCCAGACGATGCGGCTGATCGTGCTGCCGCAGTTGATCCGCATCGCGTTGCCCGGACTTGCCAATCTCTGGCTTATCCTGCTCAAGGACACCGCCCTCGTCTCGGCGGTAGGCCTCAACGAGATCCTCCGGCAGAGCGGGGTTGCCGCTCGCGTCACCAAGCATGCCTTCCTGTTTTATGGTTTTGCCGGCCTGATTTATCTCCTGCTGGCGATCGTCTCCTCCTTCGGCATCAATGCGATCGAACGCGCCGTTGGCCGCAGCGAGGTCAAGAGATGAGCCTGGCAAGCGAAACCCTGAAGGTTGACCGGCCACCGCCGCCAGCACGCGGCTGGCCGCGTCAACGCATCCTCGGCCATGTCCTGGTCGGCCTGTGGGTCGCTCTCGGCATTGGCATGATCGTCTACCTAGTCAGTGCGTGGAACCCGGAGTTCTTCCAGAAATATGCACCCGGCTACATATCCGGTCTTGGCATAACTCTGTTGCTGGTTGCCATTTCGATTGTGCTTGGTGCGATCCTGTCGGTGCCCATCGCCTATGCACGCATGTCGAAGAACCGGATTCTGTCTGGGCTCGCCTATGCCTATGTCTATTTTTTTCGCGGCACGCCGCTGTTGGCGCAGACCTTCCTGGTCTACTACGGGGTCGGCTCCTTCAGGCCGGAGCTCGAGTTGGTCGGCCTGTGGGGCTTCTTCCGCGAAGCGTTTAATTGCGCGATCTTCGCCTTTTCGCTGAATACGGCCGCCTACCAGGCCGAGATTTTGCGTGGCGCGATCCAGAGCGTACCCAGGGGCCAATGGGAAGGTGCCGCCTCGCTCGGCCTGCACAAATTGCAAATCTTGTGGAAAATTATCCTGCCGCAGGCCCTGATCGTGGCGCTTCGGCCATATGGCAACGAGATCATCCTGATGATCAAGGGCTCTGCAATCGTCGCCATCATCACGGTCTACGATTTGATGGGCATCACCCGGCTCACTTATGCGCGCACATTCGATTTTCAGTCGTATATCTGGGCGGCGATCATCTATCTGATCATCGTCGAAACACTGCGCCACGGGGTCGAGTGGATCGAACGGCGCATCACCATCCATCTGCACCGCTGACTCCCATCGCCTTGCCTGATCCGGTAAGAAGGCCGCAAAGCAGGCTTCCAAGGGATTCGAAAACATGGCTTCGGTGGCATTTCTCGGTCTTGGCGTCATGGGTTATCCGATGGCCGGGCATCTCAAGAACAAGGGCGGTCATGATGTCACCGTCTACAATCGCACCAGGGCGAAGGCCGAGCAGTGGGTTGCCCAACATGGCGGCAGCCTTGCTGCGACGCCAGCAGAGGCGGCCGAGGGCAAGGATTTTGTCTTTTCCTGCGTCGGCAATGATGACGACCTTCGCTCGGTGACGACCGGCGCCGGAGGCGCCTTCAATTCCATGAAGAAAGGCGCCATCTTCATCGACAACACCACCGCATCGGCCGAAGTCGCGCGTGAACTGGCGCAGCAGGCGCAAGCGCTCGGGTTTTCGTTCCTCGACGCCCCGGTCTCCGGCGGTCAGGCAGGCGCCGAGAATGGCGTGCTGACGGTGATGGTCGGCAGCGAGCCAGACGCCTTCGACAGGGCGAAGCCGGTCATAGATGCTTATGCCCGCATGGTCGGGTTGATGGGACCAGCAGGGGCTGGCCAGCTCACCAAGATGATCAACCAGATCTGCATCGCCGGCCTCGTTCAGGGACTGGCCGAAGGCATCCATTTCGGCAAGCAGGCCGGGCTCGACATCGAAAAGGTCATCGAGGTGATTTCCAAGGGCGCGGCCGGTTCCTGGCAGATGGAGAACCGACACAAGACGATGAATGCCGGCAAATATGATTTCGGCTTCGCCGTCGACTGGATGCGCAAGGATCTTGGCATCTGCCTCGCCGAGGCCGACCGCAACGGCGCCAAACTCCCGGTGACGGCACTTGTCGACCAGTTCTACAAGGACGTGCAGGCCATGGGCGGCAAGCGCTGGGACACATCCTCGCTGCTGGCAAGGCTGGAGAAATAGGGTTTCGCCGTGGCCGAGCTCTCGCCGCAATCCAGCGCCGACGAAATTGTCGCTCATCTGCGCTCGATCGCCTCGGAGGAGAATCGCCTTGGCATGCTGCGCTACGGCATCAAGATCGAACGTGCGCTCGGTATCTCGCATGGCGTGCAGCGGCAGATTGCCAAGAAAATCAAGCGCAACCATGAGCGTGCCTTCGAGCTTTGGCAGACAGGCATCATGGAGGCGCAGTTCATCGCTTCCGTCACGGCCGATCCGGAGCGGTTCTCCGCCGCGAATGCAAGACGATGGGCGGCGACTTTCGACTCATGGGATATCGTCGACGGGGTCTCCGATCTCTTTGTCGATACGGATTGCTGGAGGGAACTGATCGCCGAATTCGCGGTCGACGAACGGGAATTCGTTCGACGCACGGCTTTTGCGATGATGGCTTGGTCGGTAGTCCACCGGAAGAAGGAACCCGAGGCGACCTTCCTCGAATTCCTGTCGATCATCGAAGCGCATGCGACCGACGGCCGCAATTTTGTGAAGAAGGCCGTGAACTGGGCGCTTCGTTCGATCGGCAAGCGATCGATGAATTTGCACGGCCCTGCCCTTGCCCTGGCGCAAAAACTGGCGGCCTCGACGGACAAGACTGCGCGCTGGATCGGCAAGGACGCCGTGAAGGAACTTTCCGATGCCAAGACGCTCGAACGGCTCGCTGCCAGAAAAGCTTGAGTTCACTGAAATCCGCTTTGCCGAGGTGACGCAATCGACGCGCGCCGATTTCGAAAACCTGTTCGAGGAACCCGGTGCGCCGAAATATTGCTGGTGTATGGCTTGGCGCCATCTCGACCGCCGCGAGCATGTCGAGAACGACGAGAAGAAACGCGCGGTGATGGCGCTGATCGACGCCGGCACGCCGGTCGGCATTGTCGCCCAGATCGATGGCAGAACCGTCGGCTGGTGCTCGGTCGCGCCGCGCGAGACCTACCGCAAGCTGTCGCGGCAGCAGGACGACCACGAGACGGGGATCTGGTCGATCGTCTGCTTCTTTGTGCCGAGAGCGCTGCGCGGTGGCGGTCTGGCAAGCGCATTGCTCGACGCGGCCATCGATCACGCTTTCACCAAAGGCGCCAGGACGATCGAAGCCTATCCGGTCGACCAGGCTTCGCCGAGCTACAGCTTCATGGGTTTTCGCGACATGTTCGTCGCCCGCGGCTTTCGCGAGATCGGCATGACCGGCTCGCGCCGGCATGTGATGCGGCTTGAGCGTTGACCTGTGGGCAGCGGCAGCTTTACTTGATGTCACAAGCCGCAAGGTCAAGGCTCAAACAGTGGAGCAGCGATGAACAACCGTTTTAAATCAGGCGCGATCGTGGCAGCCGCCTTGTTGGCGTCCGCCATCGCGGCAAGCGCTTCCGGCGGGACCACGCACATTTTCTGGAAGGATCTGCGTCCGGCGACCCAGGCAGCCGCCGAAAACGTCGGACTGCCGATGATCGCGGCCAAAATGCCCGACCATGGCGAGACGCTGTCTCTCAACTTGCAGGACAAGACCGTGCAGCTCGCAGGCTACGCACTGCCGGTCGATCGCGACGGCGATCTCATCTATCAATTCCTGCTGGTGCCGTGGACGGGGGCCTGCAGCCACATGCCGACGCCGCCGCCCAACCAGATCGTCCTCGTTACGCCGGCCCGCCCTTACAGGATGTCTGAGGCCTACCAGTCGGTTTCGGTGACCGGCGCATTGCAACCGGGCATGGAGAAGAGCCAGCTTTTCATCCTCGACGGGGTCAGTGTCATCCAGTCGGGCTACGCCGTGCGCAAGGCCGAGGTGGTCAACGTCGACACCGTGCCGGACACGATCACGCTGCCGGTCAACTCGCCCTGGACTTTCCTGAACAAAAAGAAGAACTAAGCAGAAGAACCTCAGGCGGCGTTGGCGCCGGACTCCTTGTCGAGCATCATGTAATCCAGCGGCATCTCGGTCGTGTATTTGATCTGCTCCATGGCGAAGGAAGACGACACGTCGCGGATCTCGATCTTGGCGATCAGCCGCTTGTAGAAGGCATCGTAGGCGGCGATATCGGGCACCACGACGCGCAACAGATAGTCCACATCGCCGCTCATGCGGTAGAATTCGACCACTTCGGGAAATTCCTGGATGACCTCCGAAAAGCGCCGCAGCCATTCATGGCTGTGCGAATTGGTGCGGATTGACACGAATACGGTGACCCGCACATTGACCTTTTCATGGTCGAGGATGGCAACACGCCGCTTGATGACGCCCTCTTCCTCGAGCTTCTGGATACGCCGCCAGCACGGCGTCGTCGACAGGCCGACCTTCTTGGCGACGTCGGCGACCGCAAGCGTCGCATCCTCCTGCAGGAGGCGGAGAATTTTTCTATCGAGGCGGTCCATTGGGTGCTCCCCTGATGCAAGTCGCCCAAAGTGCGCAGCGGCTTTGGCACAACGACATGCATAAAAACAAGAATTTAACGCGCGTCCCCTCATGCGCGACGCGCTTCAAGGAATAGATTACCATATTCCCTCTTGTTCAAGTCTATTACAAGAAAGAAATTCTGTCGGATAGCGCGAAAGCGAGTGATTTCTTGCTGAAAGCCTAGCCCAGGCGATAGCGGATTTCCGATCTCAGAAATGGCAGCAAATCCATTTCAAACCATGGATTGCGCTTCAGCCAGCCGGTGTTGCGCCACGACGGGTGCGGCAATGGCAGCACTTTCGGGCTGGCCGGCGCTGCCCAGATGGCACGCCAGTCCATAACTGTTTCCGTCAGTGAGGGACGGCGCGCCGTGCCCATATGCCAGCTTTGCGCGTAGATGCCGATCGTCAGCACCAGATCGATTTGCGGCATCAGCGCCATCAGCGATGCTCGCCAGGCCGGCGCACATTCGCGGCGCGGCGGCAGGTCGGCGCCCTTGGCGTCCTGGCCGGGAAAGCAAAAGCCCATCGAAACGATGGCGAATTTGTCCGTGTCGTAAAATTCTTCGCTGCCGACACCCAGCCAGCTTCGCAGCCGGTCGCCGGAGGTGTCGGTGAACGGCATGCCTGACACGTGGACCTTGGTGCCCGGCGCCTGGCTGGCGATCAGGATGCGGGCGCTCGACGATGGCCTGAGTACCGGACGCGGCTGGTGCGGCAGCGGCCTGCCTGCCGGCTTGTCGACGCAGATGCGGCAGGCGCGTACCCTCGCCGTCACGGCTTCCAATTCTTCGCTCATTCAGGGCTCATTGTCAGGCGGCGGCGCTCGGCCGGCCGGAGATTGCCCGATGCCAGCGCAGCACGTTGGTGCACTCTTCCGGCACCTTGATGCGTGCAGGCTTCATGAAATCGATGGCGACCAGCCCGGTGATGTCGGCGATCGAATAGACATCGCCGGCGACGAATTCCCTGCCGGCGAGTTCTGTGTCGAGGAACTTCAGGAACTCGACGGCTTTCGGTCTGTTGGCCTCTCCCCATTCGGGGATTTGCGGGATCTCCCATTCCCTCATCGCGGGGTGGATATGCCGGAACGCCGCGGCGACACAGCCGAACAGATTGAACTCCACACGCCTTTGCCACATCTCGACAATTGCCTTGCCGAGCGCGCCACGCCCGAACAAAGCCGGCTCGGGATGCAATTCCTCGAAGTAACGGCAGATGGCAACGGACTCGGTAATGATGGTGCCATCGTCGAGCTCGAGCACCGGCAGACGCTTCAGCGGATTGCGCGAGCTGACCGGCTGTTCTCTGTGCTCCAATGCTCCCATGTCTATGGGCACCAGCGGAACCCGGAGTCCCTTCTCGGCCAGGAAAACCCGAACCCGCCGTGGATTGGGCGCGCGCCCGCCATCGAACAGCTTCATCTCTATCCTTCCTCGTCCATCCCGACCAATTATAGGCACAGCTCACCAGAAGCGAAAAATTTCCCGCAAGGCGTCGCCGATCGACGCCAAGGTGCTGTGCTTTCTTTCGACCAGCTCGTGGCCGTGGCTCTCGCGCCAGTTCTTCGGCTCGTCGAAAGTTCCGGCCCAGATGCCGGCCCTGCTCGCACGCGCGGCGGCTTCCTCGGTCTCGAAATCGCCAAAGGCGACCGCCCAGCCGGCCTCGACTTGGGCGCGGTTGAGATCCTTGCCGTCGGCCTTGCAGTCGCCGAGCAGCCTGCCGTAGCGGTCGCGCTGCCAACCGCTGCAGGAGACGGCTTTGCCGGCGATCAACCGCACCAGCGACTGGCGCGCGAGCTTGCCGCAGGGATAGTCGGCACCGTACTTGCGGCAGATCTGCGAATATTCCGGCGCATCGATGCCGCGCATGCGAATACGCTCGCTGCCGAGCGTGATCGTATCGCCATCATTGACGACAGCGGCGCCCTCCGTCTTGCGCGTCTCCACCCGGTCGAGGCGCGCCGCCAGGAGGATCAACAGGCCGAGCACGACGAACGTCAATCCATAGTCCACCAGCCTGCGCCACAGGCTTCGCGGACGCGGCGGATAGTATCGCTGGCGCGGCCATCGCGACCACGAACGGCTCATATGGCAAACCGTTGGTTAATCATTCGAACGTAGCTTAACAATTTGAAATTGCTGCCCGCGTAAATTGAAGACTTCATGCCCTTGCAACGCTCGACCACAGCGGACAAGTTTATTGTGGACCGCAGGAAACGCCATCGCAACAGCGATGTCGCGCGCGCGGTGCGCAAGACGCGCGACCGTCTTTCGCAGCAAGCCGGAAATCCCGACTTCGACCGCGAGCTTTTGAAGCTCCACGCTCGTTCGATGACCGGCGGCGCGATCATCATCCCGCTGCTCGTTCTGGCAATTGCCGCGGCAGGCTTGCTCGCGGGCATCGGCACGGAGATCGGCGTCTGGGCGCTGTTCACATTCACCTGCTATACCATCGTTGCATTCATGGCGAGACGCATCACTCAAGCGTCCGAGCTCAACCCGCTGGAAACGCACAGGGATTTCCTGATCGCCCATTTTCTCTGCGGCCTTGGCTGGGCCTGGTTTGCATGGCTCGGCTGCGGCACCTGCCAAGTCGATCAGTTCCAGATCGCCAAGGCGGTGGTGCTGCTACTCGCCATGGCGGCAACCGCGATACTGGCGTCGTCTCTGCGCGGTGCGCTGTTGGCGACGTTCGCCCTCCCGGTCGCCATCTATGCCTATGCCAGTGCGAAATTATGGATGCCGGTCGAGGCGATCATGGCAGGCTTGCTGATCGCCTCGTTGCCTTTCTTCACCTATGTGGCGCGCCAGCTCAACCGTTCCTCGCTGATGCTGCTGTCGTTCCGCTCCGAAAAAGATGCGCTGATCGCCGAACTGGAGACGGCGAAATCGATGTCGGACGAGGCACGGCGGCGAGCGGAAGACGCCAATCTGGCGAAATCGCGTTTCCTGGCTTCGATGAGCCACGAACTGCGCACACCGCTCAACGCCATTCTCGGCTTCTCCGAAGTGATGGCCAACGAGGTGCTCGGCCCGATGAGCAACCCGACCTATCGCGACTATGCCCGGGACGTGCATGACTCCGGACAGCATCTGCTCGACCTGATCAACGAAATCCTCGACCTGTCGCGCATCGAAGCGGGCCGCTATCAGCTCAATGAGGAGCCGATGATGCTGCTTTCCGTCGTCGAGGATTGCTGCCACATGATGGAGCTGAAGGCGCGCAACAAGGACATCCGCATCGTCCAGGATTTCGAAAACGCCTTGCCGCGCCTGTTTGCCGACGAACGCGCGGTGCGGCAGATTGTGCTCAACCTCTTGTCCAACGCTATCAAGTTCACCGCGACCGGCGGCGAAATCCGCGTGCGCGTCGGCTGGACGGCGGGCGGCGGGCAATATCTCTCCGTCAAGGACAACGGGCCGGGCATACCGGAAGACGAGATCCCGATCGTGCTCTCGGCCTTCGGCCAGGGCTCGATCGCCATCAAGAGCGCCGAACAGGGTACCGGGCTTGGCCTGCCGATCGTGCAAGGCCTGCTGGCCATGCATGGCGGCGAATTCCAGCTCCATTCCAGGCTGCGCGAAGGCACCGAGGCGATCGCCATCTTCCCGCTGAGCCGGGTGATGGAGGAATTGCCGGCGCTGCCGACCAAGGCGGTTGCTTCGCGCCGGCGCTGAATGCCTAACCGCGGACCGCCGCCGCCATGCCGGAGCTGGTCAGCGCGGCGGCCTTGACCAGGCCAGCGGCAAGAGCCGCCCCTACCCCCTCGCCTTGACTGACACCCAGATCGAGCAGCGGGCGAAGGCCGAGGCGCTCGGCGGCCTTGGCATGCCCCGGCTCCGGCGACAGGCTGGCGAGGAGACAATGGTCGAGCGCGGCGGGGTTGGCGGCATGTAGGACAGCAGCGGCCGCCATTGCTGCAAATCCATCGAGAAGCACCGGAATCTTTTGCATCCGCGCCGCCAGAATGGCGCCGCAGATCGCTGCGAATTCCCGTCCACCGACCCGGCGCAGCGCTTCCAGCGGGTCCTTGAGGCTCGCGCCGTGAAACGCGATCGCAGCATCGACCACCTCCGCTTTGCGCCTCTGCATCGCCGCGTCGGCACCCGATCCAGGGCCGACCCAGTCGGCGCCCTTGCCGCCGAACAGTGCTACGCAAAGGGCCGCGGCGACCGTCGAATTGCCGACGCCGAGGTCGCCAAGGCAAAGCAGGTCGGTGCCACCGGCAATCGCTTCCATGCCGAAGGCCATGGTGGCGGCGCAACCGCGCTCGTCCAGTGCCGCGTCCTCGGTGATGTCGGCTGTCGGAATGTGCAGAGCCAGATCGAACACCTTCAAGCCGAGATCGTTGGCGATGCAGATCTGGTTGATCGCTGCACCGCCGGCGGCGCAAAGCTCGACCGCGTTTGCCGTGGCAGCGACGGGGCGCGGCGAAATGCCGTGACGGGTGACGCCATGATTGCCGGCAAAGATCGCCACCAATGGCCGCATCACCGCCGGTGGCGCGCGACCGCTCCAGCCGGCGAGCCAAGCGGCGATGTCCTCGATGCGGCCGAGCGAGCCGTTGGGCTTGTCTGCCTTGGCAAACAGCTGGCGCACGCGGGCCTCGGCCGCCATATCTGCCGGCGGCAGGCTCACCAGGAGGTCGCGAAAATCGTCGAAAGGCAGCGCGCTGGTCATGTCGATGGCGGTCGTCCCTGTGAATTGGTGAGCGGCATAGCCGCCTTGGCCAGCCGGCACAACCTCAAGCCGGCACAACCTCCAGGCCCGGCACAACTTGGAGGTATTGACGCGAAAGCACCTGTTGGCGGCGCATCCCCGAGGGCTTGCATTGACTTTGTCGTTGCACCATGTGGAGGCTAGCCAAGGAAATCCTTATGACGGCCATTGAATCCCCGTGCATCCTGGTCTGCTCGATCGACATGAAAACCGGCTTCTGTTTCGGTTGCGGCCGCACGCGCGGGGAAATCGCCGCTTGGATCGACATGACCCCGCAAACCCGCCGCAGCGTCATGGCCGAGCTACCGGCAAGGCTGGAAACAGTCGAGCGACGCCCCCGCCGGGAAACCCGTCGCAGCCGCATGGCACGCGAACGCGACGCCCTCTCGTGAACCGGCCGCAGAGATGAACCGACTGTTGTGGATTCTAATCATCGCGATCGGGGCGGGTGTGCTCCTGCTCATGCTCAACGATTCCGCCGGTAGTACGTTCGGCATCGAGAATTACGATTTCGGCCAGCTGATCTGGCTTGGCGCTTTAGCGGCACTCGTCGGCGCCGGCCTGCTGAGATCGGGCAGGCCGTTGGGCACCATGGCCCGCAGCCTCGGCGCCTGGGGCGCCATCGTGCTGGCGCTGATCGCCGGCTATCAGTACCGCTATGAGTTGCAGGATTTCGCCAGCCGGGTCACCGCCGGCCTTGTTCCCGGCAGTCCGCTGGCGCTTGGCGTGGAAGAAGGCCATGCCACCGTCACTCTGGACAAGACCGGCAACGGCCATTTCGAAGCGCGCGTCACGATCAACGGCACGCCGATCCTGACGGTTGTCGATACCGGCGCCACCAGCACCGTTCTGACCGCCGAGGACGCACTGGCGGTCGGGTTCAATTCGGCGGCTCTCCGCTTCACCATACCGATCTCTACCGCCAACGGCATGACACGCGCCGCCGCCGTAAAAACGGACGAACTGTCGATCGGCGGCATCGTGCGCAAGGACATGCCCATCATGATCGCAGCACCCGGCACGCTCGGCCAGAGCCTGCTCGGTATGAATTTCATCGGCTCGCTATCGGGTTTCGACGTCCGGGGCGATCGCATGATTTTGCGGGATTAAGTTTTTTCCTCAGGCCGCCTCTGCGGACCTGCCGAAATCGACCTCTGCGAAAGCCGCCTTGAGCACCTGCGGTCCGGCACCCGGCTTTGTCGCATCGGTGGACAGGATCTGCCGATAGCGGCGTGCACCGGGCAGACCGTGAAACAGCCCGACCATGTGCCGGGTGACATGCCCGAGCCGTCCACCCTGTTCGATATGGCGTGCCGCGTAATCCGCCATGGCGTCGATCAGCGCGGCAAAATCGAACGCCCTGCCCTTGCCGCCATAAAACGCGGCGTCGACGCCGGTCAGTATCCCTGGCGTGTGATAGGCGGCGCGGCCGAGCATGGCGCCATCGACATGGTCGAGATGCCTCAGCGCCTCTGCGAGAGATTGAATGCCGCCATTGATGCCGATGAATTTGTTTTGTTTTCTGGCTTTCAACCGATAGACGCGGCCATAGTCGAGCGGCGGGATGTCGCGATTTTCCTTTGGGCTCAGACCTTCCAGCCAGGCCTTGCGGGCGTGCACCCACAGCGCGTCGGCGCCGGCCGCGAAAACACCGTCCGCCAGCGCATCGAGTGCCGGCTCCGGATCCTGCTCGTCGACGCCGATGCGGCACTTGACGGTAACCGGTATTTTCACCGCCGCCTTCATTGCCGCGACGCAATCCGCGACGAGCACAGGCGCCTTCATCAGGCAGGCGCCGAAGGTGCCCGACTGGACGCGGTCGGACGGGCAGCCGACATTGAGGTTGATTTCGTCATAGCCGAAGGCTTCGCCGATGCGCGCCGCCTCGGCCAGTTTTCCCGGATCGGCGCCGCCGAGCTGCAGTGCCACTGGATGCTCAGTATCGTCGAAGCCGAGCAGCCGCTCTCGTGCGCCGTGGATGACCGCATCGGCCACCACCATCTCGGTGTAGAGCAGCGCCTCGCGCGTCAACTGGCGATGGAAGAACCGGCAATGCCGGTCCGTCCAGTCCATCATAGGGGCCACGGCAAGTTTGTGGCGTAACATATTCATTTTAATATTTTTCTCTGTCTCAGTCCGTCCGATACCCCGTTGGAATGAGCAATTTGGCAAGACGTGTACACCCAACTAACCGGATATACGATTTTGCCGCCGCCACTGAAAGCAATTTGGTCATGTCACACATTTCACGGCACTCACCAGTTAGATACCCGCCGGTTGCTCGCCAAGTGAGTGCAAAATAGCGGGCCAACGGTTCCGCCGTCACCTGGTTGGCCGGATGCTATGTTGCGGGGGGCGCTCTCGCCATGCACCGGGTGAAATGCCTTGGCCTGGGCTTGCAAGGCCCTCATCGCGAATTCGGCAGCGGTATCGTCAAAGATATACCCGCCGGCGACGCTTGACGCCTGCCGTGGAACGATGAACCGCGCTGGCGGCATACCAGTCAGCCAAGGCGAAGCGTGTTGCGGGCGATCTGCCACGCGGATTCGACATGCCGCCGCGCCGCCGCCTCCGCCTCGTCTGGCTTGCGCGACCGGATCGCATCCATGATTTCGGTCATTTCCGCGATCGCCGGCTCGCGGCGGTTCTCCGACGCGATCGTCATCGAGCGGAGCTGGTTGATACGGACATTCAGCCCCGTCACGATTTCCCAGGCAATGCGCTTGTCGGCCGCCTCGAACAGCGTTTCGTAGAACTTGGTCGTCGCCCGCATCACCTCGACAGGCGCGCGTGTCGCCCACGCGTCAAGCAGGTTCGTCAAGGCAGCATCGAGCGAAGCGATCTGCGCGTCGGTGGCCGTTAGGGCGCAAGCCCGCGCCGCGATGCCCTCGAGCAACGCCCGCAATTCATAGATTTCGTCAGTGCGGCCGAGATCCGGCTTGGCCACGGCGGGCCCATGGCCCGGTATCATCTGCACCAGGCCTTCCGCCTCCAGCTGCCGCAGCACCTCGCGCACGACGGAACGGCTCACCCCGAGCTGATCGCAAAGCGGCCGCTCGACCAGCCTTTCACCAGGCTGGAAATGAAAGCCCATGATTGCCTCACGCATGCGCTCCAGCGCTAGCGTCCTCAACGTCTTGGCAGAGCGGTCGATCCGCAGCGTATCGCCTGGCATTTTCTCTCCGTACCCTGACCCGATCACAAAACAGATTCCATGGCCGATTGACAAGGCTCGCGGCGCTCCATAGTATGGTATACCATAAGACGGTGTAAAGGTATTGGTGTTTGTCTAGCGCCGTGGCGACCGAGGACTTTCATGAAACCAGCCATTCGAAAGATCGTCACCTATATCGAGAACACGTTAATCGAGGGCGGCAAGGCAGCCCCGAGGCCGTTGCGCCTGATCGGCGTCGCCGCCGTGTTGACAAACCCTTGGGCCGGCCGCGGTTTCACCGACGACCTGTCGCCGGAGATCCGCGCCATTGCTCCCGTCCTCGGCGAACTGCTGACCCGCGAAATCATTGCCGTCGCCGGTTCCGGTGAGGCGATAGAGGGCTACGGCAAGGCCGCGATCTGCGGCACGGCGGGCGAGATCGAGCATGCATCGGCACTGATCCATACGCTGCATTTCGGCAACCACTACCGTCGCGCGGTCGGCGCCAAGACCTATCTCGCCTTCACCAATCTGCGCGGCGGGCCGAACACGCCGATCATGGTCCCGCTGATGGACAAGAACGACGAAGGCCGCCGCTCCCACTATCTGACCATACATTTTCAGATCGGCGACGCGCCCGCGCCCGAAGAGCTGGTGGTGGCGCTTGGCGCCTCGATTGGCGGCCGCCCGCACCACCGTATCGGCGACCGCTATCAGGACCTCAAGGAGGTCGGAGATCTGCATGGCTGACGTCGCTGTCACCGTATGGGTCCGGGACACGGCTCCGGACGGCACCGGCTTCATCCGCGCCGGCTCCGGCGCGCCGGTTCTGCTCATTCACGGCGTCGGCATGAACGCCGCGATCTGGCACGATCAGATCGCGTCGATGAAAGACCATCACGACCTGATCGCCATCGACATGCTCGGCCACGGCGTTACACCGCTGCCGCCGGAAGAAGCCAGCCTGTCGGATTTCGCCGATCAGGCGGTTCGCCTGCTCGACCATCTTGGCCTGGCGTCGGTGTCGATCGTCGGCCATTCGATGGGCGCGCTGGTCGCTCTGGAAATCGCCCTTCGCGCCCCTTCCCGCGTTCGCTCCATCGTCTGCCTCAATGCGGTGTTCCGCCGCCCCGCGACCTTGGCGCAGGCCGTACGCGAGCGTGCGGCCGCGCTTGGCACCCATGGCAATCCTTCCGCCATTGCGGCAACGCTTGCCCGCTGGTTCGGCGACCCGCTGCCGGCGAACCTTATCGGCGCGGCCGCCACCGCGCGCGTCGCCCTCGAAAGGGTCGACCCCGAAGGCTACGCGCGCACCTATCGCCTTTTTGCCCATGCCGATGCCGAGCATGCCGATGCTCTCCCCGGTCTTGCCGCACCGGCCCTGTTCATGACCGGGTCGCAAGACAGCAATTCGACCCCGGCCATGTCGGCGGCGATGGCCAGGCTTGCGCCGCACGGCCAATGCCTCGTGCTCAATGGAGAAAGGCACATGATGGCAATAGCTTCTCCCGAAAAAGTGACCCAACACATCATGGATTTTCTCGACACGGCAGGAGACGCTGGCGCGAAGCCGGAGACGGATGCAGTCTTTGACAGCGGCGAATTCCGGCGGGCGCTCGGCTCTTTCCTGACCGGCGTCACCGTCGTCACCACGATCGGAGCGGAAGGCGAACCGCGCGGCTTCACCGCCAACTCTTTCACCTCGGTCTCACTCGAGCCGCCGCTGGTGCTTGTCTGCATCGCCAAGAGGGCGCTGGGGCACAATGCTTTCTCGACATCGAGAGGTTTCGCCATCAACATCCTGTCGGAGAGCCAGAGGGCCCATTCCGGCATCTTCGCTTCCAAAGCCGCGGACAAGTTCGCGGCCGTGGCCTGGCAATCGGGCCGGACTGGCAATCCGCTGATCGACGGCTCCGTCGCGGTGTTCGATTGCGGCATGGAGCAGCTGGTCGATGCCGGCGATCACTCGATCCTCATCGGCCGCGTCCGCGATTTCAGCCACAACGGAGCCCAGCCCCTCGGTTATTGCAGAGGCACCTACGTCACGCCCGGCCTCAGCCAGGAGGCGCTGGCGGCAGTGCCCCCCGATACGGAGGTCGGCGCCATCCTCGAGAACGAGGGCCGTGTGCTGTTCTTCGAAACGGCCGACGGGTTTCAAGAGTTGCCTGCCGGGCGCGGACTGGGCACGCCGAACGATACACGCAGCCTCAAGGGCCGCCTTGCCGCCAGGGCCATAGATACCCATCTCGGCTTCCTGTTCGCGGTGTGGGACGATGCCGCCGACCCCTCGCGCACGCATGTTTATTATCGCGGAACGGTCGATGGCCCCTATTCCGACGATCGCCAGATGCGGCTTGTCGACATTGAGCAGATCGCCGATCTGAAGATCGCCGATCCCGCGGTGCGTTCGATGCTTGCCCGCTATGCGCGCGAACGTACGGAAGATGCGTTCGGCGTCTATGTCGGCAACGAGGTCGAAGGCGAAGTCCGGCCGCTCGCCAAGCCCTCGCCTTCTCAAATTTCTCTTTTCGGTCGCGGGTGAAACCGATGAAATTTTCGCTTTTCGTCCACATGGAGCGATCGGATCTGGCAAGGCCGCATTCCGAGCTTGTCGGCGAGCTGGAGGACTTGGTTCGGCAGGCGGAAGAGGCGGGGTTCGAGACTGCCTGGATCGGCGAGCATCACGGGATGGAATTCACCATCTCGCCGAATCCGTTCATCAACATCGCCTGGCTCGCCGCCAAAACCAGGCGCATCCGGCTCGGCACCGGAACCATCGTCGCGCCGTTCTGGCACCCGATCAAACTTGCCGGCGAAGCGGCGATGGCCGACGTCATCACCGGCGGCCGTCTCGACATCGGCATTGCGCGCGGCGCCTACGCTTACGAATACCAGCGGCTTTTCCCAGGCCTCGAGGCCTGGGGTGCCGGCCAGCATATGCGCGAGATGGTGCCGGCGATCCGCGGCCTGTGGGATGGCGATTTCGAACTCGCCGGCGAGTTCTGGTCGTTTCCGTCGACCACCTCGTCGCCCAAGCCGCTGCAAAAACCTTACCCGCCGATCTGGGTGGCGGCGCGCGACCCCAATTCGCACGACTTTGCGGTCGCCAGCAAATGCAATGTGCAGGTGACGCCGCTCGCCTCGGGCGATGGCGAAGTGGCCAGCCTGATGGAGCGTTTCAACGCGGCGTGCAATGCCCACCCCGACGTGCCAAGGCCGGAGATCATGCTGCTGATGCATACTTTCGTCGCCGAGGACGCCGCGGATGCTGACCGCCTCGCGCAGGACCTGTCGCAGTTCTACTGCCAGTTCGGCGCCTGGTTCCAGAACAAGAAGCCGGTGCGCCAGGGCATAATGGAAGCGCTGACCGAGGACGAGATCGCGGCCATGCCGCAATATGCGCCAGACAAGATCAGGCAGAACCTGGTCATTGGCGAAGCCGACGAGGTGATCGCCAGGCTGACGGCCTACGAAGCGCTCGGCTACGATCAGTATTCGATCTGGATCGACAGCGGCCTTTCCCATCAACGCAAGAAGAAATCGCTGCAGCTCTTCATCGACAGGGTGATGCCGGCCTTTTCCGAGCCGAAAGCTGGGCCGAAAGCTGGATTGCGATGAGCACCACTCAATTCAGGAACTATATAGACGGCAGCTTCGTCGAGGTGGCGGCGACCTTCGACAGCATGGATCCCTCGACGGGTGCGCCATGGGCGACGATGCCTGCTGCATCGTCGGCCGACGTCGACCACGCCGTCGAAGCCGCCCACCGGGCGCTGCGCTTCGGTCCGTGGGCAGCGATGACGGCAACGGCACGCGGCAAGCTTCTGGTGCGGCTCGGCGATCTGGTGGTCGCCAATGCCGACCGGCTGGCGGAACTCGAGACGCGCGACACCGGCAAGATCATCCGCGAGACCCGCGCCCAGATCGCCTATGTCGGCGACTACTACCGCTATTATGGCGGGCTCGCCGACAAGCACGAGGGCTCGTTTGTCCCCATCGACAAGGCCGACATGGAAGTGACCATCCGGCCCGAGCCGATCGGCGTCGTCGCCGCCATCGTGCCGTGGAATTCGCAGCTTTTCCTGTCCGCCGTCAAGCTCGGACCTGCGCTGGCGGCCGGCTGCACCGTCATTCTGAAAGCATCGGAGGACGGCCCTGCCCCGTTGCTGGCCTTCGCCGAACTCATCCATGAGGCAGGATTTCCCGCCGGGGCCGTCAACATCCTGACCGGCTTCGGCCATGATTGCGGTCACCGCCTGACCAGTCATCCGCTCGTCGCCCGCGTCGCCTTCACCGGCGGTCCCTCGACCGCTCGGCAGATCGTCAGGAATACGGCGGAAAATCTCGCCTTCACGACGCTCGAGCTCGGCGGCAAAAGCCCGGTCGTGGTGTTCGCCGATGCCGATCTGGACAGCGCCGCCAACGCGGTCGTCGCAGGTATCTTCGCCGCCACCGGCCAGAGCTGCGTCGCCGGCTCGCGGCTGCTGGTCGAGCGCTCCGTGAAGGACGAATTCCTCGCCCGGCTCAAGCGCAAGGCCGAGGCGATCAGGACCGGCGATCCGCAGGATCCCGTAACCGAAATGGGACCGCTCGCCACCTCGCGCCAGCGCGAATGGATAGAGAAGATCGTTGCTGAAAGCCTGGCCGCGGGCGGGCGGCTGGTCACCGGCGGCATCCGCCCCACGGGCATGGCGGATGGCTTCTACTACGCGCCGACGATCATCGACGCGCCTGATCAGACCCTTGCCTGCGTGCGCGAAGAGCTCTTCGGCCCGGTGCTCTGTGTGCTCGCCTTCGACAGCGAGGCTGAAGCGCTTTCGCTCGCCAACGACACGAAGTTCGGCCTGGCGTCCGGCGTGTTCACCACCAATCTGGCAAAAGCCCACCGCATGGCGCGCGGCATCCATGCCGGCGTGGTCTGGATCAATACCTATCGGGCGGTCTCGCCGCTGGTTCCGTTCGGCGGCTATGGCCAATCCGGGCTCGGCCGCGAAGGCGGCCTCGATGCGATCCGCGACTACACGCGTTCGAAGTCGGTGTGGATACGCACCTCGGACGACCCGTCTCCCGATCCTTTTGTCATGCGGTAGCCGCCGCTGGCCGGGGATGCGCGATCAAGGCGAAAACGACCGATCGCGAACAGACAACAACGAAAACAACAGAGGAGAACGACATGAAACTGATCATTACCGGCATCCTTGCCGGACTTCTGGCAACGACGGCCGCAAAGGCCGAGGACATGGTGTTCACCAGCTGGGGCGGGACGACCCAGGAAGCGCAGACCAAATCCTGGGCCGAGCCGTTTACAGCCGCATCCGGCATCAAGGTGATGCAGGACGGTCCAACCGACTACGGCAAGCTGAAGGCGATGGTCGACAGCGGCAGCGTCAACTGGGACGTCGTTGACGTCGAGATGGATTTCGCCATCAAGGCGGCCAAGGACGGCTTGCTCGAGCCGATCGACTTCACCTCCGTGCCGAAGGCCGACCTCGATCCGCGCTTCACCACCGATCATGCCGTCGGCAGTTTCTACTATTCCTTCGTGCTCGCCTGGAACAAGGGCGCCGTTTCGGGCGAACCGGCCGGCTGGGCCGACATGTTCGACCTGAAGAAGTTCCCGGGCAAGCGGACCTTCTACAAATGGTCGGCGCCCGGTGTCATCGAGATCGCTTTGCTGGCCGATGGCGTTCCGGCCGACAAGCTCTATCCGCTGGATCTCGATCGCGCTTTCAAGAAGCTCGACACCATCAAGTCGGACATCATCTGGTGGGGCGGCGGCGCGGAGTCGCAGCAATTGATCGCATCCGGCGAAGCAGCGTTCGGCCAGCTGTGGAACGGCCGCGTCTTCGCACTGGAGAAGGATGGTGCCGATGTCGGCGTCTCCTGGAACCAGAACCTAACCGCAGCTGACGTTCTGGTAGTACCGAAGGGTGCCAAGAACAAGGATACGGCGATGAAATTCCTCGCCGCGGCGAGCAGCCCCGCCGGCCAGGCGAAATTTGCCGAAGCCAGCGGTTATGCGCCGATCAACACCAAGGCCAAGGCAGAGATGCCGGCCGATGCCGTGAAATCGCTGCCGGACGCTCATGTCGACGGACAGATCAATCTCGACATGAACTACTGGGCCGCCAACCGCGACACCATAGCCGCGCGCTGGTATGCCTGGCAGGCGAAGTAAGCCTCCCCTTGAACAGCAATGGACGAGACGGTTCGCGCCGTCTCGTCCTGTAGCCGGGTCGCTGCCATGTCGGTCGAAATACGCCGGAACTTTGGAACGGTGCGGGTGCCGGCAGGCCTCAATGGCCTGCTGCCGGCCCTGATCCTGATTGTGCTGTTCTTCGTCGTCCCCGTCCTGGTCCTGCTTTTGCGCAGCGTCACGGAACCCGAGCCCGGCTTGCAGAACTACGCGGCCCTGCTTGGTGACGGCACCTATGCGCGGGTGTTCTTCAACACATTCCTGGTGGCGGCGCTGGTCACCATCGTCACGGTCCTTGTCGCCTTTCCGGTCGCCTGGATGCTGGCGATCGTGCCTTCGGGACTGGCCTCGATCGTCTTCGGCATCATCATCCTGTCGATGTGGACCAATCTCTTGACCCGCACCTATGCCTGGATGGTGCTGCTGCAGCGTACTGGTGTCATCAACCGGACGCTGATGGCCACCGGCGTCATCGACCAGCCGCTGCCGCTCATCAACAATCTCACCGGCGTCACCATCGGCATGGTCTACATCATGCTACCCTTCATGATCCTGCCGCTGGTCGGCACGCTGCGGGCGATCGATCCGATGACGCTGCGTGCGGCGTCACTGTGCGGCGCAAGCCCTTTCCAAGCGTTCCGCCGCATCCTCCTGCCGCTGTCGCTGCCCGGCGTCGCCGCAGGTGGCCTGATGGTCTTCGTCATGTCGCTCGGCTACTTCGTCACGCCGGCACTGCTCGGCGGCACGTCGAACATGATGCTTGCCGAAATGATCGCGCAGATGGTCCAGTCGCTGCTTAACTGGGGGCTCGGCAGCGCCGCAGCCTTCATCCTGCTTGTCGTCACCATGGCTCTCTACGCGCTGCAACTGCGCCTTGCCGGTGCCAGGCGCATGAGCGGAGGCATCTGAGATGCTGCTCGACTATGACCGCATGGGTGGACTGCGGGTTGCCCTGCTCGGCTTCACCGCGCTGGTCGCCGGCTTTCTTCTGTTGCCGGTGGTTTTCATCGTCCTGCTTTCCTTCGGCTCCTCGCGCTGGCTGGCCTTTCCGCCGCCGGGCTGGACGCTCAAATGGTACCAGGAGCTTTTTGCCGATCCGGCTTGGCTCAACGCCGCGCTGACCAGCGCCCGAATCGCCACCATGACGGCGCTCCTGGCAGTGGCGATTGGCCTGCTCGCCTCCTTTGCCCTGGTTCGCGGACGGTTTGCCGGACGTGAGATCCTGCGCGGCCTGCTGCTGACGCCGATGGTCCTGCCCGTCGTCGTCTTCGCCATCGCCATCTACGCCTTCTTCCTTCGCCTTGGCCTCGGCGGTACCACCATCGGCTTCGTCATCGCCCACACCGTGCTGGCGCTGCCCTTCGCCATCATCCCGATCGCCACCGCGCTCGAAGGGTTCGACAAGTCGATCGAGGATGCGGCCATCGTCTGCGGGGCAAGCCCGCTCGAGGCCAGGCTCAGGATCACCTTGCCGTCGATCCGGATCGGCATCTTCTCCGCCGCGATCTTTTCCTTCCTCGCCTCGTGGGACGAAGTCGTGGTGGCGATCTTCATGGCCAGCCCCAGCTTGCAGACCTTGCCCGTCAAGATCTGGGGCAGTTTGCGGTCGGACCTCAGCCCGGTGATCGCCGCCGCCTCCAGCCTGCTGGTCGGGCTGACGCTTGCCCTGATGGTGGTGACGGCGCTGCTGCAGCGAAAGTTCCGGACATGACCCAGCCTTTCCTCTCCATCCGCAATCTGCGCAAGGCGTTTGGGGCGGTCGTTGCCGTGCACGACGTCACGCTGGACATTCCCAGGGGCGAGTTCCTGACCTTCCTCGGGCCCTCGGGCTCGGGAAAATCGACGACGCTCTACGCGATCGCCGGCTTTCAGGATCCGAGTTCAGGCGATGTCCTGCTGGAAGGAAAATCACTGCTTGCAGTGCCCTCGCACAAGCGCAACATCGGCATGGTCTTTCAGCGCTACACGCTGTTTCCGCATCTGACGGTGGCCGAAAACGTCGCGTTTCCGCTGCGGGTTCGCCGCCGGCCGGAAGCCGAGGTGAGGAAGAAGGTCGCCGACATGCTGGCCCTGGTGCGGCTCGAAAGTTTCGCCGGACGCTTACCCGGCGCGTTGTCGGGCGGCCAGCAGCAGCGCGTCGCGCTGGCCCGGGCGCTGGCCTACGATCCGCCGATCCTTTTGATGGACGAGCCATTGTCGGCGCTCGACAAGAAGCTGCGCGAGGAAATCCAGGGCGAAATCCGCCGCATTCATCGCCAGACCGGCGTCACCATCCTCTACGTCACCCACGATCAGGAAGAGGCGCTGCATCTGTCGGACCGGATCGCCCTGTTCAAGGATGGCTGCATTGAGCAGACCGGCAGCGGCGAAGACCTCTATCTGCGGCCGGCAACGGACTTCGTCGCCGGCTTCATCGGCAATTCGAATTTCCTCGCCGCCGAGCATCTCGACACTGCCGATGGCACGGCGACGATTCGGCTGGCGGACGGTTCGGTGGTATCCGGGGTCAGGGCCAACGGCGCGTTCGGCAAAGGCCAGAAGACCAGGCTGATGATCCGCCCTGAAGCCTTTCGCATGGAGCGGAGCCCGGCGAGCGCGGAACTGAACGTCGAGATCGTCGACATCGCCTTCTACGGAGAGCGTCGGCGGATCGTCGCGCGCACCGCCGCCGGACAGGAGGTTGACATCAGGCCGACCTCCGCCGCCCTGCAACCGCAGGATGTGTCGCCCTGCAGCCGGCAGGTCTTTTTCGATCCCGCCGCCGCATTCCTGTTTCCCGCTTGACTAGCATCGGTGGATCGCCGCCATCCAACCCTTCGCAGCAATGGAAGCGTGCTTAGGAACAAGTTGTCGTCAGGTCCATCATCAGCTTCGGTCGGCAAACGCGCAACGGGTTCGAAGCTGCCGGCGGCTGATCGCGGGTACCTCGGCGAACATCCTCGCGGGATAGGCCAATGCAGTCCGCAAAAGGCGCCTCAAACGAACGGTCGGCCGCCCATCGCACGAACGAAAATAGAAGAGAAGCAGAACTTTCGTGTGCAGTTTTTTGCACATAATCCTCGTCACCAAGTTATCTAGGTGGGACGCTCGACTGTCGACCTTCTCCACCCGCTGCGCGAGCTGGAAAGCTGGAGGTCTCGGTGATCGCCATGACGGGACGGCATTCGACCTGTCGTCGCCGCACGGTCGCATGCTGCTACGTTTCTCTCCGGCATTGCAGAATTTGAGCGCGACCTGATCAGCGAGCGCGTCAATCCGGACTCGCCGCTGCAAAAGCACGCGGTAGAAAGCTTGGACGCCAAACTGGCGAGCGCCCCGAATCAGATCGGCTTGCGCCGAAAGTCTAGGCGCTAGTAGCCGAAGGACGTAGCCATCGCTGGATCGCTCGTGATCTCGGCGTCAGCAAGAACACCCAACGCCCGCGACGGATGGCGGGTGCAGCTCCTGCGCCCATTGACAGCCGTCATGCTCGGCTGGAGGATGAAGAGCGTCAACGACGATAGCCGTGTGGGAAGGCAATGGTCCAACCGCCAAATACCGGATACCGTCCTGGCAGCGTCGTAACGGTCATCGTCATTTGTTTGATCATCGTTGCTTTGTTCTTCATAGGCTTCAGATACTCAAGGCCAGGCCAGGGTACTCTCGTTATTCCTGGCGGTACGCAGCAGCAACCGTGAATCCGAACCCCTTGGCGCTGATGCGGAGCTGTTCTCAGGCTGCCAAAAGTGCCCCGGCGGGACTGGGGGACGACCGCAAGAATGGTCCGGCGCGGCAATCGCCTTCAGGTCGATTGTGTTGAAGAAGTCGGTGATTAAGCCAGGCGTTCTTTTCGCCGCGACGAGTTGCGATTGGGTCGAGGCGGCCTCCTTGCCCTAAGTGGCTGGGATTGG
>NZ_JAMYQT010000021.1:0-119114 GCF_040320985.1 Mesorhizobium sp. M0571
CGCCACCCTTTTTTGCGGCTTGTGGGGGGGGGGCGTTTTTTTTTAAAACCCCCGGGGGCGGTTCAGGTATAAATCCCCCCCCCCCCTCTTAACGGGGGGGGCGGGCCCGCCCCCGCGAGAGTGGAGGAATTGTGTCACCATGAAGAAATTCAGTATTTTGAGCGCAGCCATATTTGGCCTGATGATGACCGCGCCGGTCGCCTTCGCCGACGACATCACCTTTTCGGTGGTCGGACCGATGACCGGTCAGCTTGCCACCATCGGCGATCAGTTCAAGCAGGGCGCGCAAGCCGCCGCTGACGCGATCAACGCGGCTGGCGGTGTCGATGGCCGTCAGATCAAGCTCGACATCGAGGATGACCAGTGCGATCCGAAGCAGGCGGTTTCGGTCGCCAACCGCATCATCGCCAATGGTGTCAAGTTCATCGACGGCCACGCCTGCTCGGGCTCCAGCATCCCGGCCTCCGCTGTCTACGCCGAAGCCGGCGCGCTGATGATGAGTCCGGCTTCCTCGAACCCGGTGCTGACCGACGCAGCGGCGAAGGCCGGCTGGCCGACGATCATGCGCCTCTATACGCGCGACGATGCGCAGGGCGCTTTCATCGGTCCATGGATCGCCAAGAAATATGCCGGCAAGAACGTCGTCATCATGCACGACAAGAGCGCCTATGGGCAGGGCGTGGCCGATGCCGTCAAGGCAACGATGAACCAGAACGGTCTCAACGAGATCCTCTACGAGGGCATCAACGCCGGCGAGAAGGACTACTCCGCGCTTGTTACCAAGCTCAAGGAGCTGAAGGCTGATGTCGTCTATTTCGGCGGCTATCACCCCGAAGCCGGCCTCATCCTGCGCCAGTCGGCGGAGCAGAACCTCAAGTTCCAGCTGATCATGCCGGACTCGATCGCTTCGCCGGAATTCTGGCAGGTTGCCGGTCCGGCCGGCGAAGGCACCATGTTCGTCTTCCCATCGGATCCGCAGGCGAAGCCCGAAGCCAAGGAAGCCATCGCCAAGATCAAGGCCGGCGGCTTCGTGCCGGAGGGCTTCACGCTGTTTTCCTATGCGGTGATCCAGGCCTTCGCCGAAGGCATCAAGCGCGCCGGCAGCGACGACCCGGCCAAGGTCGCCGAAGCGTTGAAGAACGGCCAGGCGATCAGCACGGTTGTCGGTCCGGTCACCTTCGACGAGAAGGGCGACCTCAAGAACGCCAGCTACGACATCAACCAGTGGCACGACGGCAAATACGCCCCGATCCAGCCGTAATGACCGCGGCGCCGCAAGCTGCGCTGGTGTAATCGAACATGGCCGGGGGTCAAACCCGGCCATGTTGTTCTTGGCGATGCCTTTGTGACGCGTTTGAGATCACTTCGTGGATAAGGAAACTGCGGTCAGCTGTGGTTCCTCGGTAAAGCGAACCAGCACGGTTCCGTCGGTGACCTGCGCGCCTTCGGCAGCGATCTCGGCGATAACTCCGTCATGGGGGGCGGCAATGGTGTGCTCCATCTTCATCGCCTCCAGGATCAGCAGCGGCTGGCCCTTGATCACGGTCTCGCCTTTGGCCGCACGCACCAGCTTGACCAGGCCCGGCATCGGCGCGCGCAGGCTGCCGGAAGCGGCGGCTTCGTCGGCTCGCGCCAGCGGGTCCGGCACGGCAAAACCGTAGCCGATGGCGCCTTCGAAGACGGTGACGTGGCCCGGCCAGCGGGCGAGGCGAGGCGCGGCGCGCAGATCATGCGAATTGACGCTGTCATAGGGCGCGTCCAGCGCCACCTCGAACCGCCTGTCCGGCCGCACCGACACGCGCGCGACGATCTCCTGCTCGCCGAACTTCAGCCGCGTCCGCCGCGCCACAGCGTGGAAATGTGCATAGCCGGCCAGTGACGACCAGGGATCGTTCGAGGACGGCACGGCCGCACCGGACGCGGCAAGTGCTGCTGCGGCAATCGTCTCGCCGCTCGGCGGCGGAACCGCTGTCAACGCCTGCTGATGCCTGGCGATCAGCCCGGTGTCGACATCGCCCGCCGAAAAATCCGCATTTGCGACTAGCGCGGCAAGGAAGGCAGTGTTGACCGTCGAGCCGGCGATTTCGGTCTGCGACAGTGCCGTGCCGAGTGCGATGAGCGCCGCCCGCCTGTCCTTGCCATGAACGATCAGCTTGGCGATCATCGGGTCGTAAAACGGCGAGATCGGATCGCCGGCCCGCACACCGGTTTCGATGCGCATGCTCGCACCCTCCGGTGCCGCCTGCGGGAATTTCAAATGGTGCAAGGTGCCTGTCGCCGGCAAAAACCCTCTTGCTGCGTCCTCGGCATAGATGCGCGCCTCGAAGGCGTGGCCGGACAGCGAGATCTCGCTCTGCGTTTTCGGCAGTTTTTCGCCGGACGCCACCCGCAACTGCCACTCGACCAAGTCGGTGCCGGTGACCATCTCGGTCACCGGGTGCTCGACCTGCAGGCGGGTGTTCATCTCCATGAACCAGAAACGGTCGGCCTTCAGACCTTGCGAGGCATCGACGATGAACTCGATCGTGCCGGCACCGCAATAGCTGATCGCCTTGGCAGCCTTTACCGCCGCCTCGGTCATTGCCTTGCGTAGCGCTTGGGTCATGCCGGGGGCGGGCGCCTCCTCGATCACTTTCTGGTGGCGGCGCTGCGCCGAGCAGTCGCGCTCGTAGAGATGCACGACATTGCCAAAATTATCGCCGAATATCTGCACCTCGATGTGGCGCGGCTTGTCGACATATTTCTCGACCAGCACGCGGTCGTCGCCGAAAGCGGCTTTCGCCTCGCGCCGCGCGCCCGACAGTGCTTCCGAAAAATCATCGGGATGCTCGACGCGCCGCATGCCCTTGCCGCCGCCGCCGGCGCGCGCCTTGATCAGTACGGGGTAGCCGATCTCGCGCGCCTTGGAGGCGAGCAGCACGATCTCCTGCGCCTCGCCGTGATAGCCCGGCACCACCGGCACGCCGGCCTTTTCCATCAGCCGCTTGGCCGCGTCCTTCAATCCCATGGCACGGATCGAGGCCGCCGACGGGCCGATGAAGATCAGCCCCGCCGCGACCACCTGGTCGACGAAGTCGGGATTTTCCGAGAGGAAGCCGTAGCCCGGATGGATGGCCTCGGCACCCGTGGCCAACGCCGCTGCGATGATCTTGTCGCCGCGCAGATAGCTTTCGTTGACGGGAGAGGCGCCGATATGCACCGCCTCGTCGGCCATCTCGACATGCAAGGAGTGAGCGTCGGCCTCGGAATAGACGGCGACGCTGCGCACACCCATCCTGCGTGCCGTGCGGATCACCCGGCAGGCGATCTCTCCGCGGTTGGCGATCAGGATCTTGGCGAGCATCGGGCCTCCACAGGCAGAGCTTGCCGCCAACGGCGCGAATTCTCTTTACGCGAGCTGCGGCAATGCCCCGTTTGTAGTCTGGCCGTCAAAGGATAGGCAAGCGAGGCCTGCCTACTTGGAGGCCGCGATTTCGCAAGCTCCCCCGGTCGTGACCTTGTAATGGCTGCGGGTGGCCTGGCAGGATTTCATCGCCATATCCTCGGCGGCCTTTTGCGAGGGCGCATTCAAGCGCGAGCCGCACATGATGTACAACGAACGCACCCGGGAATACGGTGTGGTCGCATAGGCTGAATGGCCGCTGGCCGCCACATAGGCCTTATATGCCTTGGTGCACGGCCGATCCGCGGTTGCCGGAAAATACGGGTAGAAACGGACGTCGCCCTTGCTTCCAGCCAGCGATTCCGCGGCGCCGACATTCGGTGCAGCGGCCACAAGCAGTGCAAGCACCGATATGGTTGCTCGTGTGATGGATAAAGATTTCATTGCCCAACCCATTTGAAAAACCCAAAACTGGCAGATATTCGTCTACTTGGAGGCCGCGATTTCGCAACCTCCGCCTGTCGTAACCTTGTAACTGTTGCGGGTGGCCTGACAGGATTTCAACGCCAACTCTTCGGCAGCTTGCTGTGACGGTGCATTCAAGCGCGAGCCGCAGATGATGTACAGCGAACGCACCCGGGAATACGGAGTGCTTGCATAGGCTGAATGGCCGCCGGCCGCTACATAGGCCTTGTAAGCCTTGGTACATGGATCCTTCGGGTTCTGCGGCAAATAGGGATAGAAACGGGTCTCGCCCTTGCTTCCCGCCAACGATTCCGCCGCTCCGATGCCAGGTACCGTGAATACAAGAAAGCCGGCAAGTATCGACGTGATTGTACTTTTGACGTGTCTCGGTGTCATTTTTCCCCCTGGAAGAGCGAACGCCAACAGCATCTCCTACTTGGAGGCAGCGATGCTGCAAGCTCCCGCGGTTGTGACCTTGTAGCTCTTCTTGGCCGACTGGCAGGACTTGAGCGCCTGCGCCTCTGCAGCTTTTTGCGACGTTGCATTCGCACGCGCGCAAATCATGAACTCGGTCGCCCAATTGAATGGGGTCGACGCATAAGCGGAATGGCTGCCGGTCGCCACATAGGCCCTGTATGCCTTCTGACAGCCTCCCGTCGAGCCAGGCGCGAAATAGACGGGATAGCGGCTGTCGCCCTTGCTGCCCGCCAACGACTCCGCTGCTCCGATGCCGGGCACCGCTAACACCAGCAATCCTGCAAATATGGATACAGTTGTTTTCTGAAAAAGCCGACGTCTCATCTTCGCCCCATCCCCATTGCTATCCGACCCGTTGCTGCCGCAGCTACTTGGAAGCGACTACGCCGCAGCCGCCGACCATGTCCACTGTGAACTTCTTGCGACCGGCTTCGCATGACTTAAGCGCGAGCGCTTCGGCAGCCTTCTGCGACAGTGCGTTAATGTGCACGCCGCAGACGAAATATAGGACCCTTGCTCCGGTGATGGTTGATGCGTAGGCGGAATGACCGGCCGCAGCCACGTTGGCGTTGTAGGCCTGTCTACAATTGCCTTCCGAACCTTGCTGAGGGAGATACACGAAGGAACGCTTATCGCCGACTTTCCCAGCCAGCGACTCCGCTGCACCGATGCCAGGCGTCGCTAATATAAGCAACCCCGCAAGTATAGACGCAGTTGTTTCCTGGAAAAGCCGCCGTCTCATCTTCGCCCAATCCCCATTGGTATTTGCGATGATCAATAGCCGTGATTCTTTCGGCTGGCCAGATCAACAAGCAAAAATAGTCTGGAGATGTGGACGGGTTTGTCGCCCGCGCAGGGTCACACCCTGCCGAGTGCAGCAACTACCCGCTGATACAGTTCGGCCGTCGGCTCGTCGAAGCAGCAGAAAATGACGGTTTCCGGAACGATGTTCTGGCCGATGAAGGCACTCACAGTGCCGACAGCAATTTGTGTCGCCTGATCCTTAGGATAGCGGTAGACGCCGGTCGAGATCGCTGGAAACGCCACCGTCCGGCAGTCCTTTGCGGCGGCGATTTCGAGTGACCGGCGATAGCAGGAGGCGAGCAGATCGGCCTCGCCTTTGGCGCCGCCTTGCCAGACCGGTCCGACCGTATGGATGATATAGCGTGCCGGCAGCCTGTAACCCTTGGTGAGTTTTGACTCGCCAACCTTGCAGCCATTCAGCATCCGGCATTCGAATTCAAGCTCGGGACCGGCCGCGCGGTGGATGGCGCCATCAACGCCGCCGCCACCCAGAAGAGAGGTATTGGCGGCATTGACGATGGCATCGACCGCCAGCTTCGTGATGTCGCCGGTGTGAACCCGAATCCTCTGGCCGACTTCGCTCATCTCACATCCTGAACACGCCGAACCGGGTCTCCTCGATCTCGGCGTTCAGCGCGGCCGACAGGCTGAGCGTCAGCACGTCGCGGGTCTTGGCCGGATCGATGATGCCGTCGTCCCAGAGCCTTGCCGACGAATAGAGCGGGTGGCCTTCATGCTCGTATTTCATCAGGATCGGCTTCTTGAATTTTGCTTCCTCTTCGGCGCTCCATTCGCCGCCCTTGCGCTCGATGCCTTCGCGCTTGACGACGGCCAGCACCGTTGCCGCCTGTTCGCCGCCCATCACCGAAATGCGGGCATTCGGCCACATCCACAGGAAGCGCGGCGAATAGGCGCGTCCGCACATGCCGTAATTGCCGGCGCCGAACGAGCCCCCGATGATCATCGTTACCTTCGGCACCTTGGCGGTGGCGACCGCCATCACCAACTTGGCGCCGTCTTTGGCGATGCCGCCGGCCTCGTATTTTCGCCCGACCATGAAGCCGGTGATATTCTGCAGGAAGATCAACGGGATCTTGCGCTGGCAGCACAGCTCGATGAAATGCGCGCCCTTCAGCGCGCTTTCCGAAAACAGTACGCCATTGTTGGCGATGATGCCGACCGGCATGCCGTTGAGGTGGGCGAAGCCGGTGACCAGCGTGGTGCCGTAATTCTGCTTGAACTCATCGAACTCGGAGCCGTCGACGATGCGGGCGATCACCTCGCGCACGTCGTAAGGCTGGCGCAGATCCGTCGGCACGATGCCGTAGAGTTCATGTGGATCGTGAAGCGGCGGAATCGATTTCTGCAAGGCCAGGTTTACAGTCTTGTTCCGATTCAGGTTTTTGACGATACGCCGGCATATGGCCAGCGCATGCTCGTCGTCGAGCGCATAGTGGTCGGCAACGCCGGAAAACCTTGCATGCACGTCGGCGCCACCGAGGTCCTCGGCGGTGACGTCCTCGCCGGTGGCCGCCTTCACCAGCGGCGGGCCGCCGAGAAAGATGGTTGCCTGGTTGCGCACCATGATTGTCTCGTCCGACATCGCAGGCACATAGGCGCCGCCCGCCGTGCACGAACCCATGACGCAGGCGATCTGCGGAATGCCGGCGGCCGACATGTTGGCCTGGTTGTAGAAGATGCGGCCGAAATGATCGCGGTCGGGGAACACCTCGTCCTGGTTGGGCAGATTGGCACCGCCGCTGTCGACCAGGTAGACGCAAGGCAGATTGTTCTGCAATGCGATCTCCTGTGCACGCAGATGCTTCTTCACCGTCAGCGGATAATAGGTGCCGCCCTTCACCGTGGCGTCGTTGACGACGACCATGACTTCGGTGCCTTCGACGCGACCGATGCCGGCGATGAGGCCGGCCGACGGGATGTCCTCGCCATACATCGACCACGCGGCGAACTGGCCGATTTCGAGGAAGGGCGAGCCGGTATCGAGCAATTGGGCGAGACGTTGCCGCGGCAGGAGCTTGCCGCGGGCGACGTGCCGCTCACGCGCATCTTCCGAGCCGCCGCGTTCGACCGTGGCCGCTTTCTCAACAATATCAGCGACCAGCGCCCGCATGCGCTCGGCATTGGCGCGGAAGATATCGGAGGCGGGCGAGATCTGCGAGGTGAGGGTGGCCATGGCGTTACCGGATCAGCTCGATCTTGCAGCCGACATCCAGGTCGCCCCAGTCGCGGTCGGCGGTGACGGCAATGGCGTTCTCGCGAATTGCCAGCGCGAGGCAGGCCCGATCGCCTAGCGACAAGCCGCGATGCCGCGTCAGTTGGCGAAGCTGCCCGGCGGCGATGCCCATCGCTTCGTCGAAAACGGCGATCGGCATGCCGAGACTGGCGAGGTCGTCCGCGGCCTGTTCCATGCTGCGTCCCTTGTCGATCAGCTTGGCGATGATTTCGGCCGCATTGATCGAACTGCATTGTGCATCCGGCGCGAATCCCAAAGCATTATCGGTGCCTTGCTCGTTGAGCAGGATTGCGAGCGCCGCCGAACTGTCCATGACGTAGGGCTTCATTTCGCCCGCTTTCCCGTCGTCCCTTCGGCGTGAAGCCGGTCCAGACGCTTGTCGCTTCGATGCTGCTCTTCCCGCCGCTCCTTCAGAAATTCGTCGACGACGCTCTCACCGGGCTGTTTCAGCGCCGACAATTCGGCCTGAACGCGTCGCAGATTCTGTAGCCACGATCTTACCCGCAGCTCGCCGTTTTCGACATGCAGCATCATGTCCTCGCCAGGCTTCACGCCCATCTCCTCGCGCATTGGAGCAGGGATGACGAAGCGCCCGCCCTCGCCAAGCTTGACGCGCTCGCGTTTCGCCGGAACCCGAAGCGGCGATTTGCGAGTTCTGTGATCGAATCGTGCTTGCGGATCTTCGTCAAATCCGGATTTTCCCGTTCTGCCCGCCATCGTTCGTCTCACTTCGATTATGGTACATCTTCCGAAGTATGCCACATCGTGCGGCTTCTGGCAAAACTCAAAAGAATGCCATTACGCGCCCTCCGCCATGATTTCTCGCCCGATCAGCCAGCGACGGATTTCGCTGGTGCCGGCGCCGATCTCATAAAGCTTGGCGTCGCGCAAAAGCCGGCCGGTCGGGTAATCGTTGATGTAGCCGTTGCCGCCCAAAAGCTGGATGGCGTCTAGCGCCATCAGTGTCGCCTTTTCGGCGGCGAACAGTACACAGCCGGCGGCATCCTTGCGCGTCGTCTCACCGCGATCGCAGGCGGCGGCTACGGCATAGACGTAGGCGCGCGCGGCGTTCATCGTCGCATACATGTCGGCGAGCTTGCCTTGCACCAGCTGGAACTCGCCGATCGGCTGGCCGAACTGCTTGCGTTCGTGCACGTAGGGGATCGCCACATCGAGGCACGCCGCCATCAGACCGATCGGGCCGCCGGCAAGCACGGCGCGTTCGTAGTCGAGGCCTGACATCAGCACCTCGACGCCGCGCCCTTCCTCGTGCAGCACATTGTCGAAAGGCACTTCGACATCCTCGAACACCAACTCGCCGGTGTTCGAGCCGCGCATGCCGAGCTTGTCGAGCTTTTGCGCCACGGAAAAACCGGCAAAGGCTTTTTCGACGATGAAGGCGGTGATGCCGCGCGAATTGAGTTCCGGATCGGTCTTGGCGTAGACGACCAGCGTCTCGGCATCCGGCCCGTTGGTGATCCACATCTTGGTGCCGTTGAGCACATAGCGATCGTTGCGCTTTTCGGCGCGCAGGCGGAGCGACACCACATCGGAGCCGGCGCCGGATTCCGACATCGCCAGCGCGCCGACCTTTTCGCCGCTGCAGAGCGAAGGCAGATATTTTTCCTTCTGCGCCTGCGTCGCCCAACGGTTGATCTGGTTGACGCAGAGGTTGGAATGGGCGCCGTAGGAGAGGCCGACCGAGGGAGAGGCGCGCGAAATCTCCTCTATCGCGACGACATGGGCGAGATAGCCCATGCCGCTGCCGCCGAAATCGGGATCGGCGGTGATGCCGAGCAGGCCAAGCCCGCCGAGCTCCGCCCACAGATGTGCCGGAAATTCATTCGAGCGGTCGATCTCGGCGGCGATCGGTGCGATTTTCTCCTGGGCGAAGCGCCGCACCAGGTCGCGTAGCGCCTCGATGTCTTCGTCAAGCCCGAAGTTGAGCGTCTGCGTGTACATGCCGTTCCTCCCGGCGCACGACCCCGAAAATCGGGATCATGCGCGAAATCAAAGTGCTACAGCGTCCTTGAGCGCTCGAATGGACGCACGGCGTCGTAGCTCGGTGTCGCGCCACCGCGCTTTGCTCCAACAAGGCGCATTGTCATTGCTAGATATGTAGCGGTGACTTCGGCGATCGACAGCCGTTCGCCCGGCCGGAACCAGACGATGACGCCGGTCATCATCTGGATCAGCGCCATGGCGGTGAGCCCGGTGTCTTCGACGCTGAACAAGCCCGCTTCGACGCCGTCGCGCAGGATAGCGCGCAGCTCCTTCTCGTAGGCCGTGCGCATGCGCAGGATCTGCGCGAGTTTTTCGTGCGACAGGCTGCGCAGCTCCATGTTCGAGACATGGGTGGAATGGCGGCGTTCGATATGGAAAGCGATGTGGTTTTCGACATAGGCGGCAAGCCGTGTTGCCGGATCGGCGCCGACAGGGTGCGCCGCACGCCACGCCTCGATCAAGTCTTCCATATGCTCAAACATCAGCGTGAACAGAAGGTCCTGCTTGGTCGGAAAATAGCGATAGAGCGCCGCCGCCTGGACGCCGACTTCGGCCGCCAGCTGGCGCATCGACATCGCCTCATAGCCAAGGCACGCAATCAGGCTGACCGCCGCCTCGCGGACCGCAGCTTCGGTCTTTTCGCCGTCGGAACCGGTCGTGCGCGCCACGATAGCCACCTTTCACGACATAATAAAACAAACGTTCAATTAATTCAAGGGCCGAGCCATGTCCGGGCAGGGCAATCGCGTCAGGTTTGCGCTGCCCCTTGTATCTGCACCGTAGAGATTTTGTGCGAGGAAGCGAATGAGCAGGATCATGCCTTGCTAGGCAACAATCCTGAAACCCGCGGACATGTCGCGAGCCTCGATCTCCTCGACGTCAACCTTCGAAACCGTTGCCCCTGGCGGCCCTTGCCAAAGCCGTTGGATGATTGTGGAGACCGCCGCATCGGTCCCTACAATCAAGGCTGTCACCGAGCCGTCAACTTCGTTGCGCACCCAGCCGGCAAGGCCAAGTCCAGACGCCTCGCGCCGCGCCCAAACCCGGTAGCTGACGCCTTGCACCTTGCCATATATGCGTACCTGCACCGTCCGGTCGTTCATCGCGCTCTCCATCCTTTGAGTCGAGTCTGGCGCATCGCCATGCAAATTCAACCGCGCAGCGTGGATCGAAGGTCTCTCCCGGTCGCGGTTCGCCAGCTTCGCATTGCGAGACAGGCGGCGTGCTCCATCAAATGATTGACTAAGTCAAATAATAGGCGATCATAGTTCGACGGGAGCGGTCTTCCCCCGAAGGAGGTCGACATGCCGGCCGAACGGAATGCCCTTGTTACCGAGATCCGCGGCTTCAACCGCTACTATACGTGCCTGATTGGGCTGCTCGACGAGACCTTGACGCACAGCGCCTATACGCTGGGCGAGGCGAGGCTGCTGTTCGAATTGGGCCACCGATCCCGTGCTGCCGCCAACAGCGACGGTGAGGCAGGGTTTCTTGCGCGGGCGTTCCACCTCGATCTCGGGCCGGCGGCCTCCGAAATCGCTGCCGAACTCCGGCTCGATCCGGCCTATGTCACACGCGTCCTGAGGAAATTCGCCGCCGCCGGCCTGACCGAGACATGCACCGACCCAGCCGATCGGCGTCGACACGTCGTGTCGCTGACCGCTCAGGGCAATGCGGAACTCGCCAGGCTTCAGGCTGCGGCGGATCGCGATCTCGCCCGACTGACGGCCGGTCTGGCCGATGAACAGGCTGCCGAACTATCGGATGCGCTGAAACGGGTCATGCGCCTGCTCGGGGAGAAATAGCGGGCAGCACTGGAATCGGGGCGTTGCGCCCCTCAGTTCCCCCGTGCTGCCGCCAGTGCGCCCGGCAGTTCCTCGGCAAAAATGTCGAGCTCGTGGTCGAGGCCGACGCTGACCCGGATGCAGCGGTCGAGCACCGGCACTATCGGCTTGCGGATGAACACGTCGCGCGACAACAGCGCCTGCAACACCTTCAGCGCGAAGGCGCCGTCGCGGCCGCAATCGATGGTGACGAAATTGGACGCCGAAGCCAGCGGCTTCAGCCCGTTCGCCTCGGCTATTCCGGCGATGCGCAGGCGGCCGGCGGCGACCCGCGCCACCACGCCCTCCAGCCAGTCTTGATCGGCAAGCGCCTCGACACCGGCGATCTGCGCCATGCGGCTGACGCCATAGTGGTTGCGAATCTTCTCGAAATCGCGAATCACCTGGGCTTCGGCCACCGCATAGCCGCAGCGTATGCCCGCCAGTCCATAGGCTTTCGAAAAGGTGCGCATGCGGATGACGTTCGGCCGCGCCACATCGATCGGCGGCAGCGCTGAGGCTGGCCCTAATTCCCCATAGGCCTCGTCAAGCACCAGCATGGTGGTTTCCGGCAAGGCTTCAATGAAGCGGCTGAGCTCAGACGCTTCCCACCAGCTGCCCATCGGATTGTCCGGGTTGGACAGGTAGACCAGCGGCGCCTTCTCCCTGGCGACTGCCGCCAGCAGGCCGTCGAGGTTTTCCCGGTCGTTCTCGTAAGGCACCGCGACCAGCCGGCCGCCGACGCCGGCGATATGGAAGTTGAAGGTCGGGTAGGCGCCGAGCGAGGTCACCACCGCGTCGCCGGGCGCCACATACATGCGCGCCACCAGGCTGAGCAGCCCGTCTATGCCTTCGCCGACGACAACGTTTTCGGCGCCGACGCCGAGATGCCCGGCGGCGGCCACCTTCAGATCGTGGTTGTCGGGGTCGCAATACATCCACATGTCCCCGGCAATCTCGGCCATGCGGGCAACGACGCGCGGGGAGGGGCCAAAGCTGCTCTCATTGGCGCCGATGCGGGCGCGAAAGGCGCGGCCGCGATCACGCTCCTGCGCCTCCGGGCCGACAAACGGCACCGTAGAGGGAAGGGCGGCGATAAGCGGCGTAAGGGGAGGGCGCAGGCGCATGGCAAAGGCTCGTTCGAAAGGGGCCTCTTGCTAACCTGCCGGCTTGGCTGGCGCAAGTTCCGCGGCCGGCGGGAACAGTTAGGCTGGATTCTCGCGGATCATTTTGCTAGCGAGACATGATGAGCAACCGACTGCCGCCTGCCTGGTCCAAGCATATAAAGTCTCGCCCGACGCCGAAAGTGCAGCCGCCGAAAGTGAAACCGCCGTCGCGCGCGCAAGCTGACGACATGCTGCTGCGACAGGCGCTCGAACTTCAGCAAGCCAAGCGGCTCCCGGAGGCGGAGGAATTATGCCATCGCGTTCTCGCCCGCACGCCCAACCACCCGCTTTCCCTATACATCCTCGGCACGCTGGGGTTAGGTGTCGATGACGAGTTGGCTCTCCAGTATTTCGCGCGGGCGGCAAGCCACGCACCCCAAAATCCGTATTTCCACCTCAGCCTGGGAGAGGTCGGTCTGAAGCTCGGCGACAGCTTGCTTGCGATCGGGCACCTGCAGCGCGCCTGTGAATTGAAGCCCGATCTGGTGGAAGCGCTTTGCGGACTGGCGCGTGCCTACGTCAACTTCGACAAGGCCGAGATGGCTTTGCCCCTTTACGAGAAGGCGCTAAAGATCAACAGCGATCATCCCATGGTCCGGACAGGTCTGGCTGCTGCACTCACCAGCGTCGGTCGCATGGACGAAGCCGGAGCGTATCTGAAGCAGGCAATCGAACGTCGCGTCGATGTTGGAGAGGCCTACAATAGCCTGGTCGACACGCGCAAGTTCACCGAAAAACCTGCCGAGCTCGACTTTATCCTGAGCGAACTCTCCAATCCCAAGCTTGACCCGGATGTTGCATCGCAGCTCCATCACGCCGCAGGCAAAGTGCTGAACGATCTTCAGCGTTATGAAGAGGCGATGGATCACTTCCAGAAGGCAAAAAAGGCCGCTGGCCGTGGTTTCGACCTAGAGTCCTTCCGCCGCTATGTCGATTCCATGATCGAGATATTCAGCCCGTCATTGCTGGAAGCCAAGGCTGGCCACGGCAGTCCGTCCGAAGTGCCTGTGTTTGTGCTGGGCATGCCCCGGTCGGGGACGACGCTGACCGAGCAAATCTGCGCGAGCCACCCAAATGTTCATGGCGCCGGGGAGCTTACGAAGTTACGGCGAATGGCGGGCTTGATTGGTTTCAGAATGGAGACGAATGAGGCCTTGCACAGTTCGATCATGTCGATAACGAAGGATCGGTCGAGAGCGCTGGCCGAAGAATATCTGTCCTATCTGCGTCAACACGCGCCTGCAGCGCTCCGCATCGTCGACAAGATGCCTCATAATTTCGAGCTTGTCGGCTTGATCGGAATTCTCTTTCCCAACGCGCGCATCGTTCATTGCCGCCGCGATGCCATCGACAATTGCGTCTCGTGCTTCGTCTTGAATTTCACCAAGGATCACAGTTACAACGCCGACCTTGAGATGCTCGGGTTGTATTATCGCGAGTATGATCGCTTGATGCGGCATTGGGATAAGATCATGCCGGGACGTATTTTCGAGAACCACTACGAGATGTTGATCGCGGATCAGGAGACGCAGTCGCGCCGTCTCATCGATCATCTTGGATTGCCCTGGGATGATTCCTGCCTGCGCTTTTTCGAGAAGGACAGGTCGGTCAATACCCCCAGCCGCTGGCAGGTGCGGCAGCCGATCTATACATCATCGGTCAAGCGCTGGAAAAAGTATGAGGGCACAATCCAGCCGCTGATCCGGTCGCTTGGCGACCTCGCCGAGATTTGATTTGGAGCTGGCAGTCCACATTGCGTGGACCGCAGGTTCCGGCTGAGTTCCAGCATGCAGAATTTCTAGGCACCGACAGAGAAATGATCGCGGCCCATATTTGCGGCGCCATGTGTCACGCGACTTGATGGTCGCGCCGCTGTAATACAAGAAACCCGGCGGTTGCCCGCCGGGTTAGATTTCAATCAGGCTCAGTTCGTCAGAACGAGCGCTGGAAGCGGAGCATGCCGCCGATGCTGTCCTTGTCGTCGGCATTGGTCCAGTTGCGATCGTAGGCTTTGTCAAACTGACCGTCGTGGGCCCAATCGACTTCGGCAGTGATCGTGAAACCGGGAACGATATCGTAGGCTACGTTCGCAGCGACGCCGTAGTTCTTGTCGTCGTCAACCGATGCCTGGAGGTTCAACGAGGTCTTCTCGTTGATGGTGTAGGTACCACCACCCCATACTGCCCAGTTGCCGCCCCACTGCTTGTAGAAGTTGCGGTCGATGTTGTCGTCCGAACCGTAACCGGCCATGACGAACAGTGTCAGGTTCTGTATCGGCGTCACGTCGAGGCGAACCTTGCCGGCCCACTCTTCCCAGGTGCTGTCGTAGGCGGCGACGCCGGTGATCGAGCCCCAGCCCTGCGTGTATTTGATACCGCCGACTACATACGGAACATAGCTGTCGATGGAATCATTGCCGCTGTTGCTGTCTTGGAAAATGCCAGGATCCGCAGCGGCACTGCCCGAACCGGTTTCCAATGAGGCCACGGCCGAGAAGCCGTTGCCCGCATCGAAATAGTACTGGACGACGTTGGTGTCGAAGCCGCCGTAGGGGACCAGCGTATCCTGGATGACGTTGCCGGCGTAGCCGATGAACGTATCGAAGGCCGATTCGTCCTTACCGACGCGGAGACCACCGAGCTGGACCCAGGCGAAGTTCAGCGAAACACTCGTTCCGCCATTAAAGTTGTCATCAAGGTAATCGTTGTGGTTACCCCAGTTGAAACGGGTCTCAGTGTAGGTCTTCAAGGTGCCGAGCTCGGTTTCCTGACCGGTCCAGGTCTTCAGCGTGAAGCGGGCGTGCTTGTAGTAGGTATCCTGCGAGTCGCCGTCCTGCTGATCGGTGGTCTTTGCACCGTCGAACGAGCCAACGTCACCGACGCCGATGTCGTAACGAACGTAGCCGCCGATGCGCAGGCAGGTTTCGGTGCCGGGGATGTAGAAGTAGCCAGCGCCGTAGACGTCGCAAATCTTGACGTATTCAGCGGGTTCCGGCTCGGCGACGACGACGGCGTCGGCGGCGCGCGCACCGGAAACTGCGATCAGTGCCGCAGCGGAGCCGAGAAGAAGGCTCTTGATGTTCATTTTCTGACCTCCAGTCAAAAGTTAAAAAACGGGTCTGGGTATTCTTTGCTGAAGGACAGCGTTCCCTGCCCCATCCCCACTACCGAAAAAGATGCGCACCGCGCCGCTCCTTCAAACCCGACATTACCCATGAGACGACGGCGTTCAACCACGATCGTACCGGCAAAAGGTTTGTGTTGACGCTATACCCCGGCGTTGTTGCACAAATGACACGATTTGGCCTCACTCCGAAAGCTCCCGTTAACCAACAGCCCTTGGCAAGCCGTTGCGAACGGCGGATTCCGGCGATGGTCGGCCCGAAATGTGACCATGGCCCGAGTCGCGAACCAGGGAATTGCCGCAGAATCGCCATATCGCTGGGCGGCGCTTTGGCGAAGGGTCGATTTTTCAAGGATAATAGCGCCAGCTTGTTGATTGTGCCGGCGCTTTTCTTTATCCACCGGCGCAACGGAGAGGTGGCCGAGTGGTCGAAGGCGCTCCCCTGCTAAGGGAGTAGAGGTCAAAAGCTTCTCGTGGGTTCGAATCCCATCCTCTCCGCCACCCTACGCCCTGCGGGCTTCGGGTGGCAGGCCACCCGAAACCGCATTTTGGGCGTAGGGTGTCGCCCGAAGCTACGAAGTAGCGTAGGGGGACCATGTGGTACGTCTATTTCCTGCAACTCCGTAACGGCGATGTTTATGTCGGATCGACCAACGATCTTCGACGCCGTTTTGATACGCACCGATCCGGCCATGTGACTTCGACTAAGGCTTATCTGCCTGTAATCTTGAAGGCCTACATCGGGGTTGAAACCGAGGCCAACGCACGGCAACTCGAGCGATATTTCAAGACCGGTTCGGGCAAGGCCTTTGCGAGTAAACGTTTTTGGCCAACAGGGCCTCACTGACGGACTTAGGACTTATCTGTTTGAAATGTAAATAAAAACGGCCCAACGAGCTGCTTTTCGTCGACCTCCGCCCTCGATTCTGACTGGAGGTCAGAAAATGAACATCAAGAGCCTTCTTCTCGGCTCCGCTGCGGCACTGATCGCAGTTTCCGGTGCGCGCGCCGCCGACGCCGTCGTCGTCGCCGAGCCGGAACCCGCTGAATACGTCAAGATTTGCGACGTCTACGGCGCTGGTTACTACTACATCCCCGGCACCGAAATCTGCCTGCGCATCGGCGGCTATGTCCGTTATGACATCAGCGCTGGCCAGGCTGGCTCGTTCGACGGCGCCAGGTACCAGGACCTTAAGGATGCCTTGAATGGCGAAGACAACGTCAACGACGGCTATTACAAGCAGGCTCGCTTCACGCTGAGGACCTACACCGGCCAGGAAACCGAGATGGGCACCTTGAAGACCTACACCGAGACCCGGTTCAACTGGGGAACGGGTCACTATGACGACACCGGCTTTTCCGACTTTGGCAGCAGAGGCGTTTCGCTGAACTTCGCCTGGGTTCAGCTCGGTGGTCTTCGCGTCGGTAAGGACGAAACAGCCTTCAATACGTTCACCGGCTACGCCGGCAACGTCATTCAGGATACGATCGTTCCCTACGGCGGGTTCGACACCAATGTCGTCCAGTATTACTTCGATGCCGGCAACGGCTTCTCGGCGGTGGCTTCGTTGGAAACCGGTGAAGGCTTTGTCGTTGACGGTGGCGCCCTCAATTTCGGTCACGACTCGATCGACAGCTATGTTCCGTATGTAGTTGGCGGCGTGAAGTACACGCAGGGTTGGGGATCCATCAGCGGTGTTGTTGCCTATGACAGCAGCCTGGAAGAATGGGCCGGCAAGGTTCGCCTCGACGTGACGCCGATGCAGAACCTGTCGCTGTTCTTGATGGCCGGCTACGGCACTGACGACAACGCTCCGCGCAATTACTACAAGCAGTGGGGCGGTAACTGGGCAGTCTGGGGCGGTGGTACTTACACCATCAACGAGAAGACCTCGTTCAACCTTCAGGCGTCGTATGACGAAGCCAAGGAAGCTGGCGTCGCGGCCAATATCGCCTACGACATCGTTCCCGGCTTCACGATCACGGCCGAAGTGGACTATGCTCACAACAGCCATAAGGTCTCAAGCTTCGACGGCATCGGTCCCTATGAATACAACTGGACCGGCATCCCGGCGGACAAGAAAAACGCCGTTGGCGGCTTCCTCCGCTTCCAGCGCTCGTTCTAAGGGCTGGACTTAAGGCAAGTGAAATCCAGCCCGGGCGCTTTAACGTCCGGGCTGTTTTTGTTTTCGCGACTGGTAGCAAACAGAAGGAAAAAGGGGGTTCGGTGGCTGAACAGGGTTGTGGAACGATGTCGTTGGGATCCGCCGCTGGTGGATGAAATCGGCCGCAACGCTTAAAACTCTTGAAAGGGCACCGCCAAGCAGGTAGGTCTAGGCCTATCCACCCGGGGGTGTGGCGAATAATGACGAACGATGCGATTCAAGAGGGAGGAACCTCTGATCATTTTTCGATGTTTTCTTCTCAAACTGCAAAGATAAAATACAGTTACAACAAGATACGAGAAGTAAAGTCGCATAGGATTGGAGAACTTTTTTCAGCATACCGGGACGTACTTTGGGATGACGGGCGGCATAAATACAATGTCAGCTCTTTCATCGGCGAAATAGACGAGATTCTCCTCGGGGAGCGTTTCAGCGCCTTTGACCAAAGCACCCTCGACAACCTTATCGGCACCTTGCGCCAGCGCGGCAACAGTAACGCAACCATCAATCGGAAGATGGCTGCCCTCAGCAAACTGCTGCGCAAGGCCCACAAGATGGGGGATATCCACAGCCTGCCCGAGTTCCGCCGCCAGAAGGAGCGGGCGGGACGGATTCGTTTCCTCGAAAGGGACGAGGAGGCCCGGCTGTTCGCCGCCATCAAGAGCCGCAGCGAGGACGCTTATCGGCTTTCCGTCTTTCTGGTCGACACCGGCTGCCGCCTGGGCGAAGCGCTGGGCTTGATCTGGAACGATATCCAGGAGCACCGCGTCAGTTTCTGGATCACCAAATCCGGCCGCAGCCGCACCATTCCGATGACCGAGCGGGTAAAAGAGGTGATCAAGCTGCCGGCCAGCGAGGGCCGCCGGCCCAAAGGCCCGTTCACCAAGCTCAGCCAGGCGCAGTTTCGCGCCATCTGGAACGATGCTAAGGCCGAAGTCGGGCTTGGCGCCGACGATCAGGTCGTGCCGCATATATTGCGCCATACTTGCGCCTCGCGTCTCGTCCAGGGCGGCATCGACATCAGGCGCGTACAGATGTGGCTCGGTCACCAGACGCTGTCGATGACCATGCGCTATGCGCATCTGGCCACCAACGACCTCGATGGCTGCGTCACCGTGCTGGAGACGCCGCGGTGCAGTGGCGCGGACAGTGGCGGGGCAAGTCCTTTGTCTTCTCCACCTCCGGCAAGACGCGAACCAAAAAGCGAGCCGGTCGCAAGCAAGGCCCCAAAGCCCGCGAAGAGAAGCGCCAAATCCTGACGGCTTGATATCAGGCAGCCGCTCAGGTTTGCGCCGCCCCTCATTGCCCTGCCGGGCATTTCTCCCCGTAGAGTGACGGGGAGAAAGGCGCCTTCACGAAAGATTTCGCTAATCTCGAGCGTTGCGGCCATCCCCTTCTCCCCGTCGCTATGCGGGGAGAAGGTGCCGGCAGGCGGATGAGGGGCAGCGCCGACATGGAAAAAATTATTCCCCAAAATTGCAAGCGGAACTGTCAATCGCTGCCAGAATGCTTTGACCGACGCAAAACGAGCGCCTGAATTACTTCACCCCGTCGAGTTTTACTTCCAGCCGCCCCGCCGCTCGGCTCGATTGAAAAAACCAGCGATCCTGCCCGGCAGGTTGCCGGTCTCGAGGAATGGTGCATGCCCCTGGCCGTCGGCGGTGATCGTCTCGATATCGGTATGGCGCGTCCGCATCTGCTCGAGTGTTTCGGCCGACAGCAGCTTCGAGTTGGCGCCGCGTATGACGAGCATCGGGATCGCCGCCAGCGCGTCGAACTGCGGCCACAGATCGGGCAGCGGCCGGCTGGGGTCGAGGCCCGCCAGCGTCTCGACCAGTTTCGGATCGAAATCGGGCAGAAATCCCTCCTCGGTCTCGCGGTAGAGGGCTGATGCCATCCGCTCCCAATCCGCATCGGTCAGCGCCGCAAAATCCGCGCCATGGGTGCTTCGCAGGCCGCGGACCACCTCTGCGTACGCCTTCGGCCCGGGCGTGGGGTCGAGATAGGAGCGGATATGGGCGAGACCTTGCGGCTCGATCACCGGGCCGATGTCGTTGAGGATGATGGCCTTCAGCACGGCCGGCCGCATCGCGCCGAGCACATGGATGATCAGTCCGCCGCGCGACGTGCCGATGAAGGCAGCCTCCTCAATGCTCAGCGCCGCCAGCCCGGCGAGAATATCGCCAGCTTCGATGCCGATATTGTAATGGCCGATATCGGCATCGTAGGCGGACTGCCCGCGCCCGCGATAGTCGAAGGCAACGACCCTGCGCTTCGCCTGCGTCGACAGATAAAGCGCCAGCTCGTGGAAATCACCGCAATTGCGGGTCAGGCCGGGCAGGCAAACGACTGGCCAATGGCCGGAATTCGCTTCGCCGTAGATGCGGGCGTGCAGGGACAGCCCGTCCGGCGCGGCGTAGAAGAAATCGGAAAACCCGCGCGACATTTCGACTTGGCTCCCACTGGATTATGCCGGTTGCTAAAGGCGAGGGCGCGAAGGATCGCCAGCCTCGCCTGACGCCCCGTCGTCAGCCTCGGCCGTTCACCAGATCTCCGACAATGTCGTATTTGTCGGAGATACGCATCTTGTAGACCTCGTAATTCTCCATCACGCGCTGGACGTAACTTCTTGTTTCCGTGTAGGGAATCCGTTCGATCCAGTCGACGACGGCATCGACGTCCTTGCCGCGCGGATCGCCGTATTTCGCCACCCACTGGGCGGCGCGGGTGGGGCCGGCATTATAGCCGGCGAAGGTCAGCACGTAGGAGCCGTCGAAGCGGCCGAGCTGCTCGCCGAGAAAGGCAGCGCCCAGCGTCGCATTGTAGCCGGCATCGGTGGTCAGCCGGGCCTGAGAAAATGTCATGCCGGCCTTCTTCGCCAATTGCTTGGCAGTGCCCGGCATTAGTTGCAGCAGTCCGCGCGCGCCGGCGCTGGAGACGGCGCCGATGTTGAACTCGCTTTCCTGGCGGGCAATCGCATAGGCCAGCGCCTTGCCCGAGCCGGAGATGTTGGCGGTGTCGGGAATGACGCCGAGCGGATGCGACAGCGCGCCGACGTCGATGCCACGCGCACCGGCGATCTTGCCGACCTTCAGCGCCATGAAATGGTTGCCCTGTCTTTCCGCCAACACCGCAAGCAGCGCCAGTTCGCCGGGGCTGGTCAGCTGCCCGGCAAGGTCGCGATAGAGCGTTTCGGCGTAGCGGTCATAGCCGGCCTCCTGCAGCCGCTTGATGGCGCTGACCGCCTCGCGGGTGGCAAAATTCCGGCGGTCGCCGGCACTTGGCGAGGGATAGACGATGTTGAGGGTCTGCCGGCCGACGCGCTCGCCGGCGAGCTGGCCGTAGAAGGTCGTGCCGTAGCTGGCGGCGCGGCTGAAATAATCCTTGGCATTGCCGGGGCCGCCGACTTCGGCGGCGCGGCCGAGCCAGTAATAGGCGCGCGACAGCGACATCGGTGCCTGGGCGAGCTCCGCGATTCGCGCAAAATGCTTGGTGGCGGTGCTGGGGTCGTTGAGGCCGCGCAGCGCGTACCAGCCGGCATGGAACTCCGCCTCGGCGGCATTGGCGGGACTTTCGGCGGCATGCGCGGCGACTATTCTGTAGGCGGTCTTCATGTCGCCCTGGTCGACCAGCTCGCGCGACAGCACCCGGCGCTCGACCCACCAGGCATCCGCATCGACCAGAGCGTCACGGTCGCCCGGCGCCTTCATCACCAGCGCGGCGGCGTCGGAAAATTTCTGTTGCTTGCGCAGATATTCGGCTTCGGCAAAGAGATAGCCGGCCGCCCGCTGCGCTGCCGGCACCGCCTTCAGCAGCTTGGCTGCGTTCTTGTCGCCTTTGCTGACGGCCGCCCAGGCGTCGGCCAATTGCTGGGCGCCGGCGAGACCGGCGACGCGCAGCGCCGAAGCGACCCGGTCGGCATAGAACATGCGCTCCATGCGGAAGCGATGGTCGGCGGCCGGGATCAGCGCACCGAACTCGCGGATGACCGCCGCCTCGTCCCCGGCTTCGAGCTTTTCGGTGCGCCAGAATGGCGACAGCACCGAGCGCGCCGCCTTGGTATCGCCTAGCGCTACATAGGAGCGGGCAAGGATCACCACGCCCTCGAAGGTCAGCGGCTGGCTGCCGTCGAACGCCCGCACCACGATCTGCGGCGTCGGGTTCTCGCGATAGAGCGCGCGCTCGCTGTTCTTGCGCAAGGCGATCGTACCCGGCCAGTTCGGCAGCATCTTTGCCGCATCGGCGATGTCGCCGCTCGGCACCTGGTCGCCGCCATAGAGCGCGATCGCCCAGGCAAGGATGTGCCGGTCGAGCGACTTGGCCGGCAGCGCCTCGCGCACCTGGCGCGCGCGCTGAATGTCGTTTGCCGCCAGCGCATCGAGACCGCTCTTCAGCGCCGCGACGCTGGCGGACAGCGACGGGGACTGCTGCAGCGCATCGTTCTGCGGCTCCGTCATCGGGATCGCCGACGTGACCTGCACATCGACGCTGCTGCCGATCGCCGCGCCGGGAATCAGCACGACGATCGCGCCGAGAAGCGCGAAAAGATGAGGCCGCCTGGTCGGCATGGATCTGGTCATTTCCTGTTCTTCGACGTTACAGCAGGCACAGACGAATTGAAGCCTATTCGTCTGTGATGAAGGGCCCGTAAAGAAAACCTTGTCGAGGACGTTCGAATTGCGATTGCTGGCGCAATGCTTGCCGCGCAACAATGTCGAGACTATGGTGCGCCGCTTCGCTTTCGGCTAGAAGGCGCGCACGACAAAACCGTGCGTCTTCTCAGACGCGCAAAGGACGCTGTAGCACTTTAAATTTGGTGCATGATCCCCAGCGAAAATCGACTGCGATTTTCCTGGTCATGCGCTAGTCCCAAGGAGTTGGACGACATGCTGAGAGGCTCGCTGACCGCGCTCGTCACACCATTCGAAAAGAGCGGCCGTTTCGACGAGAAAGCCTTTCGCGCGTTCATCGCCTGGCAGATCGCCGAAGGCACCACGGGCGTGGTCCCGGTCGGCACCACCGGCGAGTCGCCGACGCTGTCGCACGACGAGCACCGCCAAGTCGTCAAGGTCTGCATCGAGGTCGCCAAGGGACGGATTCCGGTCGTCGCCGGCGCCGGCTCCAACAACACCGAAGAGGCGGTTGGCCTGGTCCAGTATGCCGAGAAGGCGGGCGCCGACGCGGCCCTTGTCGTCACGCCCTATTACAACAGACCGACGCAGCGCGGCCTCTATGCGCATTTCGCCGCCGTCGCCAAGGCGACCAGCCTGCCGATCATCATCTACAACATTCCGCCGCGCTCGGTGATCGACATGAGCCCGGAAACGATGGGCCAGCTGGTGCACGACTTCAAGAACATCGTCGGCGTCAAGGATGCCACCGGCAAGGTCGAGCGGGTTTCGGAGCAGCGCGCCACCTGCGGCAAGGATTTCATCCAGCTCTCCGGCGAAGACGCCTCGGCGCTCGGCTTCAACGCGCATGGCGGCGTCGGCTGTATCTCGGTGACGGCAAATGTCGCGCCCAGGCTCTGCGCTGAATTCCAGGAGGCGACGCTTTCCGGCGACAGCGTCAAGGCGCTCGACCTGCAGGACCGTCTGTTGCCGCTGCACAAGGCGATTTTCCTGGAACCCGGCGTTTCCGGCGCGAAATATGCGCTGTCGAAGCTGGGCAAGGTCGAGAACGTGCTGCGCTCGCCGCTGATGACGGTCGAGCCGTCGACCGCCGAGAAGATCGACGCGGCGATGAAGCACGCCGGCTTGATAAACTAGGGATGAGGCGCCACCTCTCCGCATCATGAATCAAGTCAGAAAAGCCGATCCCAACAACAAGACCGTTGCGGAAAACCGCAAGGCGCGGTTTTCCTATGAGGTGCTCGACACGATCGAGGCCGGCCTGGTGCTGACCGGCACCGAGGTTAAATCGCTGCGCCAGGGCCAGGCCAACATCCAGGACAGCTACGCTTCGGTCGAGGGCGGCGAGATCTGGCTGATCAACTCCTATTTGCCGGAGTATCTGCAGGCCAACCGCTTCAACCACGAGCCGCGCCGCCGCCGCAAACTCCTGCTCAACAAGCGCGAGATGGCCAAGCTGTCGCAGAGCGTCGACCGCGAAGGCATGACGCTGGTGCCGCTAAAAATCTATTTCAACGACCAAGGGCGGGCGAAGGTGCTGCTCGCCGTTGGCCGCGGCAAGAAGCTGCACGACAAGCGCGAGACCGAAAAGCAGCGCGACTGGTCGCGCGAGAAGGGCCGGCTGCTGAAAGAGCGAGGGTGAGGAGCGGTCCGCGAAGCGGACGAAAAGCCAACGATTTGGCTTTTCGAGCGACGAACGCCCGGAGCCATAGCGGAGGGCAGGGCGGACCAATAGGGATAGGTCTCGTTTGAAAAACCGGATCGTCTTGTGGGGCGCGGCCAGTCTGCTCCTGGCGGGCCTCGTCCTGGCCGGCGGCTATACCTACTTTCAGACGTTTTCTCCGGATCGCGGCAAATATCCGGTCAGGGGCATCGACGTTTCTCACCATCAGCGGCAGATCGACTGGCGGCGTGTTGCCGCCGACGATGTCGCGTTCGCAATTATCAAGGCAACTGAAGGCGGCGACCATGTCGACGATGTCTTCGCCGCCAATTTGCGCGCGGCCCGCGCCGCCGGCCTTGTCGTCGGTGCCTATCATTTCTTCACCTTCTGCAGGCCGGGTGCCGATCAGGCACGCAATTTCATCTCGGTGGTGCCGCGTGATCAGCCTTTGCTGCCGCCGGTGGTCGACATCGAATTCGGCGGCAATTGCCCGCAGCGGCCAACCCCCGAACAGCTGAGCGCCGAACTCGCCGCCTTCCTCGGCCCCGTGGAGGCAGCGTTCGGCAAGACGGCGATCCTCTATGTGACCGATGAGGCGGCGCAAGCCTATGCCGGGCAGATAGCCGGCCGCCCGCGCTGGCTGCGTTCGCTGGCGCTGCGGCCAGGCCACGACGACTGGATCTATTGGCAGTACCACAACCGGGGCCGCGTCGACGGCATCAGCGGCGACGTCGACCTGAATGTTCTCCAGGGTGGGCCGGCGACGCTGGCCGCGTTGTTTGCCGCAGGGCCTGAAGCGATGTCGTCGGATTGACGCTATTCCTGTCCAGCGAGAGCAGCCTCAGTGGCGCGAAGACGGAACGACGAAGCCTTCGCAAATGTAGCTATTCATATCGCAGGCGGCACCGTGCTAAGTACATTTGATGCCGGAGCGCCCTTCATCAGCCAAAGACAGCAACGCCCCGCCTGCTGCGACGGACGGCGGCGATCCCCGCTTGGCATTTGTCTACGCGGAGGCGGGCGCGGCCTCCAACACCAGCAGGGCGTGGTTGAAAGTCTCAATACGCGCGCTGGAAATCTGATTTTCGCAACTGCGTTCGCGAGTTCTCTCCTTGGAGGCAGGGCGCTCCTGGATGGCATAGGGCCTTGGGACTGGCTGGCGCTGACATTGCTTTTTCTTATCGGACTGCTCGGTCGCGATTATGTTGTGGCCATATTACAACTATACGTTCCGTTTCGATCCAGAGCAGCTGCTCCAGGACTTCGTCGATCAGGATCCTCCCGCAACCGTGGATGGGATGCATCGGGCGCTTACGTTGCGCATCAAATCCGACATGGCCAGCAATTGGCGGATCATTCAACGCCTGCGCGTCGCGCTGCAGTTCGCACTGTTTCTATGGTTGCTGGATCTCTTGGCCTGGTTGTTCGCGATTGCCCGAATCTAAGCCTTGTACGCTGGCGGGCCGCGCCCGACTCTATGTCTTCAGAAAAGTTTCTATCTGGCTGAAGACGTTGACGAACATCGCTTCCGTCAGCACGCCCGTATTGGTGTTGTAGCGCGAGCAATGGTAGCTGGAAAACAGCGTGACACCGTTGGCCTGCTGCTGGCCGCCGTGCCGGAACGGATAGACGGCGACGCGCTGGCCGAGCGCCCGCACGGTCGACTGGTGCGCGATCGAGCCCAGCGCCAGCACAGCGCGCAGGTTTGGAAACCGCGCGATCGTCGGCACCAGGAACGTCCGGCAGGTCGCTATCTCGGCGCCAACCGGCTTGTTGTCCGGCGGCACGCAGCGCACAGCATTGGTAATCGCCGTACCGACAAGCTCCAGCCCGTCATCTGGTCGCGCCGTGAATTCGCCGCGCGCAAAGCCGTGCGCGATCAGCGTGTTGTAGAGCAGGTCGCCGGCATAATCGCCGGTGAAGGGGCGCCCCGTCCGGTTCGCCCCGCGCAGGCCAGGCGCCAGCCCGACGATCAGCAAGCGCACCGCATCCTCGCCTTCCGGTGGCAAAAAGGTCGGCACCGGCGCGTTGAACCAGGACGGCTCGCGCTGCCGCCATTGCGCGATGAAGTCGTGCAGCCGCGGACAAAGCGGGCAGTTGCGATCGGGCTCCGGCGAGACGACCAGGGGCGCGGTCAAGGCGACGACCGTCAATAGTCTTCCTCGTCGACTTCGGCCGGCTCGGGCCGGCGCACCGGCCGCTCCGACGGATCGCGGCCGACTTCATTCTTGAGCGTCATCAAGTCGATGAAATGGTCGGCCTGGCGGCGCAGATCGTCGGAGATCATCGGCGGTTGCGAGGCCATGGTCGAGACGATCGACACCTTGCGCCCGCGCCGCTGCAGCGCCTCGACCAGCGTGCGGAAATCGCCGTCGCCTGAGAAGATGACATAATGGTCGACGACATCGGCAAGCTCCAGCGCATCGACGGTCAGCTCGATATCCATATTGCCCTTGATCTTGCGCCGACCGGTCGAGTCGGTGAATTCCTTGGCCGGCTTGGTCACCACCTTGAAGCCGTTATAGTCGAGCCAGTCGATCAGCGGCCGTATCGAGGAGTATTCCTGATCCTCGACCAGCGCGGTATAGTAATAAGCGCGCAGCAGGTAACCGCGTTTCTGGAAGCTCGACAGAAGTTTGCGGTAGTCGATGTCAAAGCCCAGCGCGCGCGAGGTGGCGTAGAGATTGGCGCCGTCGATAAAGAGAGCGATTTTTTCACGAGGATCGAACATGGAAAAATGTCCTTTTTCGAAATAAGCGGTCGTCTAAATGCGTGGCGACTATCGGCCGGTCTGATAATAGAGCTGTTGGCCTTCATCGTTCGAGATAACGCCAGTTTTACGGCAATCCAAGGCGTCATGCGGCACCGCAAGCAATTGTGATCGGCGGTGCATCGTCGCGGTCGGCCTGCGTCAGAGCTGCGGACTGCCATAAAAGCTTGTATTTTGGCGGCGTTCGGGTTATGGACCGCGCCTGTTTTCCATCAAATCCAGGCATGAAAGGGGCAACTCATGGCCCGCGTAACCGTTGAAGATTGCATCGACAAGGTCGACAACCGCTTCGAGCTGGTGCTCCTGGCCGGTCACCGCGCCCGTCAAATCAGCCAGGGCGCGCAGATTACCGTACCTCGCGACAACGACAAGAATCCGGTCGTTGCGCTCCGCGAAATCGCCGAAGAGACGCTGTCGCCGGACGACCTCAAGGAAGATCTCATCCATTCGCTGCAGAAGCATGTCGAGGTCGACGAGCCGGAAGCCGATGGCGAGGCGATTGCCGACCAGACCGGCAGCACTGTTGCGGCCACCGATGCCGACGACGCCGAGGACAACGTCACCTTCGATCGCATGACCGAAGAAGACCTGTTGGCCGGCATCGAGGGTCTGGTGCCGCCGGAAAAAAGCGACGATTATTGATCTTAGCAACAACTGCCGACACTTTCGCGTCGGCAGTTTCGTGGCTATCTATGACATGCGCCGTACGTCAGTGCGGCGCATGATTCATTTCAGCATTGCGAGATCCCGCCCATGATGCGTCAGTATGAGCTTGTCGAGCGCGTCCAGCGCTACAAGCCTGACGTCAACGAGGCGCTGCTCAACAAGGCCTATGTCTACGCCATGCAGAAGCATGGTCACCAGAAGCGCGCCTCCGGCGATCCCTATTTCTCGCATCCGCTCGAAGTCGCCGCCATCCTCACCGAAATGCACATGGACGAGGCGACGATCGCCGTTGCCTTGCTGCACGACACGATCGAGGACACCACGGCGACCAGGGCCGAGATCGACGAATTGTTCGGCCCGGAAATGGGCAAGCTGGTCGAAGGCCTGACCAAGCTGAAGAAGCTCGACCTCGTTTCGAAGAAGGCCGAGCAGGCGGAGAACCTGCGCAAGCTTTTGCTGGCAATCTCGGAAGACGTTCGCGTGCTTCTGGTCAAGCTGGCCGACCGCCTTCACAATATGCGCACCCTCGACCATGTGCCGGAAGCCAAGCGCCTGCGCATCGCCGAAGAGACGATGGACATCTACGCGCCGCTGGCCGGCCGTATGGGCATGCAAGGCATGCGCGAGGAGCTGGAGGAGATTGCCTTCCGCTTCATCAATCCGGAAGCCTACCGCGCCGTCACCGCACGGCTCGCCGAAATCTTCGAGCGCAACAAGGGCGTACTGTCCGAGATCGAGAAAGCGCTCTCCACGCTGTTCGACAAATATTCGATCAAGGCCGAGGTCAAGAGCCGGCAAAAGAAGCCGTGGTCGGTGTTCCGCAAGATGGAGGCCAAGGCGCTGTCGTTCGAGCAGCTGTCCGACATTTTCGGCTTCCGCGTCGTTGTCGAGACGGTCGACGATTGCTATCGCGCGCTCGGCGCCATCCACACCACCTGGTCGATGGTGCCCGGCCGCTTCAAGGACTACATCTCGACGCCGAAGCAGAACGACTACCGCTCGATCCACACCACCATCGTCGGCCCGTCGCGCCAGCGCGTCGAATTGCAGATCCGCACCTATCAGATGAACAAGATTGCCGAATACGGCGTCGCCGCTCATTCGATCTATAAAGATACCGGCGGCAAGATGAATGGTGCCGCCCATGCGATCTCGAAGGAGACCAATGCCTATGCCTGGCTGCGGCGCACCATCGAGCAGCTTGCCGAAGGTGATAATCCCGAGGATTTCCTCGAAAATACCAAGCTGGAGCTGTTCCAGGACCAGGTGTTCTGCTTTACGCCGAAGGGCATGCTGATCGCGCTGCCGCGCGGCGCAACGCCCATCGATTTTGCCTATGCCGTCCACACCGACGTCGGCGACACTTGCGTCGGCGCCAAGGTCAATGGCCGCATCATGCCGCTGATGACGGAGCTGAAGAACGGCGACGAGGTCGAGATCATCCGCTCGAAGGCACAGGTACCGCCGGCGGCGTGGGAATCGGTGGTCGTTACCGGCAAGGCGCGCTCGGCCATCCGCCGCGCCACCAAGAACGCTATTCGCAAGCAATATTCGGGTCTCGGTATCCGCATTCTGGAGCGCGCCTTCGAACGGTCCGGCAAGACCTTCACCAAGGAAAGCCTGAAGCCGGTGCTGCACCGGCTGGCGCGCAAGGACATCGAGGATGTGCTGGCCTCGGTCGGTCGCGGCGAACTTGCCTCCACCGACGTGATGAAGGCGGTGTTTCCCGACTACAAGGACGAGCGCGTCACGCTGGTCGCGCCCAAGCAGCGCGAGGAGGGCTGGTCGAAGATCCGCAACGCCGCCGGCATGCTGTTCCAGATTCCGGGCCGCGCCGCACGCAAGGACAAGAACCAGCCGCGCGACGATGCGGTGCCGATCCGTGGCGTGCGCGGCGACCTGCCGGTGCGCTTTGCACCGGAAGGGGCGGTGCCCGGCGACCGCATCGTCGGCATCGTGCAGCCGGGAACCGGTATCACCATCTACCCGATCCAGTCGCCGGCGCTGCAGGCCTTTGACGACCAGCCCGAGCGCTGGATCGACGTGCGCTGGGATATTGACGAGCGCACCAAGGAGCGGTTCCCGGCGCGCGTCTCGGTCACCGCCATCAACGCACCGGGTTCGCTGGCCGACATTGCGCAGGTCGTCGCATCCAACGACGCCAACATCCACACTTTGTCGATGGTGCGCACCGCGCCCGATTTCACCGAAATGCTGATCGATCTCGAAGTGTGGGACCTGAAGCACTTGAACCGGCTGCTATCGCAGCTAAAGGACAATTCGAGCGTCAGCGACGCGCGACGCGTCAACGGCTAGACCACCAATGTGTTGGAAGAGGCAGAGATGGACACCGACGAAGTGCTGGGCATTTTCCGCGAGGCCGGCGCCGTTCTCGAAGGGCATTTCATCCTGACGTCCGGCCTGCGCAGCCCGGTCTTCCTGCAGAAGGCGCGCGTTTTCATGCATGCCGACAAGACCGAGCGCTTGTGCAAGGCGCTGGCCGAAAAGATCCGCGCTGGCGTGCCCGGCAGGATCGACTATATCGTCGGCCCAGCGATCGGCGGGCTGATCCCGGCCTATGAGACCTCGCGCCATCTAGGCGCGCCGGCGATCTGGGTCGAGCGGGAAGGGGGCGAATTCAGGCTCCGCCGTTTCGAGATCGCCAAGGGATCGCGCGTCGTCATTGTCGAGGACATCGTCACCACCGGCCTGTCGATCCGCGAAACCATCGACTGCCTGCGCGCACTTGGCGCGGAGGTCGTCGCCGCTGCGTGCATCATCGACCGCTCAGCCGGCAAGACCGATGTCGGCGTGCCGCTGATCGCGCTCGCCGAATACGAGGTTCCGGCCTATCCGGCCGACAGGCTGCCGCCCGAGCTCGCCGCCATACCGGCGATCAAGCCGGGAAGCCGCAACATCTGATGCCTATCGCCCCAAAAGCTTGTCCTCGGGCTTGAATCGAGGATGGTGTAGCGGTTTTGGGACAACGACATGCATAAAAACAAGTCAAGAGGCGCTGCCGTGATTGCCGGTATCGACCATTTTGTGCTGACGGTTCGCTCCGTCGAAGACACCTGCGCCTTCTATCAGCGCGTGCTTGGCTTCAAGCGCCTCGACGAGCCGAACCGACCAACGGCGCTGCTGCTTGGAACGCAAAAGATCAATCTGCATGAGGTCGGGCGCACCTTCGAGCCGAAGGCCAAGGCGCCGACGCCGGGCTCAGGCGATTTCTGTCTCGTTGCCGCCCGGCCGCTCGCCGAGATATGTGCCAGCCTCGCGGCCAATGGCGTAGCCATAGAGGTCGGCCCGGTCGAGCGTGTCGGCGCCCGTGGCCCGATGATGTCGGTCTATTTTCGCGATCCGGACGGCAACCTCGTCGAGGTCAGCGAATATCGACCCTAAGCGGCGCTCCTCAAATTCGCCGCGATCATGCCCTGTTCAGAACGGCGATACCCAGGGCTGCCGCAAGGTGGCGACCGATCGGATGCCGTCGGCCTCGTTGTTCTTCGGCCAGCGCATCGCTATATCAAAGTGGTAGTTGCCTTTCGGCGACCGCTGTCGCGCCCGGCTGGGAAAAGCCGGCGCGAAGCCATTCATGGAACTAGGAACAGGAACAGAGTGCTTTTTCGACGCCGCAAGCCTGATGGTTTTTTCGAGCGGGTGCGTACTTACTTGTGGCCGCGCCGCTCGTTCTCGCGCTCGCTGCGGTATTTCTCCAAACGCATCCTGCGTCTTAGGGCCACGCCGCATGCCGTGGCCGCCGGTGTTGCGGCGGGCGTATTCGCGTCTTTTTTCCCGCTTGGCTTCCACTTCATCATTGCCGCCATCCTGTGCTGGCTGATCGCCGGCAATCTGGTCGCGGCAGCACTTGGCACGGTCTTCGGCAACCCCCTGACCTTTCCGCTGCTATGGGCCGCGTCCTGGGAGGTCGGCAAGCTGATCCTGCATGAACACCTGCCGGCGCATGGCCCACCGGCGCATCTCGGCGACATGCTGCATAATCTTTCCTTTGCGCAGTTGTGGGGACCGGTGCTGAAGCCGATGACGATTGGCGCAATACCGCTCGGCCTGGTTTTCGGCCTGCTGTTTTACGGCATCACCCGCTGGGGCATGGTCACTTTCCACGAGCAGCGCCGCAAGCGTCTGGCCGAAAGAGCGGCAAAGGTTGAAAAAACCGGGCCGGAAGTTCCCGCCGAATGATTATCGGTATCGGCAGCGACCTCATCGACATCAGACGCATCGAGAAGTCGCTGGAACGTCATGGCCAGCGCTTCATCCAACGCATCTACACCGAGATCGAACAGGCGCGCTCCGAAAACCGCGCGGCGCGTGCGGCCTCCTACGCCAAGCGTTTCGCTGCCAAGGAGGCCTGCGCCAAGGCATTGGGTACCGGTCTTGCTCAGGGTGTGTTCTGGCGCGACATGGGAGTCGTCAACCTGGCCAGCGGCAAGCCGACCATGGCGCTGACCAACGGGGCGGCAGCGCGGCTGGGCGAAATCCTGCCTGAAGGACACCGCGCCGTGATCCACCTCACCATCACCGATGATTTTCCGCTCGCTCAAGCTTTTGTGATCATTGAAGCGTTGCCGGTCGAAGAAGCGCCACATTGATTGCATCTGACCACCGGCATGACGTTGCCCAGCGCGCGCCGAGACTCTATACCATCCAACGCACAATCGAGGACGACATGAGCGTGGCTGAAAAAACCCAGAAGAAATCCGGTGGACTTGGCGAAACCGTCAGCGTCATCGTCCAGGCCCTGCTGCTTGCGTTGGTCATCCGCACGCTCCTGTTCCAGCCGTTCTCGATTCCGTCCGGCTCCATGCGGCCGACTTTGCTCGAAGGTGACTATCTCTTCGTCACCAAATGGTCCTACGGCTTCTCCCGCTATTCGCTGCCGTTCGGGCCGGACATCTTTTCGGGTCGCATCTGGGGCTCCGAGCCGAAGCGCGGCGACGTGGTGGTGTTCAAGTTTCCGCCGGACCCTTCCGTCGACTATATCAAGCGAGTAGTCGGCCTGCCGGGCGACAAGATCCAGGTCAAGGATGGCCAGCTCTTCATCAATGACGTCGGTGTGCCGCGCGTCAAGGTCGGGCAGATCGACAACCACGACATCACCGAAGAGCCCTACCCGGTCGATGTCTATCGCGAGACGCTGCCGAACGGCGTCACCTACGACACGCTCGACCTGACGCAGGCTTCGATCGGCGACAATACCCAAGAGTTCAAGGTGCCGCCCGGTCACTATTTCATGATGGGCGACAATCGCGATAACTCGTCGGACAGCCGCTTCACCGTCGGCTTCGTGCCGGAGGAGAACCTGGTCGGCCGTGCCAATCTCATCTTCTTCTCCATCGCCGGCAGCGCCAGCCCGCTCGAAATCTGGAAATGGCCGTCGCTGATGCGCGCCTCGCGCCTGTTCCATTTCGTCAATTAGGACCATGGCGGCGACGAAACGGCTGACCGCCGATGCGCTCGCCGAGGCGCTTAGGGAGCGCACCGGCCACAGTTTTGGCGACCATCAGCGCCTGCAGCGTGCGCTGACCCATGCCAGTGCTCGCGGCAGTCATGCCGGCATCGACTACGAACGCTTCGAGTTCCTCGGCGACCGCGTTCTCGGCCTTATCGTTGCCGATATGCTGCTGGCGGCATTTCCCGACGCTGCCGAGGGTGAGCTGTCGCTGAGATTGAACGCGCTGGTCAACGCCGAGGCCCTGGCGGAAATCGCCGAGCAGATCGGCCTGCCGGAACTCATTCGCGCCGGTTCGGACGTACGCGGCCTTGATGGGCGCAAGCGCGTCAATCTGCGCGCCGATGCACTGGAATCACTGATCGCCGTGCTCTATCTCGACGGCGGGTTGGAAGCGGCCCGTGCCTTCATCCACAGATACTGGCAGCCGCGCTCGCAAGCCATCGACGCCGCCCGCCGCGATGCGAAGACCGAACTTCAGGAATGGGCGCATCAGGCGGCAGGCGCAGTGCCGGTTTACATAATCGACAGCCGCGAGGGACCGGACCACGATCCGCTGTTTACCGTCAGCGTCAAGGTCGGCGCCTATCCGCCGGCGACCGGCAGTGGGCGCTCCAAGCGCGAGGCGGAGCAGACTGCAGCCGCGGCACTTCTGCAGCGGGAAGGCGTCTGGCTTAATCAGGGGAGTGCCGCATGACCGCCACCGAAGCACCGGCAACAGAAGCTCCCGCCACCCGCTCCGGCTTCGTCGCGCTGATCGGCGCGCCCAATGCGGGGAAATCGACGGTGGTCAACCAATTGGTCGGCGCCAAGGTGTCAATTGTGACCCACAAGGTGCAGACCACCCGTGCGATCGTGCGCGGCATTGCCACCCACAACAACGCGCAGATCGTCTTCGTCGACACGCCGGGCATATTCAAGCCGAAGCGCCGGCTGGACACGGCGATGGTGACCACAGCCTGGGGCGGTGCCAAGGACGCCGATATCGTGCTGCTCTTGATCGACGCCGAGCGCGGCATCCGGGGCGATGCCGACGCCATCCTCGAGCGGCTGAAGGATGTCCGGCAGCCGATGGTGTTGATCCTCAACAAAGTCGATCGGGTCAAGCACGAGACGCTGCTGGCATTGTCGGCGGCAGCCAACGAAAGGGTGCCGTTCAAGCGCACCTTCATGGTTTCGGCACTGACCGGATCCGGCTGCAAGGACCTGCTCGACTATCTCGCCGAGACCCTGCCGGCCGGACCCTGGTACTACCCGGAAGACCAGATCTCCGACCTGCCGATGCGCCAGCTCGCCGCCGAGATCACCCGCGAAAAGCTCTATCTCAGGCTGCATCAGGAACTGCCCTATTCCTCCCATGTCGAGACCGAGAAATGGGAAGAGAAGAAGGACGGCTCGGTGCGCATCGACCAGACCATCTATGTCGAGCGCGACAGCCAGAAGAAAATCGTGCTCGGCCATAAGGGCGAGACGATCCGCGCCATCGGCCAGGCGGCACGCATGGAAATAGCAGGCATCCTCGAACAGAAGGTGCACCTCTTCCTGTTCGTCAAGGTGCGTGAAAACTGGGGCGACGACCCCGAGCGCTACCGCGAAATGGGGCTCGAATTTCCGCACTGAGCCTGTTTGGGCGATCCGCCGAGCGGCCTGTTGGTCGCCTCAGGGTTCTGAGCGGTCGCCGGGCTGCCCGATCGGTGGACTTGCATCTTGAACAGCCGGCCGAATCATTCCGGGAGGCCATGGGTCGACCACGTCGGTCGACCCGTTCCTCATTGGTACCGGCGCGACGGGAAATCCCGAGCGGGTTCTGAGAAATTTCCGATATTTCATGCAAAACCGGCCAGTTAGACCGACTGGAACTCCTACCGATACTGCGATCGTGCACGGTTCCCGTTCGTTGTCTCTCCGTCATACACCCTGCCTATAGGCTGTGCGAAAGACCCGCTTCCGAGCAAACTGGACAGGCGGGCAAGCAGCCAGATTTAGGACATGACCAGGACTTGGAATCGCATCGACCCCATTCGTCAGATCGAGTTTGCAAACGCCGTCGCTGTTGAGATCGAGCGGGCGCTGACGCGGCAAAGCAAGGTGACGAACAGCGATGCGATCGTTGCAGCGGGCAGGGTCGCCGGCGCCGTTGCCGCCGCCGTCGCCCTGCTTGCGCCGACCGACATCAGGGCGATCGACACCATGCAGGAAAGATTGCCCGGCATGGCGTTGCGGTTCGTGCGGATATCGGCAGCCGAAGCTATGGAACGCAGTGCCCGGACGCCTCTGTCGACGGCGCACGGAGGCCGAGGGGCAGACATCCAACCGCTAGCCGGAGCGGGCGACCTCGACGCGATACGGGTCGAGGACTGGGCCGGTCGGGTCGCAGGCTCGACATTCCTGCAAGAGAATTTCGGCATATCGCGCTCGACCCTGCATCGTTGGCAGCGAAGCGGCACGGTCGTTGCGTTGCGCACCGGTGGCCGCAAACATGTATTTCCTCTGGCGCAGTTCGTCGACGGCAGGCCGGCTCCGGGTATCAACGAAGTGTTATTCGCGATGCCCGATCAGCGGCGTGCCTGGGCGTGGCTGATCGGCCCTGCGCCCGGCCTTGCCGGACGTATTCCCATTGAAATGCTCAAACAGGATTTGGTCGCGGAAGTCGTTCTTGCCGCACAGCACGCAGCGATGGTAAAGTTGGCTTGATTTCTCTGCCCACTTCGGAAGTTTATTCCTAAAAGAAGGCATAAAAAAGAAATTTTCGCCGAACACAATTGATTGCCGGATAATTGAAAGTATATTTTCGTACAATTGTGACAATGTCCCGTTTATGCCGCGGGAGATTTCTGAAGAAAATAATAAGTAATATTTGTGCAACATGGATTTGTTCTGTTGTACAAACGTTGATTATTTCATCAATCGTCATTGAAACTAGAACGAGGATGAGTATGTTCGCCGCCTGAAGAGGGGTGCGGTGCGCGCCTTTTTCGACGTGGGTGAGGCGTTCAGCCGTTCAACCACGGATACAAAGCCATTTTTAACTTTGACTGGAGAGGTCAGAAAATGAATATCAAGAGCCTTCTTCTCGGCTCAGCCGCGGCATTCGTCGCGGTCTCCGGCGCGCGCGCCGCCGACGCTGTTGTGGTCGCCGAGCCGGAACCCGCCGAATACGCCAAGATTTGCGACGTCTACGGCGCCGGCTATTTCTATATTCCCGGCACCGAGACCTGCCTGCGCATCGGCGGCTATATCCGCTATGACGCCAGCTTCGGCGACGCCGGCCGCGTTCTCGATGGCGCGACGACACATGACCTTTTGGACGGTGACGAGCAGCAGACCTGGAACAAGAATGCCCGCTTCAATTTGAAGACGTGGACCGGCCAGGAAACCGAGCTTGGCACGTTGAAGACCTACACCGAGACCCGTTTCAACTTCGGCAACACCAAAGTGACCGTGAACGGTGTTGATTTCAGCGTGCAGGACAACAAGGCGGTTACCCTGAACTTCGCCTGGATCCAGCTTGGAGGTCTCCGCGTCGGCAAGGATGAAACTGTCTACGATTCGTTCATCGGCTACGCCGGCAACGTCATCCAGGACACGATCATCCCGTACGGAACCAAGGACACTAACCTGATCAGCTACTATTTTGACGCCGGCAACGGGTTTACGGCAGTCGCCTCGCTTGAGACGGGCTCCGGCGCTAGAGCATGTCCTGTGATCGATGAATCGATTGTGATGTGACAGCTGCGTTTTGTGCTGATTCAACATCCACCTCGATGGAGGTGGACGATGGGAAGAGCATTGAGCGGGGATCTTCGGTCGCGGGTCTTGAAGGCTTCGGACGAGGGCATGTCGGCGCGGCAAGCGGCGGCGCGGTTCGGCGTGGGAGTGTCCAGCGCGATCCGCTGGATTGCGCGGGCGAAGATCGGCGAACTGGCGCCACGCCCGCAGGGCCGCCGCCGCGCCTCCAGCCTCGATGCGCATGAAACCTTCATCGTCGGGCTGATCGAGGAGCACAAGGACATCACGCTGAACGAGATGGTGGAGCGGCTCAGCGCCGAGCAGTCGGTGCGGATCAGCCGCAGCGCCTTGAGCGCCTGGCTTCGCGGCCACGGCTGGACATTAAAAAAAGTCCGCGCACGCACTGGAGCAAGATCGCCCCGACATCCTGAAGCGGCGCCGGGACTGGTTCGACGGCCAGCTCGATCTCGATCCGGCGAAGCTCGTGTTCATCGATGAGACCGGCCTCTCCACAAAGATGGCCCGCCTGCGTGGAAGAGCGCCGCGCGGCGAGCGCTGCCGGGCCGGCGTGCCGCATGGCCACTGGAAGACCACGACCTTCACCGGAGCGCTGCGGCTGACGGGCATGACTGCGCCCTTCGTCTACGACGGCGCCATGAACGGCAACGTGTTCCTGGCCTATGTCGAGCAGGTGCTGGTCCCGACATTGTCGCAGGGCGACGTCGTCGTCATGGACAACCTGCCCGCCCACAAGGCCGCGGGCGTGCGCAACGCGATTGAGGCCGCAGGCGCGAGCCTGCTCTACCTGCCGCCCTACAGTCCCGACTTCAATCCGATTGAGAACGCCTTCGCCAAACTCAAGGCGCTGCTGCGAGCAAAGGCCGAGAGAACCATCAAGGCTCTGTGGGACACGGTCGGCGCGGTCGTCGACCTCTTCACCCCAGCCGAATGTGCCAACTACTTCAAAGCCGCAGGATATGAACCGGATTAAACAGGACGCGCTCTAGCCAGTCGATCGACAGCTACGTTCCGTTTGTCGTCGGCGGGGTGAAATACAAGGGCGACTGGGGTGCGATCACCGCGGTGGGCGCCTATAACAGCGCGTGGGAAGAATGGGCCGGCAAAGTTCGCCTCGACGTCAAGCCGATTACTGACCTGACCCTGTTCGTGATGGCGGGCTACGGCAGCGACGATCACGGCGCCGTCAACTTCTATAAGCCATGGATCGGCAACTTTGCCGTCTGGGGCGGCGGCAGCTATGCCGTCAACAAGAAGACCTCTTTGAATGCTCAGGTCTCCTATACCGACGAAAAAGATTTCGCCGTGGCGGCCAACGTCGCCTACACGATCGTTCCTGGCTACACGATCACCGCCGAACTCGATTATTTCGACAATTTCGATGCCGACGATGCCGACGCAATCGGTGGTATCTTCCGCTTCCAGCGTTCGTTCTGATCGAGCTGAATATCTGCAAACGGCCCGTGGTGTATCGCTACGGGCCGTTTCGTTTCCGGTGGATAGGCCGCTGATCTTGATTTCGCCATCCAACCGGTGACAAGCTCTCGTCATGGAATGGCGCGACGAGGGAATCATTCTCGGCACCCGCAAGCATGGCGAAACCAGCGCCATTCTCGAGGTGATGACACGTGCGCATGGCCGCCATCTCGGCCTTGTGCGCGGCGGCCGTTCGCGCAAGCAGCAGCCGGTCTTGCAACCAGGCAACCGCGTCGAGCTGCTATGGCGGGCGCGGCTCGACGAGCATCTGGGCACCTTCCAGGCTGAGGCCATCGAGATGAATGCCGCCCGGCTGATGGACACAGCCGTTGCAATCTACGGCCTGCAGACGATGGCCGCGCATCTGCGCCTGCTGCCAGAGCGCGACGCCCATGGCGCTCTCTATGAGACGCTTGCGGTGATGATCGCCCATCTCGACGATGCCGATGCCGCCGGCGAGCTGGTGGCCCGCTTCGAGCTGCTGGTTCTCGACGAACTCGGTTTCGGCCTTGATCTCAGCCAGTGTGCGGCGACTGGCACCAGGCAGGACCTTGCCTACGTCTCGCCGAAATCCGGCCGCGCCGTGTCGCGGGCGGCGGGCGCGCCGTGGCGCGACAAGATGCTGGCGCTGCCTGCCTTCCTGCAGCGTGGTTCGGGCCTGCGCGCCGATCCGGCGGCGATCGAGGATGCCTTCCGGCTGACCGGCTTCTTTTTTACCCGCCATGTCTATGAGCCGCGCGGCATCGAGCCGCCTGGCGCCCGCGCCGGGTTTCTTGCCGCCTTGCGCAGGCATCATGCACCCAAGGCGAACGCCGGAGAAACCGCCGCTGGGGAAACCACCAGATGAGCGAAGTGGAACTTTATCCCGGCCGGGTTTCGCCGCTCGGCCTCGGCACCATTCCGCACGACGACATCCTCGAATACACCGGTCTGGAATTGCTCCAGCGTATCATCGACAACAAATATCCGGCGCCGCCGATCTCTTTCCAGCTCAATTTCGCCCTTGTCGAAGTGTCGGAAGGACGCGCGGTGTTTCGCGGTGTGCCGAACGAGCGCCACCTCAATCCGCTTGGCGGCGTGCATGGTGGTTGGGCCGCGACGCTGCTGGATTCGGCCTTGGGCTGCGCGGTGCAGACGCTGCTCGCCAGGGGCGAGGCCTATACGACGGCGGAGTTCAAGGTGAATTTGACGCGGCCGATCACGCCAAGGACCGGCGAGGTGGTGTGCGAAGGCAAAGTGGTGCACAAGGGCCGCACGCTGGCGGTTTCGGAAGCGGCACTGAAGGATGCCAATGGCAAGCTGCTGGCATTCGGCACCGAAACATGCTCGATCTTTCCGGCGGCCAATCTGGCGGCACGTTGAATGGACCGGCCGTTTGGCCGCCGCATTTGAATGTCACTGAAGGCTGAATGTCAGTGACAACTGGCCTGGTTTGGGGGAACCGCCATGTTTGAAAGCCTGATTGGCCTCGTCGCCGTCATCGCGCTGTTCGTCATCATTTCACGCCAACAGAGCCGCATCGGCCTGATCGAGCGCGAGCTTGGCGCGTTGCGCAGCCTTGTGCTTTCGGGCGCGCCTGTCCTGCCGCCGCAAGCCAAGGAACCAGCTGCAAACGACAGCAAACCGGCGGATGCCGCAGCCCCGGTTACGGTTGCTGCCGACATAGCCTCATCGCCGACGGCCGCGGCATCGGCAACAGAGGCCGAAGCCGGTATCGGGGAGGGGACATCCGGACCCTGGAACGCCGATACCACGGCGTCGTCCGCGCCGGACTCGGCGCAACCGGCGGCAGCGGCGAAAGCCGCCCGCCAGTCCGACGTCGAAACGGCTCTCGGTACTCGCTGGGCGGTATGGGTTGGCGGCATCGCGTTGGCGCTGGGCGGCCTATTCCTGATCCGCTACACCATCGAGGCCGGCATTTTCGGGCCACGCGTGCGGCTTGCCATGGCGGCGGCACTCGGGCTGGTGCTGGTCGCCGGCGGCGAGTTCATCCGGCGCACCGGCTTCAAGGTGCCGGTGCAAGGTGCTGCCGGTGCCTATATCCCGGCGATCCTGACGGCGGCCGGCGCCTTCATCCTGTTCGGCACCGTCTACGCCGCGTACAGCATTTACGGCTTCATCGGCCCGGCGCTCGCTTTCACGCTGCTCGGCGCCATCGGGGTGGCGACGATCGCGGCAAGCCTGGTCCACGGTCAGGCGCTGGCCGGCGTCGGCCTGCTCGGCGCCATGGTGACGCCGATGCTGGTCGCCTCGCAGGCGCCCAATCCATGGGCGCTGTTCGGCTATCTGGCGATCGTGCTTGCCGCCGCCGGCGTCATCGCCCGCATCCGCGACTGGAAGCTTTTGATGGCGGCTGCCTTCGTCGCCACGGGCATCTGGACCATCTTCTACATGACCGACGCGCCGGGGGCGAAGCTTTCCGTCATTCTCTTCATCGACGTGGTGACACTGGCCGTGCTCGCCTTCGTCTGGCTCGGCCGTCGCAGCGAAGCGGAATCCGGCAGCGGCTTCGACTGGCCGTCGATCACGCCGGGCTTCTTCGTCGGCCTCTCGGCGCTGGCCCTGTTCGTCGATCCGGCCTTCGTCGCCATCCGCGGTGCATTGCCGGGTGCTGCCCTTATCGCATCCCTGGTGGCGGTGGCGCTCTACCGGCCGCGGGCGCTTGCATTGCTGCACGCCGCCGGACTGGCGACGGTGCTGGTCTATCTCGGCATCATCCCGCCGACCACGATCGCTGCCGATTTTTCGGGCGGCGCTCTCGGTGTCGACGGCTTGCCGGTTGTGGCGTCCGATGCCTTGATGCTCAGGGTCGGTATCGCTCTCGGCCTGGTCTTCATCGGCGCCGGCTTCTGGGCAGCGCGCCGTTTTGCGGCCCCTGGCTGGCTGCGCGCCGCCACATGGGCGGCCTGGAGCGCTGTCGCGCCACTGGTCATCCTACTGGCGCTCTGGCTGACCTTCGGCAATCTCGACCGTGACCTTGCCTATGCGGCGGTCGCAGCCGTTTTGGTCGGAGTCTTCGTCGCCGGCGGCGAATGGATAGCGCGCGGCGAAGCGCCGCCGCTGACCGGCGGCGCTGCCGTCTCCTTCGCGCTCGGCGGCGCGGCGATTGCCGGCCTGCTGATGTTGCACATGGCCTTTGGCTCCGGCTGGACAACTATCCTGCTCGGAGCAGCCGCCGTCGTGCCGGCGCTGGCAACGCGCTGGCGTACCTATCCGGCGCTTGGCTGGATTTCGGTCGGTGCGGTGATTGCAGTGCTCGGCCGTGTCGCCTTCGACCCGACCATCGTCGGCGCCGAGTTCCTGTCGAAAACACCGGTGTTCAACTGGCTGCTGATTGGATATGGCGGGCCGGCGCTCGCCTTCGGCTTTGCCGCCTGGCAGCTAGCCCGCACCACCAATGGCCGGCCGCGCCTCGCCATGGAGGCCGGCGCCGCGCTGTTTGCTCTGCTCACCGTCGCCATGCTGGTGCGCCATGCCATGCATGGAGGCGTCATCGACACGGCTGCCGCGACGCTCGCCGAACAGGCGATCTACACGCTGATCGCCATCGGTGCCGGTGCCATCCTGGTCGCCATCGACATGCGCTCGCCAAGTTCGGTGCTGCGCTACGGCTCGATCGCAGCGGGCGTGGTCTCGGTCGCCTTCATCGTCGTCCAGCATTTTCTGGCGCTGAACCCCTTGCTGACGGATGAATCGACCGGCAGCATTCCGGCGTTCAACCTTCTGTTCCTTGCCTACCTCTTGCCGGCGGTTGCGGCAGGCGCACTGGCGCTCTATGCCCGTGACAAGCGGCCGCAATGGTATGCGGCGATGCTGGCGGTGGTGGCGGCGCTGCTCGCCTTTGCCTATGCCACGCTTTCAGTCAGGCGCCTGTTCAAGGGTGAGTTCATCGGGCTGTGGAGCGGCCTCGGCCAGCTCGAGACCTATACTTATTCGGCACTGTGGCTGATCATCGGCGTGGTGCTGCTCACCACCGGTGTCTGGCTGAAGTCGCAGGCGCTGCGCATAGCGTCGGCGGCGCTGATCTCGGTCGCCGTGCTCAAAGTCTTCATCTTTGACATGTCGGAGCTGGAAGGCGTGTTGCGGGCGCTGTCCTTCATCGGCCTCGGCGCGGTGCTCATCGGCATCGGCTTGTTTTATCAGAGGCTGCTGACACGTGCGGCGAAAGAGACGTAAAGGGTTGCATGAATATTCAAGATGGAATATATGAATATTCCAGAGGAGATATTCAATTTGCCCCTCTATATTCGCGACGACGAGGTGGATGCGCTAGCCACAAAACTGCAGCGTGAGACGAACGCCCCGAGCAAGACGGAAGCAGTGCGGACCGCGCTTTTGCACGAGCTCGAGCGCAACCGCGCCCGCAAGCCCCTGCGCGACAGAATTGCGGTGCTACAGGCCAAGTATGCTGCGTTGGGGCCGTCCGATCCCACCTTCGACATGAAGGCATTCACCGACGAGATGTGGGAAGACTGATGTTCGTCGATGCGTCGGTCATCGTCGCCATTCTCGCCAAGGAACCGGGGTGGGCGGAATTGCTCAAGCGAATCTCGGGTGCCGGCAGTCCGCTGCATATTTCCGCACTTGTTCGGCTCGAGGCGACACTTGCCCTTGGGCGCATAAACGCCGTTTCCAAAAAGCCGACGCCCGAAATGCTCGCCGCGGCGCGCGATCTGGTCGATTCGTTCATTGTCGAAATCAGCGCCCGCAATGTGCCTATCGACGAGGACATCGGCGCGCGCGCCATCGACGCGAGCATCCGCTACGGCAAGGCGGTTGGTCATCCGGCCGATCTCAATCTTGGCGACTGCTTCGCCTACGCCTGTGCAAAGGCCCTCGATCTTCCGTTGCTCTACAAGGGCGACGATTTTCTTCAGACGGATCTGGCGCCTAAACCGGCGTTTCGACAATCGGATGCCCGCCGGGAATAAACCTGTCACCGGCAGCGTTATTCAGTTGCTTGGGTGACCGGGGCGGCCGACCGCTTCGCGCTGGCCGCTTGCGCCGCGCCGCGAAGGCGCGTTCAATCACTGCGGACAGGGCTCCAGAACCAGCGGTCATGGACGAAAAGAAGGCAGCAATCCTTGGTGAAATACCGCGTCTGCGCCGCTATGCACGCTCGCTGTTGCGCGACCGCGATTCCGCCGACGATCTCGTCCAGGATTGTCTCGAGCGGGCACTTGTGCGGCTCGACAATTGGCAGACAGGAGAAAGCCCCAGGAGGTGGCTGTTTACGATCATGCATCATTTGTTCATCGACCAGATGCGCAAGGTGAACCGGCGCGGTGAGGCAGCGATGCTGCCGCTCGAGGCGAGTGAGGCGCAGGCAGCACCCGCCGAGCAGGTCGAGAGCATCGCCTCGCGCGAGATCGTCGACGCGCTGCAGGCGATCAGCCCGGACCGCCGCGCGGCACTTGTGATGGTCGCCATCGAAGGGTTTTCCTATGCCGAAGCCGCCAACATCCTTGGCGTCCCCGCCGGCACTTTGATGTCGCGCATCGCGCGTGGGCGTGAGGAACTGCGCACGCTGCTGGATGATGCCGCGCGCCGCCGGTCTATAAGGATCGTCGAGAAATGAGCCGGCGCGATTTCTCCGAACGCGACATCCACATGGCTCTCGATGGCGAGTTGCCGGGCGATGAGCGGACGGCCTATGAGGCATGGCTCGAGGCCAATGCCGAGATGAAGACCAAGAGCGCACGCTACGCCGCCGACCGGGCAGCGTTGCGCGCAGCCTTCAACGGCGTGCTGAGCGAACCCGTGCCGGTACGGCTGAGCAGGGTAATGCTCGGCGAGGCGCCGGTGGTCAGAGCGGCGGCGTCGCGCTCGCGTTGGTGGCTTGCGGCCGCCGCTGCCGCCATCCTGGTGATTGGCGGTGCTGGCGGCTACCTTGCCGGCATCGGCCGCGTCGGTCTGGAAAATACGGCCGAGGACCAGCTTGCCGAAGAGGCGATCGCCGCCCACGTCATCTATGCCGCCGAAAAACGGCACGCGGTGGAAGTGCCGGCAAGCGACAGGGATCATTTGCAGAGCTGGTTGTCGAACCAGGTGGGTTTGAAGCTCGTCGCGCCGGATCTGGCGGCGCAAGGATTCCAGCTGGTCGGTGGCCGGCTGCTGCCTGCCGGCCAGGGCAAGGCCGCGATGCTGCTTTACGAGGACGATAAAGGCGAGCGCATATCGCTCTTCGTCACGGCCGAATCGGCGGCCAAGGCCAAGGGCACCTATGGGTCGGAGGAAGACGGTCCTGAGGCCGTCTACTGGCTGGACAAGGGTTATGGCTGCGCCGTTGTCGGCTCGCTGCCGCGCGAGCGGTTGGCCGCAGTGGCCAAGAGCGCCTATGGCCAGCTTGTGGCAGGCTTGGAAAGCTGAACAGGACTTCATTTTTCTGGAGCCGCGCCGATGCCGAAACACGGGAGGTCATTCAAAGCCTTTCGCGACCTGCTTGCCATCAAAACTGTCACAATTCGGCCCTAATCGAGGTGCGATAGCGCTTGCTAGATGCTGGCGCTTCGGCTGGTGTGACCGATGTTTAGACTAGGGCCGTTTCCACAACCCAATCGAGGTTTTCTGAGCCCGCATGCCTGCCGAGATTCGCAAGGCCCGCGCGTCCGACGTCGATGACCTCGCCGCCATCGAAAAAGCTGTTTTCTCGAGCGACCGCATTTCTCGCCGCTCCTTTCGCCAACTGATCGAACGCGACACCGCCGAACTGCTGGTTGGCGAGAACGATGGTCACGTCGCCGGCTATGCGGTCGTGCTGTTTCGCAAGGGCAGCGGCGTCGCACGACTCTATTCGATCGCCGTCGGTCCATTTTTCGGCGGCCGTGGCGTTGGCCGCCTGCTGCTGGAGGAGGCTGAAGCCGCTGCTTTCGAGCACGGCCGCATGATGCTTCGTTTGGAAGTCCGCGAGGACAATCCGCGCGCCATCCAGATCTATGAGCAGAGCGGCTACCGCAAGATCGGTCGCGAACCGGACTACTACGAGGATGGCGCCACGGCGCTCCGCTACGAAAAGACCTTGCGCGGCGACATTCCGGTCGCCACCGAAGTGCCGTTTTATCAGCAGACTTGCGAATTCACATGCGGACCATGCTGCCTGATGATGGCGATGGCTAACTTCGACCCCGGCTTCGTGCCGGATCCGGTGATGGAAATCCGGCTGTGGCGCGAGGCGACGACCGTCTTCATGATGTCCGGCCCTGGCGGCTGCGAGCCGTTCGGGCTGGCCGTCGCCGGCTATGAGAGCGGGCTTGCTGCTGAGATCTATGTCTCCTTCTACGGCGCGCTGTTCCTGCAGTCGGTGCGCAGCGAAGATAAGCGCCGGGTCATGGAGCTGGCGCAAGTCGACTTTCGCCGCCGCGCGGAACTTTACGGCATCCCGGTGAATTACCGCTCATTCGGGCTTGACGACATTCGCACTGCGATTGCAGAGGGAAAACTGGTGCTGGTCCTGATCAGCGGCTTCCTGATGTTCGGCAAGAAGGTCCCGCACTGGGTATTGGCCATCGGCGACGACGGCGATCATATCCTGATCCATGACCCCTGGGTCGAGGACGAGCGGCAGGAGACGATCCTCGATGCGGCCAACATTCCCGTGCCTTACGGCATCTTCATGAACATGGCGCAATTCGGCCGCGACGGATTGCGCGCCGCCATCACTCTCGGAAAGCGCGACAGCCAATGACCTGGGTCATCCTTACCGGCCGGCAGAACGATCTCGACCAAGTGGCGACGCCGCACAAGATCATCACCAACCGCGACTACCTTGCCCATCCGGCACTGTTTCGCGGTCAGCGGCCGAAGGTCATCAACCTGTCGAACAATTACGGCTACCAGAGCCGCGGCTATTACGCCTCGCTGCTCGCCGGTTCGCGCGGCCATAAGGTCATCCCAACTGTCGAAACGATGATCGACCTGTCGGAGCGCAAGCTCTATGAGCACGCGTTGCCGGAACTCGAACTCGCACTCAACAAGTGCCGCAAGGACCTGGGCGGCGCTTTCCCGCAGAAGGTCTGCATCTTCTTCGGCATCGGACCATCCAGGATCTGGGATCGCTTCGCCAAACTCCTGTTCGACTGGTTCCGTGCCCCGGCGCTCGAGGTCCACATCAGGGACAGCGCCGAATGGGCCTCGATCCGCAAGATCGGCTTCCATCCCTTGGCGAGGATGACCGAGGACGAGGAAACGCACTTTCTCCAGTGCCTGGAGACCTACACCAACCGCGAGTGGCGCGACACCAAGGGCCGCACGCCGGCGCGCTACACTTTCGCCACGCTGGTCGATCCGCATGAGGAACTGCCACCGTCGGAGATTTCGTCGCTGCGCCACTGGGCCAAGATCGCCGAAAAGATGGGCGTCGAAATCGAGCCGATTACCAAGCGGGATCTGGCCAAGCTCGCCAACTACGACGCGCTGTTCATCCGCGAGACCACCTCGATCTCCAATCATACCTACCGCTTTGCCCGCCGCGCCCAGCAGGAAGGCATGCCGGTCATCGACGATCCGCTGTCGATGATCCGCTGCACCAACAAGGTTTATCTCAACGAGCTGATGACCTACAACAAGGTTCCGGTGCCGCCGACGGTGATGATAGCCGGCCCTTCGGATCTGGAACTTGCGGCGCAGACGCTGGGCTTCCCGCTGGTGCTGAAGATCCCGGACTCCTCGTTTTCGCGCGGCGTCAAGAAATGCGGCACCTTCGACGAGTTGAAGACGCTCGCAACCGAATGGCTGGAGGATTCCGACCTCCTGATCGCTCAAAAATTCATTCCGACGGAATATGACTGGCGCGTCGGCGTCCTCGGCGGCCAGCCCTTGTTTGCCGTCCATTATCTGATGGCCAAGGAACATTGGCAGATCGTCAATCACAAGGCCAACGGCAAGCCCGACCAGGGCGGCATCAAGACCTTCACCCTGAAGGAAGCGCCGGCCCATGTCGTCGAGACGGCGGTGAGCGCGGCGCGTTGCATTGGCGACGGCCTCTACGGCGTCGACCTCAAGGAGACCAGGGACGGCGTCTTCGTCATCGAGGTCAACGATAACCCCAACCTCGACCACGGCTGGGAAGACTCTGGCGAAAAGGACGAGGTCTGGGTGCGGCTGACCCAGTGGTTCCTGGAGCGGCTGGACAGGCCGGGGCGATAACCATCCGAGTGGGGGACAGAGATGCTGTTTTTTGTGACCGAGGATTTTCGCGGCTGTGACCGCAAGGAGATCTACCGTCGCTTCCGCGACCAGGGCCGCCTGAAGCCGGACGCGCTTCTCGTGCACCACAGCTGGATCGCGGCGGATATGAGCCGCTGCTTCCTGCTGGTGGAGGCCGATGACGTCACGCTTCTGCAGCGGTGGGTCATCGAATGGGCGGATCTGGTGGCGTTCGAGATTGTTCCTGTGGCGACGAACAAGGACATGGTTGAGGCATTGAGCGGGCACCTCTGACCCGGGAGGGAACCTCAGCGCTGATGACCTTAGGCGCTTTGGCTCGGCCGGCCGTGTTGCGCTCAGCCGCTGCTGCTAAGCGCTGCGCTCGACCTCAGCAGCCGGTCGATATCGGACGCTTTCGATGGCACGCCGATCAGATAGCCCTGAGCCTCGACACAGCCCTCCTTTCGCAGGAACTCCAACTGCGCTTCCGTCTCGACGCCTTCGGCGGAGACAGTGATGTCCAGCTGTGCGCCAAGCCCGATGATGGTGCGCACGATTGCCGCGGTATCGCGACTGTCGATATCGCGGATGAAGGAACGATCGATCTTGATCTTGTCGACGGGAAAGCGCCTGAGATAGCCGAGCGAGGAATAGCCGGTGCCGAAATCGTCCAGCGCGATGCGGACGCCCAGATCGCGCAGCTGCCTGAGTGTCTTAAGCACCAGATCGCTCTCGTCCATCAGCACCGTTTCGGTGATTTCCAGTTCAAGCCGGTTGGCCGGCACGCCCGAGAACGCCAGTGCCGAGATGACGCTGCGGGCAAAGGTGCCGCTTTTGATCTGCACGGCCGAGACATTGACCGCAATACGCAAAGGCGCCCAGCCCGCTGCGCTCGTGCAGGCTTTTCGCAGCGCCCATTCTCCAAGTGGCACGATCAGCCCGGTCTCCTCGGCGGCCGGAATGAAATCGTCCGGCCGCACCAGGCCGCGCACCGGCGAACGCCACCGCATCAAGGCTTCGGCGCCGACGATTTCGCCGGAGGCGATGTTCATGATCGGCTGGAAATCCAGCTCGAATTCCCGACGCGACAGCGCTGCCCTGAGATCGATTTCGAGTGCCCGGCGTGCCCGCACCATCGCATCCATGGCTGGTTCGAAGAAGCGGTAGAGGTTGCGCCCTTCGCTCTTTGCCCGATAGAGCGCCATATCGGCATTTTTCAGCAGCGTGTCGGCATCCTTGCCGTCATTCGGAAAAAGCGCGATTCCGACACTGATGCCGACGCGCATGTCGTGTCTCTTGTCGCGAAACGGCTTTCCGATGATCTCGACGATGCGTTTGGCCAGTTTTTCCGCGTCGCCCGGGCTTTTGAGGTTGAACTGGATGATGACGAATTCGTCGCCGCCGAAGCGGGCGACAACGTCCGTTTCATTGCGCAGGCACCGTTGCAGCCGTTCGGCTACGCATTTCAGCAGCCAGTCGCCGGAGGGGTGGCCCCAAGTATCGTTGACCGCCTTGAAGTGATCGAGGTCGAGCGAGAATATCGCCAGCGATCCGTCTCTCGTCTCACTCAGGGCTTGGTCGAGCCGTTCGCGAAGCATCGAGCGATTGGGCAGGTTGGTCAGTGTGTCGTGATGCGCAAGGTGGGTCATGCGCTCTTCCACGCGCCTGCGCTCGGTGACGTCGTCGAACGTCGCGACCCAGCCGCCGCCGCTCATCGGCCGGCGCGCAACCAGCAGCGTTCTGCCGTCGGCGAGATGGCGATGCGTTACGTGTGTTTTGCCCACCCGCAGGCAGGCTTCGATTTGCAAGATTTCGCTGTCGAGGTCGAGCTTTGTATAAATGCCCAGTTCCAGCAGCCGCTTGAAGGCGTCACGGTGGCTCATGCCAAGCGGGAAGTCGACCGGCCTGACATGGTAAAGTTCCAGGAAACGTTCGTTGCGCACGATCAGCTTGCCGTCAGCATCGTACATCAAAAGCCCTTGCGACATGTTGGCAAGTGCCGCGTCGAAACGGCGGTGCTGCTCCTTCAACTCCTGCTCGCCGCGCCGTTGCTCGGTGATGTCCTCGTAGATCGATACCCAACCGCCTGACGCCAGCGGCCGGTGCGAAATGTTGACGATACGCCCGTCTGCAAGCGTTTCCTCATAGGTGGAAGGTTTAGCCCGGTCGATATAGGGCTTGCGAATGGCATAGAGTTCCTCAGCGCTTTGCGAGGCGATGCCGATGTCCACGCTGTGTTGCAGGATATCGAAAAACCGGATGCCGGGCCGCACCACTTCGGCGTCGAGGCGAAAGATGCTGATGTAGTTCCTGTTGCAGATGATCATCCGCTCATCGGCATCGAACATGCACAGGCCATGCGACATGTTCTCGACCGCTGCCGAAAAACGTTCGTTTTGTTCGCGCAGCTCGTCTTCAATCCGTTGCGGCAGGCCGACGCCTTTGGCCCCCCGTCGGCGGACGGACGAACCAGCCTTGAAACCGGCAACGGGCATGAGGCGCGCCTATGGACCATGGTTAACCACGGCACTGTTGTCCCTGCCGGTTAATTTACCGTTTTCAGCCGGCTGGAACGGCAGTCTGGCGTCGCGACTTTTCGATCGCCGCAAACCGTTTGAGAAAGGCATTTTGCACCCAGGTCACCGAGCGCGGCGTGAAATCGAAGCGCTCGGCGTTGAAACCGCGCGGCCGGCCGAAGAACTCCGTCGCCTCTGCCGTCGAAAAACCCGCAAGCAGCGTCGCTTCGAAATAAGCGGCGATCTGATCCGCTCGCTTGATCTCTTTGCGCAGTCCGGCGTCGAGTTCCGCCGGCAGTGAAAAGCGCAGATGGATGGCGCGCTGCAGCCTGAGCTCGCAATCCTTGTAGCTGCCGCCCATCACGGATTTGAACGGCGAGATCATGTCGCCGATGACATATTCCGGCGCGTCGTGCAGCAGCGCCGCTAACCGCGCGTCGGCCTCGGCGTCCGGCATCAGCTCGCCGACAAGCGCCTCGACCAGCAGGGAGTGCTGGGCGACCGAAAAGGCATGGTCGCCTCTGGTCTGGCCGTTCCAGCGAGCGACGCGGGCAAGGCCGTGAGCGATATCGGAGATCTCGATGTCGAGCGGCGAGGGGTCGAGCAGGTCGAGCCGCCGGCCGGATAGCATGCGCTGCCAGGCGCGCGGCGGCGCCCCGACGCGATCGGCCGCCATCAGGCCTCCTCCGCGCCGACGGCTTCCTGCGGAAAGCTGAATTTCGCCCAGGACGGGATGGCGAGCGACACGGGTACGTCGTCAGCCAGGATCGGTAGGCCGGCGTCGAGCGCCGCCTTGATCCGGTCGATGCGGGCAATGGCAAGACCTGTCGAGCCTGTGGTCGAGCCGAGCGTGCCGACTGGTCGCCCCTCAACGGTCAACTCTGCGCGCGAAGCGGGCAGGGGCTGTTCGGCCGAGACGATCAACACCCGGCGCCTGGCAGTGCCGCGATGCTGCATGCGCGAGACGACCTCCTGGCCGACATAGCAGCCCTTCTTGAAGCCGACGCCGCCGATCTCGTCGAGCAGCACGTCATGCGGAAACGCATCGCCGAGCTGATAGTCGCTGCCGCTTTCGGCAATGCCATGGGCGATGCGAAAGGCTTGCCATGCGGCAAGGTCGCCGCCATCTGCGGCGCCATCATAGAAGCGCTTGACGGCAGCATCGACAAACCGCGCATCGGCAAACGGTGCTGATTCAAATTGCGAGGCAGTTGAATCGCTTTCCCATAGGACGGTCACAACCGGCTGATCTGTCTTGGCAATTTCGACTTTGGCGCGCAATTTGTAGAGCGCCAGCCGGCGCATGAAATCGTCGGCCGTCTCGGTACGGCATTCGAGACGGAAAGCATTGTCGCCGGCGCGCGAGATCAGGAAGTCGAAAAGGATCTTGCCTTGCGGCGTCAGCAGGGCGCCGGGCTTTGCTTCGCTGCTGCCAAGCACGTCGAGGTCGGTAGTCAGGATGTTCTGCAAAAAGTGCTCGGCATCCGGCCCAGACACGGAAACGAGTGCGCGATCTCTGAGCGAGGCAAAGGGCATGGTGGGAAAACGAGCCTGATCTTGCAAAACTGTCGGCCATTACGTAAGCCGCTGGCACTCCCCCCGCAAGAGACCGGATCCGCATGGCCCCCATCTACGATCTCATCCTGACAGGCGGCGCCGTGGTCAACCATGACGGCGAGGGTTTTCGCGACGTCGGTATCAATGGTGGGCGCATCGCTGCCATCAGCGACCTCCGCCAGGCATCGGCCGGCGAGACGATCGACTGCCGCGGGCTGCATATCCTGCCGGGCGTCGTCGATAGCCAGGTGCATTTCCGCGAGCCGGGACTGGAGCACAAGGAAGATCTGGAGACGGGCTCGCGGGCAGCGGTGCTTGGCGGCGTCACCGCCGTCTTTGAGATGCCGAACACCAATCCGCTGACCACCAGCGAGGCGGCTCTTGCCGATAAGGTACAGCGTGCCACCGGTCGCATGCATTGCGACTTTGCTTTCTGGGTCGGCGGCACCCGCGACAATGCGAAAGACACCGGCGATCTCGAGCGGCTGCCGGGTGCGGCCGGCATAAAAGTGTTCATGGGCTCGTCCACCGGCGACCTGTTGGTCGAGGACGACGAAGGCGTCGCCTCGATCCTGAAGAACACACGTCGCCGCGCCGCCTTTCACTCCGAGGACGAGTTCCGGCTGCGCGAGCGGCTCGGCGAGCGCATCGAGGGCGATCCGTCCTCACATCCGGTGTGGCGCGACGAGATCGCTGCATTGCGCTGCACCGAGCGCCTGGTGCGCATCGCGCGCCAGGTCCGCGCCCGGATCCATGTGCTGCACATCTCGACCGCCGAGGAGATAATTTTCCTCGAACAGCACAAGGACGTCGTGACTTGCGAGGCAACGCCGCATCATCTGACGCTGAGCGCCGATGATTATGCGCAGTTGGGCACGCTGATCCAGATGAACCCGCCGGTGCGCGCCGCGCGCCATCGCGACGGCATCTGGCACGGCATTGCGCAAGGCATTGTCGACGTGCTCGGCTCCGACCATGCGCCGCACACGCTGGCCGAGAAGGCAAAGCCTTATCCGGCGTCACCGTCCGGCATGACCGGGGTGCAGACTTTGGTGCCCATCATGCTGGACCATGTCAACGCCGGCCGACTGACCTTGCAGCGCTTTGTCGACCTTACCAGCCACGGCCCGCAGCGCATTTTCGGGATCGCCAGGAAAGGCCGCATCGCCGCCGGCTACGATGCCGATCTGACCATCGTCGATCTGAAGCGTCGCGAGACCATCGCCAACGCCCAGCAAGGCTCCAAGGCCGGCTGGACGCCTTATGACGGCAGGCAGGTGACCGGCTGGCCGATCGGCACTATCGTTCGCGGCCGGCGCGTGATGTGGGAAGGCGACATCGTCACGCCAGGTCAGGGTAGGGCGGTGGAGTTTTCCGAGGCGCTGGTGGCTTAGAGGCTCCTGCCACATAAGACCAGCCTAACCTACTCAATCGCCTGCGACGAAGAACGTCCATTGCCCGGTCGGCGTGATGCCGACGCGGTAGAAGATGTAGGCACCGAACTGCTTCATGTTATCATAATCGCTGGCGGTGACGATCTTGAACAGTTCGACCCGTTGCCTGGCGTCGAGCTTATCCAGCGGCAGGGCGAAAAAATATGGCCAGACGTAAAGATCCTGCGGCGTGCCGGCATCGACATGGACATAGCCGGCATTGAGCACCTCTTCCATGATGGCGAGGATTTCCTGGCCTTCCGTGTCGCCCGAAAGGCCCTTCAGGAAGGCGATCGGGTCGCCCTCCATGTCGCCCAGCGACAATTGGGTCATCGTGTCGCCCTTGCCGATCAGCGGCCGGAGCTTTTCGATGTCGCCGCTCTTGCAGGCCTCGACGATCAGGTCGTGCATGCGCCTGACCGGTTCCGGCAACTTGGTAAGGTCGTAGACGACTTCGGGCAAAGGTACGTCAGGATCGACATGCGGATTGGCCATGCCGCCATCGTCCGCCGGCCCTTTCGGCTCGGGTTGTTCCGGTTCGTCGGACGGCGTCGGCTGGCTGGCTGCAGGTGGCGTCGTGCCGAGCGGGCCGGGCATCGGCACGGCACTTCCGGGCGGCGACATGTCGCCGTCGGGTGGCGGCGTGACCGGCGAGGGCAGGTCTTCGCGCTTGATCTCGCTGAGAGCGTGAGCGGGACTGCTCGCAAGAAACAGTGCAAGGGGAATCGCCGCGCAGGAAGCGGTGAGCCAGATGCTGAGGACCAGGCCGCGCGGCTTGCCTGACATCGAAAAATTCACCGCCTGCTACTCCCTGGTTCCGGGCCATCCATGTGCCCGGACGTGATGTCCAGCGGCGCGCCGTCGTCAAAGAACCGAGGTCAGTGCCGCAGCCTTTCGGGCTCGAAGGCCCCGGCAATCACCTTTTCACGCATGCGATCGAGGAGGGCAAGCGCCGAGGTCTCGCCATTGGTGCGCAGCATCTCGCCGAATGCCGTCTCGAGGGCGGCCTCGGCGATGATTTCCGGCTCGATTCCAGCCGACAGCCCTTCTGCCCAGGCTTCGCTGTGGCTTTCCACGGCAGTCAGGCGCTTTTCTTCCCTGACCAGCGCGTCGATGTCGTTGACGCCATGTTCCATTGCGATGTCCACCCTTTTCAAGCGGCGATCCGATAGATGCGGATCAGGCTTGGGCTGTCCGTTTACACGCAGGTTAAATAAGTGCTTGTAAATGCGACATTTTTTTGGTCGCTTTCGACAAAGACCGTAGCGTTTTGCAAACCTGCGTTCGATCTGATTCAAAACTTAGCCGATTAGGCCAGCGAGCGGGATGAAAACCTTCAGTTTGAGTTAATTCCACATCCGCGCGCTAACGTTTCGTTAATATAGTTGCAAAAGTGCAACATAACGATTGCACCAAGACGTCACCCGAGGCAAGCGGAGAAGTGTCGAACGCGTCCGCCGCGAACAGCGCCGCCGCTTGATGCGGCTTTGCCGGAAAGCAGCTGCCGCCCTCAGTTTCCGTAGCGCGATGCAATGTCGCGAGACAGCGTCTCGCCTTCCTTCATGTAGCGGCTGATGGCTTCCGTGGCCGACGCGGTGCATTGCGTATAAGTGCCGCCGAAGGATCGGTAGCCGCGGTTGAAGCTGGCGATGAAGCGGGCGCGCCGCTCAGGGTTCGGATTTTCAGATGCGATCAGTTTTTCCATCTCGGCCCGCCACTGGTCGCCCTTCTCGCCGCACAGATTGCGCAGGAAATGCAGCGAACCGAGCACTTCCGCCAGCCGCATCAGCCCGGGCTCGAACGGGGCTTCGGCGGCAATTGCCGGGCGCGCGCCGACAACCACACTGACGGCGAGGCATGCGGCGAGAAACGGAGATGTGCGGCTCATCAGGCTTTGTGCTGAAACAATTTGTCGCCTGCAAGGCGATTTTCGGGCTCAGTTCTCGGCGTCCTTGTTGGGGCCGAGCAGATCGTCGGCAATTTCAAAAACTGCATCCGCGAGCGGCATCGCTGTCATTTCGGCCAGCGTATAGAAGGCCGCGGTTTCGGCGTCGTCGCTGGCCACCGCCTCGCCGCCGGCATAGTTGGCCCCAAACACCGTCAGCTGATAGTCGACCGGATGCCCGTCGCCGCTGCCGTCGATGTGGATTTCCCGCAGCGGCCGGTAGCTGCGCGCCTGCAATCCGGTCTCTTCCAGCAATTCGCGCCGTGCTGCCTGTTCCAGCGTCTCGCCGGCTTCGACCTTCCCGCCGGGAAAGGCATAGAAGCCCTGCGATGGCGGTCTGGCCCGCTTGACCAGCAGCACCGTGTTCTCGCGCACGACGCAGACCGAGACTGCCGGAATGATCTTGCGTGCTTCCATGGGCTCCCGATCGCTCGATTGGCATAGTCCGTTGTGGACCGGCCGTCGGCGAACAGCTTTAACGGTTGCGCAAGGCAGGTTCCATCGCCACTTTCACATGTCACCAATTCGAGAATTGAATTCATGTGCGGACGCTTTGCCTTGACCGCCACTCCGGACCAGACCGCCGCCTTTCTCGGCCTGGCGGAATTGGAGGAGTTTCCGGCCCGCTACAACATCGCGCCGACGCAGCCGGTGTTGATGGCGCTCGCCGGATTACCGCGGGCGCCTGGCTCGAACCTGCCCGACCGGCGCTCGATGTTGGTGCGCTGGGGCCTGATCCCGGCCTGGGTCGAGGATACGCGTGACTTCGCGCTGCTGTTCAACGCGCGTGCCGAAGGGGCGGCGGAAAAGGCCTCGTTTCGCGCCGCCATGCGCCATCGCCGCGCCTTGGTGCCGGCTTCGGGATTCTACGAATGGCACCAGACCGGCGGCAGAAGAGGGCAGCCCTATTGGGTGCGCCCAAGGCATGGCGGGCTCGTCGCCTTCGCCGGGCTGATCGAGACCTATGCCGAGCCGGGCGGATCGGAAATGGACCGGCGCCATCCTGACCGTCCATGCCAATGCCGACATTGCTCATATCCACGGCCGCATGCCGGTGGTGATCCATCCCGAGGATTTCGCTCGCTGGCTGGATTGCCGCACCCTCGAGCCGCGCGATGTGGCCGATCTGCTGATACCCGCCCACCCCGATTTCTTCGAAGCGATCCCGGTTTCCGACCTCGTCAACAAGGTCGCCAACATCGGGCCGGAGATTCAGGAGAAGGGCGTCATCGAGCCTGAGCCCGAGAAGGTCAAACGCCAGAAGTTCGGCGCGAACGACAGTCAGATGACTTTACTTTAGCAAAAGCTACTATTTCTGAGACGCCGTGAGCGCCTCAATCTTCACCGGCGGCATTCTCAGGCAGCGCGCGGCGAGACGATCTTCTGTGCCGGCTTCTTCTTCTTCGCGGTGTGCAGAAGAGCTGCGACGATTGCTGCCGGGCCGATCGCCCGGTAATAGCTGGCGAGCGCCGGTTGCTTGGCGCGGCTGGGTTCCTGCTTAGGCATTCTTCTCTTCCCTGGTAACGTCTTGGTGTCTGCGTTTGCTGGCCGAATCCGACCAAATCGTGACGCTTGCTGATCTAGCCGGCGAATGTTTCATGACAGTGCCGACATGTTTAATAAAATGTTTCAGTGCCGCATTTCCTGTGATCCAACGGTATTTTTGGCGAGGGTAGCGACTTGACGGCAACACCGGGCAAGGCGATAAAGCCGGCCATGAAAACGTCTTTCGCCATTTGTGGCATTTGCATTATCGGCTAGCCTCGCGCTGGTCCTGGACGTTTTCGCCTCATCTCCTCCCAGATTGGACAAACGCCCGGCCAGCAGGCTGGAGCCCGATTTGCGCCTCGGCGCAACTGGCTCCATCCAGAGCACGATCCCAACAGGTCATGCTCAAACAAAGTAACGCACCGGGAAGGCACGTATGTCTGACGCATCGAAGAGCCTGCGCCTCTACAACACGCTAACGCGGAGCAAGGAAGATTTCTTCCCGATCGATCCGCGCAATGTGCGCATGTATGTCTGCGGCCCGACGGTCTACGACTTCGCCCATATCGGCAATGCGCGGCCGGTGATCGTCTTCGACGTGCTGTTCCGTTTGCTGCGGCGTCTCTACGGGCAAGCGCACGTCACCTATGTGCGCAACATCACGGACGTCGACGACAAGATCAACGCCCGCGCACTGCGCGATTTCGGCAGCGAGATTTCCTCGGGGGAGCTATCGCTGAACGAGGCGATCAGGCGGGTCACCGAAGAGACCGCCGACCAGTTCCACAAGGACGTGGCGGCACTCGGTTGCCTGGAGCCGACGGTCGAGCCGCGCGCCACCGAGTTCGTCGAGCCTAGGCCCGACGGCAAGGTCGATATGATCTTCTTGATTCAACGCTTGATCGAACGCCGCCATGCCTATGTCGCGGCTGGAGAAGTCCTATTCGACACCGCTTCCATGCCGGACTACGGGCAATTGTCGAAGCGCAATCTCGACGAGCAGCAGGCCGGCGCCCGCGTCGCCGTCGATGCGCACAAGAAGAACCCGCAGGATTTCGTGCTGTGGAAATTGTCTTCGCCCCAGGAGCCGGGCTGGGACAGCCCGTGGGGCAGGGGCCGGCCGGGCTGGCACATCGAGTGCTCGGCGATGTCGGCCGCCTATCTCGGCGAGGTGTTCGACATCCATGGCGGTGGTCTCGACCTGATCTTTCCGCACCACGAGAACGAGATCGCGCAGTCGCGTTGCGCCCACGGCACCGAAACGATGGCCAAGGTTTGGATGCACAATGGTTTCCTGCAGGTCGAAGGGCAGAAGATGTCCAAGAGCCTGGGCAATTTCTATTCGATCAGCGAATTGCTGGAGACGGAGACCTTTGGCGGCCGCAAATGGCCGGGCGAGGTGCTGAGGCTGGCGATGCTGATGACGCATTATCGCGAACCGATTGACTTTTCAGTGCGCAAGCTGGAAGAGGCGGAGAATACGCTGCGCAAATGGAAGCGGGCCGCCGATCTGGCGCCGCCGACGGCAAAACCGGTGCCGGCGGATGTGATCGAAGCGCTGTCGGACGACCTCGCCACCTATCCCGCATTCCAGTTGCTGACGCAGTTGGCTGGCGATGCTGTTGATTTCAACGCTGGTAGCGGCAACGCTGCCGCCGAAGACAATGATGCTGCCGCTTCACTGAAGGCGTCGCTGCTGTTCCTCGGCTTCGACGTCGCGGCGGCCAAGGTGGATGAAGACGCCATTGCCAAGGCGATCGCCAAACGCCTCGCGCTGATCGCCGCCAAGAACTGGGCCGAGGCCGACCGCATCCGCGACGAGTTGCTGGCGCAAGCCATACAATTGAAGGACGGCAAGGACCCCGTCACCGGCGAACGCATCACCACCTGGGAGGTGAAAAGATGATCGACCATCTCGGCATTACCGTTTCGGATTTCGACGCGTCGAAGGCTTTTTACGACAGGGCGATGGCGCCGCTCGGCGCCTCGCTGCTTTACATGGTGCCGCAGGAATATACCGGCGGCGCCAAGGTCGGCGGCTACGGCCGCGACCGGCCGGTGTTTTGGCTGCATGCCGGCAAGGACAAGCCGAAGGACCATCAGCATGTCGCCTTCACCGCGCGCAGCCGCGCCGAGGTCGATGCTTTTCATGCCGCGGCGATCGCCGCCGGCGGCAAGGACAATGGCGGGCCGGGCCTGCGTCCGCACTATCATCCGAACTATTATGGCGCCTTCGCCTTCGATCCCGACGGCAACAATGTCGAGGCGGTCTGCCATGCTCCGGAGTAGTGCGCGATGAGCCTCGACAACAGGCCGGTCTACACAGGCGGCTGTCAGTGCGGCGCGGTGCGCTTCCGCGTCGAAGGCGCGCTGGGCGATGCGTCCGTCTGCCATTGCCGTATGTGCCAGAAGGCGAGCGGCAATTTCTACCTGCCGCTGGTCTCGGTGCGCGGCGCAACACTCGATTGGACGCGGGGCGAGCCCAAACGCTTCCGCTCGTCGAACGCGGCTTCGCGCGGTTTCTGCGCCGAATGCGGCACGCCGCTGACCTTCGAAGCGGCCGACGGCGTGGCGCTCGCCATTGCCGCATTCGACCATCCCGAGGAGATCGCGCCGACGATCCAATGGGGTGTCGAAGCCAAGCTCCCCTATGTGGATCATGTCCACGAATTGCCCGGTGAGGAGACGATGGCCGATATCTCGTCGACACCTTATCTCGCCGATCTCATCTCCTATCAGCATCCCGACCACGACACCGAACAATGGCCGCCGGAGGAAAGATCATGACCGAAACCGTTCGTACCGGCGGCTGCCAATGCGGCGCCGTGCGCTTCCGCATCCACGGGGCGCTCGGCCGCCCCTCTATCTGCCATTGCCGCATGTGCCAGAAGCAGTTCGGCTCGTTTTTCGGGGCGCTGGTGACGGTGCCGAGCGACGGCGTCGAATGGCTGCGCGAGGAGCCGAGCTACTTTCAGTCGTCGGTCAACATCGATCGCGGCTTTTGCGCCCGCTGCGGCACGCCGCTGACTTACCGGCAGCCCGGCGCCCTTGAGATTGCCATCGGCGCCTTCGACGACCGCTCCGACCTTGCGCCACAGATCCAAGTCAACTACGCCGCCAGGCTGCCTTGGGTGGAGACGATCTTCGACGCACCGATCCATGACGATCCGGATTACTACGCCCGGCAGGAATCCATCATCTCCTTCCAGCATCCCGATCACGAGACGGCCAACTGGCCGCAGCAAGGCCTGAAACTATGAGCAGCGAATTCCGCACCCTCTATCCCGAGATCGAGGCTTTCGAGTCCGGCATGCTCGACGTTGGCGATGGCCATCAGGTCTATTGGGAGCGCTCCGGCACGAAGGGTGCCAAGCCGGCGGTATTCCTGCATGGCGGGCCGGGCGGCACCATTTCGCCAAACCACCGGCGGCTGTTCGACCCGAAACTCTATGAAGTCATCCTGTTCGACCAGCGCGGCTGCGGAAAATCGACGCCCAATGCCTCGCTCGAAGCCAACACCACCTGGCACCTGGTCGCCGACATCGAGCGCCTGCGAAAAATGTGCGGCTTCGATAAATGGCTGGTATTCGGCGGCTCGTGGGGTTCGACGCTGGCGCTGGCCTATGCCGAGACGCACCCCGAGCGGGTCAGCGAACTGGTCGTGCGCGGCATCTACACACTGACCCGCGCCGAACTCGAATGGTACTACCAGTTCGGCGTCTCGGAGATGTTCCCCGACAAATGGGAGCGGTTTCTGGCGCCGATTCCTGAGGTCGAGCGCGGCGACATGATGGCCGCCTACCGCAAGCGGCTGGTCGGCAGCGATCCTAAGGCGCGGGTCGAGGCCGCTCGCGCCTGGAGCCTATGGGAGGGCGAGACGATCACGCTGCTGCCGGAACCGGAAACCAGTGGTCCCTTCGGCCAGGATGACTATGCCGTCGCTTTCGCCCGCATCGAGAACCACTACTTCGTCCATGCCGGCTGGCTGGAAGAGGGACAGCTGCTGCGCGATGCATGGAAGCTTAAGGATATCCCAGGTACCATAATTCACGGCCGCTACGACATGCCGTGCCCGGCGCGCTGTGCCTGGGCGCTGCACAAGGCGTGGCCGAAAGCGGATTTCCATCTGATCGAAGGCGCCGGCCATGCCTATTCGGAGCCGGGCATCCTCGACAGGCTGATCCGCGCGACGGACATATTTGCCGGGAAATGACCATGGCTCGCGAGCGCCTCTACCTCTTCGACACCACGCTGCGCGATGGTCAGCAGACGCCGGGCATCGACTTTTCCGTCGAGGACAAGATCGCCATCGCCAAGCTGCTCGATGAGTTCGGCATCGACTACGTCGAGGGCGGTTACCCCGGCGCCAATCCAACCGACACCGCGTTCTTTGCCGAGCGTCGCACGGCCAATGCCAAGTTCGTCGCCTTCGGCATGACCAAGCGGGCAGGAGTGTCGGCCTCGAATGACCCCGGCCTCGCCGCGCTGGTTCAGTCGAAGTCGGATGCCATCTGCTTCGTCGCCAAGAGCTGGGACTACCACGTCCGCGTCGCGCTCGGCTGCACCAATGAGGAGAACCTCGAGGCGATCAAGGCATCGGTCGAGGCGGCCGTCAGTTCGGGTAAGGAGGCGATGGTCGACTGCGAGCATTTCTTCGATGGCTTCAAGGCCAACCCCGATTATGCCCTGGCCTGCGCCAGGACGGCCTACGATGCCGGCGCCCGCTGGGTGGTGCTGTGCGATACCAATGGCGGCACGCAGCCCTCTGAGGTGCGCGCCATCGTCGAAAAGGTGATCGCCGCCGGCATACCGGGCGACTATCTCGGCATCCACGCCCATGACGACACCGGCCAGGCGGTGGCGAATTCGCTTGTCGCCGTCGAGGCCGGCGTGCGCCAGATTCAGGGCACGCTGAATGGCATAGGCGAGCGCTGCGGCAACGCCAACCTGATCTCGATCGTGCCGACACTGGCATTGAAGCCGGCCTTTTCCGGCCGCTTTGCAACAGGCATTTCGGCAGAGACGTTGACCGGCATATCGCGCCTGTCCCGCGCCTTCGACGAGTTGCTGAACCGCGCGCCGGAAGCGCAGGCTCCCTATGTTGGCGCCTCCGCTTTCGCCACCAAGGCCGGCATCCATGCCTCGGCGCTGGCCAAGGAGCCGGCGACCTACGAGCATGTGCCGCCCGAGACAGTCGGCAACCGCCGCCGCGTCATGGTTTCGGACCAGGGCGGCAAGGCCAATTTCCTAGCCGAGCTGAAACGGCGCGGCATCGACATGCCGAAGGACTATCACCGGCTGGACGCGCTGATCGCCGTCGTCAAGGAGCGCGAGGCCGAGGGCTACGCCTACGAAGGTGCCGACGCCAGCTTCGAGCTTCTGGCGCGCAAGATGCTGCACGGCCTGCCGGAATTCTTCCGGGTCACCTCGTTCCGCTGCATGGTCGAGCGCCGCTTCGACGCCAATGGCCAGCTGAAGACGGTCTCAGAGGCGATCGTGAAAGTGCTGGTCGAGGGGGAGGAGAAGATGTCGGTGGCCGAAGGCCATGGCCCGGTCAATGCGCTCGACATTGCGCTGCGCAAGGATCTCGGCAAATTCCAGAGCGAGATCGCCGACCTCGAGCTGGCCGACTTCAAGGTGCGTATCCTCAATGGCGGCACCGAGGCGATCACCCGCGTGCTGATCGAATCGCATGACGGCACCGGCGCGCGTTGGTGGACGGTCGGCGTCTCCGAAAACATCATCGACGCTTCGTTCCAGGCGCTGATGGATTCGATCGTCTACAAGCTGATGAAGAACCGAGACATGGCCGGGCTGGTCGCGGCGGAGTGAGGAAATGGGCTTCTCGATAAGCTGGCTGGGTTTTCTTGGTTGCGGGATAAAGGAAACTGCGGCCTTGTTCGGGCGCGAGATTGGCGATCGATCGGAGATTTTCGAAGCACGGGTGAATGCCCATGCCAGCGAAAAGAACTGGGCGATCATTATTCTTGATCCCTGCAGCTTTCCGAACCCGCCTCAGCAATATCTGGCCGCGATCTCGCAAGATCGGGAAGTCGTTATCGCGCATATAGAAGAACATGTCATGTTTGCACGCGCCGAACTCTGGCGCGACGGAAGGAACATCTGGAAAGTCTGGCATGGCGGCGACAAGACCGTTAGGGATTTGCATGTCACGGGTGATCTCCCCGCGTTATTCGAAGCGCTGAAGCAGCAGTGTTTTTCTAAACAGGACGAAGAAGATGTCGAAAATCCCGAGGTCGATTTCGTTTTCGAAATCCCTCTCGATCTTGCGGCGGAGCTGACGGGCTTCAGGCACGATGAAGGCACGCCCGATAGCGTTTTTTTCGAACTCAGGGAAAAGCCTGCTCAGCGTTGAGATCGTTTCGTGCTGGGGTAGACCTGCGGTACTCACTCTCGCAGGCAGCGGCAATTGTTCGACATTGGTGGTCGTGTTGAACCATCAGCGAGACTCCATTGATCCATCAGAAGTTTGCGATGGTTTTGACAGGGCGGCTGGCGCATAGCGTTGGGCCATGACCGCCCAAGCACTGCAAATCGAAGCCGACACCAAAGCTCGTCGCGGCTTCCTGCTGGCGCTTGGCGCCTACCTCCTTTGGGGGCTGCTGCCCTTCTACATGAAGGCTGTCGCGCATCTGCCGCTGGCCGAAGTCATCGCCCACCGCATCGTCTGGTCGGTGCCGATCGCCGCCGCCGTCCTGGTCTGGGCAGGCCGCACTGCCGATTTCAAAGCGGCAGTCCGTTCGCCGCGCATCATTTCGATGGCGGTGCTGACGGCGGCGCTGATTTCCATCAACTGGGGCATCTATGTCTGGGCGATCGCGGTCGACCGCACCATCGAGACCGCGCTTGGCTACTACATCAACCCGCTTGTTAGCGTCGTTGTCGGCGCGCTGCTGCTCGGCGAGCGGCTCGACCGCCTGCAGATCGCGGCGGTGGTGCTGGCGGCAATCGCGGTCGCGGTGCTGACGATCGACGCCGGCAAACTGCCTTGGGTGTCGCTGGTGCTGGCGTTTTCCTTTGCCGCCTATGCCTTCTTCCGCAAAACGCTGCCAATCGGCCCGAGCCAGGGCTTCCTGCTTGAAGTGCTGCTGCTGTCGGTGCCGGCGCTCGGCTACATCATCTTCCTGATCGCCACAGGACAGGATCATTTCGTCTCCAGCTCGTTGAACGACACTGCCTTGCTGATCGGTTGCGGACCGGTCACCGCCGTGCCGCTGCTGTTGTTCGCGTTCGGCGCCAGGCTGCTGCGCCTCTCCACCATCGGCATCATGCAATATATCGCACCGACGATCGTCTTCCTGATCGCGGTGCTGATCTTCGGCGAGCCGTTCGGCGGCACCCAGGCCATCGCCTTTGGCCTGATCTGGACAGCGCTGGCGATGTATTCCTGGTCGATGTTTTCTTCGGCGCGAAGGGCAGGCGCTACAACCGTCCGAGCCGCCTGACGAAGAGCTAGGTGACTGCCGCGATAAGCGGCGACACCGCAGACAACGCTTCCTTGATGCGACCGAGCCTCCAGAGCAGCCGCCACGCTTTCACGCGCAAGTTCCGCCTTGGATTGAAAGTGCGGATATAAGACGCCGTTCGCGCCGTATTATTCATGCCGGAGGGCAGATCGGTCGCGATTCCTGGTCCTTATGCTAAGATTGCAGGCAACGGATCACGAGCGCCGCTGTTTCGAAGCAATTGGAATAATAAGCCGTTGACTTGCGTTTACGCAAAGAGCACGACGCAAATCCGTGCGGAGGACGTCCGATGAATGCCGGCTTCCCGCGAAACTTGGTCATAGCCGTATTGGCAGCGCTCATGGTGAGCTGCGCTGGCGTTCCGGCGCAGAAAACGGGGACAATAACCGGCTATGGCCCCAACCCCACTTTACCGAAACCAAGGCCTACGCTGATCCCGACCGTTAACATCGCCGAGGCGAAAGGCTGGCAGAACGGCGGTATGCCGACCCCGGCGAAGGGACTGAGAGTGAACGCCTTCGCCACCGGCCTCGACCATCCGCGCTGGCTGCATGTGCTTCCGAACGGCGACGTGCTGGTTGCCGAAACCAATGCCCCTGCTAAGCATGACGAAGGCTTCAGCCTGAAAAAGGTCTTCATGGGACTGGCTATGAAGCGGGCCGGCGCCGCGACCCCAAGCGCCAACCGCATCACGCTCCTGCGTGACACCAATGGCGACGGCATTGCGGATGTGCGCAGGACATTCGCCGAAGGCCTCAATTCACCCTTCGGTATGACGCTGTCCAAAGGCAAGCTCTATGTCGCCAATACCGACGCGCTCGTCGCTTTCCCCTACTCCAATGGCCAGACCCAGGTCACCACGCCGCCGGAAAAGATCATCGACTTGCCGGCCGGAGACCTCAACCATCATTGGACCAAGGACGTGATCGCAAGTCCGGATGGACGCACGCTCTATGTCACCGTCGGCTCGAACAGTAACGTTGGAGAAAACGGCATGGCCGCGGAGAAGAACCGCGCCGCCGTCCTTGAAGTGGATTTGTCCAACCGCCGCACCCGGGTCTTCGCGTCGGGGCTGCGCAACCCGAACGGGCTCTCCTGGAACCCTGAAACTGGCGAGCTTTGGGTCGCCGTGAACGAGCGTGACGAGATCGGCGACGATCTCGTGCCGGATTACATGACCTCGGTTCGCGACGGCGCTTTCTACGGCTGGCCCTACAGCTACTACGGACAGAACGTCGACAAACGCGTCAAGCCGCAGCGCCCCGATCTCGTGGCGAGGGCGATCAAGCCCGATTATGCGCTGGGTTCCCATACGGCCTCGCTGGGACTTACCTTCTCCAAGGGCGCGCAGCTCGGTCCGGCCTACGGCAACGGCGCCTTCATCGGCCAGCACGGCTCGTGGAACAGAAGCGTGCGCAGCGGTTACAAGGTGATCTTTGTGCCGTTCCGTGCTGGCAAACCGAGCGGTCTCCCGAAGGACGTGCTCACTGGCTTCATCGGGCGGAATGGCACGGCGATGGGCCGTCCGGTCGGCGTTGTTATCGATCAGGCCGGCGCACTGCTCGTCGTCGACGATGTCGGCAATGTCATCTGGCGGGTCAGCCGAGCCAATCGCCGTTGAGCGCAGGCTGGTCGCCGCCATCCGCGTCCGTTCGATGTCGCCGATGCTCACCGCTTCGGCCCGAAGCCGGGATAGGGCTGCAGCGGCACAACGGCGGCAATGTCCATCATGCCGGCCTTGACCAGCGGCAAGGTTGCGAGATGGCGGCGCACGTCGGCATCGCTGCCGGCTTCGAACATCATGCCGCTGCCGGGAATGTCGCCTCGGTTCCAGACCTGACGCATGACACCCTCGGCGTAGAGCGTTCGGCGCTGCTCGGATTCGCCGGGCAGCAGCGGCGCAAAATCGGCGTCGGCGAACTTTTCGGTGTTGCGCGCAAGAAGGGCAAAGAACTGCATCGGAATCTCCTGACGTTGGCAGTTGGAATGGCGAAACTATTCGCCTCGACTGGCCAGACAGTCCAAGACTGATTAGGCTAAAGTTGAGACCTCACGAGACTTGAGCATCGGAGCAAACAATGTTCGACCTGCGCCAGCTCCGCTATTTCATTGCCGTCGCTGAAACCGGCAATGTCGGGCGTGCCGCCGAATTGCTGCATATCTCGCAGTCGCCGCTCAGTCGTCAGATCATGCAGCTGGAGGAGCAACTGGGCGTCGCATTATTCGAAAGGGCGAGGCAGCGCGTTCATCTTAATGCCGAGGGCCGCGCCTTTCTCGCCGAGGCGCGGGCGTTGCTGGCCCATGCAAGGCGGCTGGAGGAGCTCGGCCGCAATCTCGCCAGCGGCACCGTCGGCCGTCTCGCTATCGGCTGATGTCGAGGGCGCGGTCCATGCCGGGCTTGTCGCCCGGATGCTGCGTCAGTTTCGCCGCGATCGGCCCGAATTTCATCTTCAACTGAAGGGCCAGCGTTCCGCCGCGCAGATCGAAGCGCTGCGTGAACGATCGCTCGATCTGGGGCTCGTTTACACGCCTCCTTCTGCCGACGATCCCGACATCGCCACCATGCTCATCATGCGCGAGCCGCTAGTGCTGGCATTGCCGGAAGGTGATCCATTGGCCGATATCGCCAACATACGGCCGCAGCAACTCGATGGACGCGCCTGGATCACGGTGGTGCGCCAGCCCGACGACACCAATCGCAGCCAGTTTGTCGCCGCCTGTGCGAAGGCCGGCTTCCTGCCCGACATTGCCTATGAGACGACCGATCCGTTGACGTCGCTGGGGCTGGTCAGCGCCGGGCTTGGGCTGGCGACGGTGCAGGCCAGTCTGCGCAGTGCCGCGCCGCCTCAGATCGTGTTTCGCGATCTGCCGTGGTTCGAACGCACTGTCTCAATCCATCTTGCCTGGCGGCGTCAGGACAAGCGCGCGGTCATCGCAGACTTAAGGAAGGCAGTAGGGCAGGAGTGAATGGTGAATAGTGAATAGTCAGTAGTCAGTAGTCAGTAGTCAGTAGTCAGTAGGGGGATAGACAGGCGCCGGTTCGGAAGGTCTCGTACTTCACTATTCACTATTCACTATTCACTATTCACTCTACATCTTATCAATCACCGACTGCACGCCCTCCGTCGGCGCATCGACGGACGATCCCGCCACCATGATTGCGGCGACGATTGCTTCCGGGTCCTCGACTACCAGGGGCTTGACCCGCTGCGCGGTGTGGATGAAGCCTTCCGTTGCCATGTGGTCGAGCAGCGTCAGCATCGGATCCCAGAACCCTCCGACGTTACCGAAGACGATCGGCTTGCGGTGATGGCCAAGCTGCGCCCAGGTCATGATTTCGACGATCTCCTCGACCGTGCCGATGCCGCCGGGCAACGCCACAAAGGCGTCGGATTTCTCGAACATCCTGTGTTTGCGCTCGTGCATATTGTCGGTGATCACGAGCTCGTCGAGCCGGTGAAGCGCGGTTTCGGTCGCCTCCTTGTTGATCAGAAAACGCGGAATGATGCCCGTTACCTTGCCGCCGGCCTTTAATGCCCCCTCAGCGACGGCACCCATGATACCTTTGGTGCCGCCGCCATAGATCAGACGCAGGCCGGACTTGGCGATCGAGCGGCCAAGCAGGTGTCCGGCCTTGATATAGGTTTCATCACGGCCCGGAGACGAGCCGCAATAGACGCAGACAGATCGAATCGTGTTCATGTGATGATTGGTGATAGGGACTATTGGCGTGGTCAAGCCCTGGGGCGGGCTTTTTCTTGTCGGCTTTGGCAAAACAGGCTAGACCGAAATTAGGTGGCTAAGGGGCAGGGAAACATGAAAATCAATCCATTGAAGGCGTTTTTGTTCGCGGCCGGAGGCTCTGTCGCCGCGGCGGGAACCGCCTACGTATCGGGCGCACTCGACCCGTATCTCAATTCCATCCCGCCGGCGGAAGTCGCGGCACTGACGCCGCCGGCTTCGAAACCGGCCGCTCCGGCGACCGAGAGCCGGCTGCCAGCAGCGCCCGCCGCGTCCACCGATGCGGCGACGCCCGCCGCGCCGGCCGCCGCAGGTGCGATCGTGCCGACCTTCGACATCGTGCGCGTCGAAAGCAACGGCTCGATCGTCGTCGCCGGCAATGCAGCGCCCAATGCCAAGGTCGAGATCCTCAACGGTTCGACTGTGCTCGGCTCGACGGTCGCCGGTCCCGATGGCGCCTTTGCGATTATTCTCGACGATCCGCTGAAACCCGGCGACTATACGATCACGCTGCGCTCGACGACCGGCAATGTCCTGACCGTGTCGCCGCAGACCGCCGTCGTTTCGCTCCCCCAGAATTCCACCGGCCAGGTGCTGGCGATGGTCGAAGAGCCGGGCAAGCCGTCCGAACTGCTCACCGTTCCGGCCCCTGAGGCAAAATCTGACGCATCGCCGCCTGCCGGCGAACAGGCGGCCGTTCAGCCACCCGCCACCGGCACCGAACTGCCGGCTGCGGCAGCGCCGGCGCCAGCCGCCCCGGCGGCTGATGTTCCAGCAGCGCCTGCGCCTGCTGCGCCGGCCGCTGTTGGAGCAGCGCCGGCTCCGGCAGCGCCCGCCATACCGGCAGCGCCTGCTGCTCCCGCGGCGGAGCCCAAGATCGTCGTCGAAGCCGTCGAAATCGACGGCAACAAGATTTTCGTTGCCGGCCTCGCCGATCCCGGCCGCAAAGTGCGCGCCTATGCCAACGATATCCTGCTCGGAGATGGCAAGACCTCGCCCGACCGCCACTTCCTGGTTGAAGCGACACGCGACATCCCGGTCGGCACCTACACCATCCATGTCGATGCGCTCGACGCCGACGGCGTGAAGGTGGTGGCCCGTGCCGCCGTGCCGTTCGAGCGCGAGCCGGGCGAGGCGATTGCCGCCGTCGCGCCGGCCGAGCCGAAGCCTGCCGAGATAAAACCAGCCGAGCCGAATGCTCCGGCGACCGAAGACGCGCCGACTACACCGGCAACGGCCGCCGAAACGCCTCCTGCCACCGAGGCTCCGGCCGAAATGGCCGTCGCAACGCCTGCGGGCGAAACTCCCGAGACCGTGGCGCCTCAGCTCGAACATGCCGATGGCGCAGTCATTATCCGCCGCCATGACACGCTGTGGCGGATTTCGCGGCGGGTCTACGGCCAGGGCATGCGCTACTCGACCATCTATCTCGCCAACCAGGACCAGATCAGTAATCCCGATCGCATCTGGCCGGGGCAGGTGTTCAAGGTGCCGGAGAAATCGAAGGAAGGCGAGCCCGCCGATCTCAAGGCAATGGGCGACCAGATGACGACGGCCCCAGTCAAGACCGAGTAGCCATTCTGCCCATCAGGGCAGCTTGCGGCAGGACCCATCATCGTTTATCGCCGATAAACGATGACCAAATCCCCCCTCGAAACGGACGGAAGCCGCGCGGCAGACAAATGCGCGCCCATTAGCTGCACGCCGGACAGCCGGGCCGTCGCCGTTCGGCTTGCGGCGCTTTCGCATCCGGCGCGGATCGAAATTCTCAAACACCTTTCCGCCAATCGTTCCTGCTGCTGCCGCGAGGTCGTCGAGCATTTCGATCTGGCGCAGTCCACCGTTTCCCAGCACCTGAAGATCCTGGTCGAAGCCGGGCTAATCCGCTTCGAGCCTGACCGCCAGCGCTCGCGCTATGAACTCGACCGTGCCGCGCTCGCCGACGTTTCCGCATCGCTAGCCGCACTCGTCAATTCCTGCTGCAGCGCCAGCTAAGAAATACGAAAAGGCAATAAGAATGGCCGAAAAGACCGTCTCCGCCGATTCCGGCTCGACCTTCGGAACGTTGCGCAATCTTTGGCCCTATATGTGGCCGGCCGACCGCGCCGACCTAAGGGCGCGGGTGGTGTGGGCAACCGTGCTGCTGGTCGTCGCCAAGCTGACCCTGGTGGCCGGACCCTATTTCTTTAAATGGGCGACCGATGCGCTGGCCGGCGACTCCAAATCTGCGCCGCCGCTGCCGGTCTTTCTGCTGGCGCCGGTCATGCTGGTCGTCGCCTACAATGCCGTGCGGCTGGTGCAGCTCGGCTTCAACCAGTTGCGCGACGCCTTGTTTGCACGGGTCGGCCAGCATGCCGTGCGCCGGCTCGCCTTCCGCACCTTCGTGCATATGCACGAACTGTCGCTGCGCTTCCACCTCGAACGGCGCACCGGCGGCCTGTCGCGGGTCATCGAGCGCGGCACCAAAGGCATCGAGACGATCGTCCGCTTCACCATGCTGGCGACGGCGCCAACGATCGTCGAATTCGCGCTCACCGCCGGCATTTTCGCCGTTACCTATGGCTGGCTCTACGTGCTGGTGATCGCGGTCACGGTCTCGCTCTATGTCTGGTTCACCGTCAGGGCGAGCGACTGGCGTATTTCGATCCGCCGCGAGATGAACGATAGCGACAACGAAGCCAGCACGAAGGCGATCGACTCACTGCTCAACTACGAAACAGTCAAATATTTCAACAACGAAGCCATGGAGGCCGAGCGCTTCGACCGTTCCACGGCGCGTTACGAGCTGGCTGCGACCAAGACCTGGACCTCGCTCGGCTGGCTGAACTTCGGCCAAGGCGTGATCTTCGGCATCGGCATGACCGTCGTCATGGTGATGTCGGCGCTCGAGGTGAAGGCAGGCACACAGAGCGTCGGCGATTTCGTCTTCGTCAACGCCATGCTCATGCAGCTTTCGGTGCCGCTCAATTTCATCGGCATGATCTACCGCGAAATCCGCCAGGGCCTGACCGACATCGAGAACATGTTCGATCTGCTCGACGTCAAGCGGGAGATCGTCGATCGGCCAGGCGCCAAGCCACTGGTCGTCGATGCCGGCAAGGTCGAGTTCCGTGACGTGCATTTTTCCTACGACCCCAACCGCAAGATCCTGAAGGGCATCAGCTTCGAGGTGCCGGCCGGCAAGACGGTGGCCATTGTCGGCCCCTCCGGAGCCGGCAAGTCGACCATTTCGCGGCTTTTGTTTCGCTTCTATGACATCCAGCGCGGCAAGATTCTGATCGACGGCCAGGACATTCGCGACGTGAAGCAGGAGAGCTTGCGTGCCGCGATCGGCATGGTGCCGCAGGACACGGTGCTGTTCAACGACACCATCGCCTACAATATCCGCTACGGCCGCATGGGCGCCAGCGAGGACGATGTGCGCAAGGCGGCAGAACTGGCCCAGATCGGACCGTTCATCGAGCGGTTACCCGACGGCTACCGTTCAATGGTTGGCGAGCGCGGGCTGAAACTGTCTGGCGGCGAGAAGCAGCGGGTGGCGATCGCCCGCACCATCTTGAAGGCGCCGCCGATCCTGATGCTCGACGAGGCGACCTCGGCGCTGGACAGCCACACCGAGCAGGAGATCCAGGCGGCACTCGATCTGGTCAGCCAGGGTCGCACCACCATCGTCATTGCCCACCGGCTGTCGACGGTGATTTCGGCCGACGAGATCATCGTCCTGCAGGACGGCCAGATCGCCGAGCGCGGCACCCATGCCGCCTTGATGACCAAGCGCGGCCTCTATGCGTCGATGTGGGACCGGCAGCGCGAGGCGACGGAGGCCGAGGAGCGGCTGCGCATTGCCCGCGAAAGCGACGAGTTCGGCGTCGTCGTCCGCCGCCGCACCTCGGAGGTGAGCTGAAAATTCGTGCTTGACCTCAACTTAAGTTGAGATCGTAGGTCGTTTTGGATCGCAGCAAGAATGCGTGGTTCAAAACGGAGACAATCGATATGAGTGGGATAAACCAGGCAGCTAATGGCGGCAGCGTGTTCAGGGTCGACAAGTTTGTCGTTCCGGCCAACGCCCGCGAGGAGATCCTTGCCAAGGTCCGGATAACACATGAACTACTGCGCCGGCAGCAAGGATTCGTCCAGGATTTCCTGCTTGAGCAATTCTCGGGGCCAGGCGAGGTCAACCTCGTGACCATTGTCGAATGGGAAGGGCAGGCCGCCGTCGACAAGGTCGTGCCGATCATCAAGACTGCGCATGAGCGCATGGGCTTCAATCCTCAGGAGACCCTGGCACGACTTGGGGTCAAGGCCGATATCGCCAACTATCAGCGGATTCCCGGCGTGTAAGTTCTCTACGGCCAGCCGGCGCCCGGTGCGGGAGCCTCGATGCTGAGCACTTGGCCGGTACGGGAATCGCTGATCATATGTTCGAAGCCGCGCCATTCGGCGGCGACGATGAACAGCGTTTTTCCCTCGCTGCCGCCGAGCATGCAGGCAAAGCAGCCGCGATCGACATCGACGCTTTCGAGCATTGCGCCGCCCTCGCGTACCCGCACGCAATGCCTGTTGGGAACGTCGGCATACCAGGCCGCACCTTCGGCATCGAGGCAGATGCCGTCGGGAAAACCGTTGCCGAGATTGGCCCAGACCCTCCGGTTGGAGAGGCTGCCATCGGCAGCGACGTCGAACGCAGTCAGCCTGTTGGCGTGGGATTCGGCAACGACAAGCGTCTTGTTGTCAGGCGTCATCGCCATGCCATTGGCAAAGGCGAGGTTCTCAGCCACCTGCCGAACCGAGCCATCAGGCGCGACCAGCACGATGGTGCCGGGGCCGAAATGCTGGCCGGGAGCAGGCGCCGGCCCTCCGCCATTGACATAGATGTTGCCGCGTCCGTCGACGACGATCTCGTTCCACGGGCTCTTTGACAGGGGTCTCAGATCGGCATGGATGACTAGCGTCCCGTCCGTCTCCTGTCTGAGGATCAGCCCTTCGCGGCCGGACACGACAAGCAGCCGCCCGTCCGGCAGCCAGTCGATGGAATAAGGCAGGGTGGCCGGTACGGTAAGCACGATCTCGCTGTTGCCTTGGCTATCGACGGCGATGATCTGGCCCGTGCCCCAGTTGCAGAACCAAAGCCTGCCATCATGCCAGCGCGGTGACTCGCCGAACGCCAGGCCGTTCATCACTACTCGCGCTTGCCTGGCTGCTGATTTCTGCATGGGCCGTGAACCTCCGGGTTGCGCAAATCGTCGTGGCCGAAAGGCTGACGAGAGGTGCTGTCTTTCCAAGGACGGGCGGGGGCGCCTCGTGCCGACAATCGCGATGAACATATTTCCGGTTGACCACTTCAGCAGTCCGGATGCCGCTGGCACTCCTGAGGCGGCACGCCGCCGTCACCCGACCGCCGGATTGCCGCGTTGCGACTGCGGGGTGTTTCCGCTATTGAGGCCGGACCTGAAACCAAGGTTGTCCTCATCCTATGAGCCTTGTCGACACGATCAAGAATGCGTTCGTTCCGATCCATCGCGAGGGTTATCCCTTTATCGCTGCGTTCGGCGCAGCGACGCTGTTTCTTGGCTATTTCTCCTCGACCCTGTTCTGGATCGGTCTCATCCTGACCGCCTGGTGCGCCTATTTCTTCCGCGATCCCGAGCGTGTCACGCCGATCGACGACCGCCTGGTGGTGAGCCCGGCCGACGGCATCGTCTCGGCGGTCGGCCCGGCCGTGCCGCCGCGCGAGCTTGGCCTCGGCGGTGGTGAAATGACCCGCATCTCGGTATTCATGAACGTCTTTTCCTGCCACGTTAACCGCTCCCCGGTGCGTGGCCGCATTTCCAGGATCGAGCATCGGCCAGGAAAATTCCTCAACGCCGAACTCGACAAGGCAAGCACCGAGAATGAACGCAACGGGCTGGTCATCGAAAGCCCCAACGGCACGGTGGCCGCGGTGCAGATCGCCGGCCTGGTGGCGCGGCGCATCGTCTGCTGGGCCGAGACCGGCGGCGCCATCGGCACCGGCGAGCGTTTCGGGCTCATCCGCTTTGGCTCGCGCGTCGACGTATTCCTGCCCTCGACCGCGACGCCGCGCGTCGCCGTCGGCCAAACGGCGGTTGGCGGTGAGACGGTGCTGGCGGAATTCGGCGGCGTTGCCGCAACGCCGCTCGTGCGGATCTCCTGACCGGTGGCCCCGCCGTTCAAGAAATTCGAGGCGCATGGCGGCGGCGGCCCGCGCATCCGCGAAATCCCGATGCGCATGGTGCTGCCCAATCTGGTCACCGTGCTCGCCATCTGCGCCGGCCTGTCCGGCATCCGCTTCGGCTTCGAAGGCCGCTTCGAGCCGGCGGTGGTGATGGTGCTGCTCGCCGCCTTCCTCGACGGTATCGACGGCCGCCTGGCGCGAATGCTGAAGGCGACCTCCAAATTCGGCGCCCAGATGGATTCGCTGGCCGATATCGTCAATTTCGGCGTGGCACCGGCGCTGGTGCTTTATGCCTTTCTGCTCGACAGGGCTGGCTCGCCGGGCTGGATCGCGGCGCTCCTGTTCACGATCGCCTGTGGGATGAGGTTAGCTCGCTTCAACGTACTTGACGAAGAGATCAACCGTCCGCAGTGGCAGACCGAATATTTCGTCGGCGTGCCGGCGCCGGCGGGTGCGGTGCTGGTGATGCTGCCGCTCTATCTGTTCTTCCTCAGGCTTGGCCTTGAACCCAGCCGCTTGGCGGCCTTCATTGCCACCGGCTTTACAATATTAGTGGCGTTCCTGCTGGTCAGCCGACTGCCCGTCTATTCCGGCAAGAGCGTCAGGATACCGGGCGACAGGGTGCTGCCGATCATCCTCGCCGTCGTCCTCTACGTGCTGCTTTTGATGACCTATCCCTGGTATACGCTGACGGCGTCGGTCGCCGGCTATCTGCTCTTCTTGCCGTTCAGCGTGCGCGCCTACTCCAGACGCGCCAAGCGCGAAGGCGAGAAGGTGCCGTCTTCCGACATCGGCTGACAGATTTGTTGCCAAATTCGCCCTGCGCCTGGCAGTGCAAGATTCCGAAAAAGGTCATCAGTTTGGATTAGGGAGCCGCTCGCAGAGCACGCGGCGCAGTGGAACGTGCGTTTTGGGAACTTGCTGGGCGCCTTGACCGTTTGTGGATAAATGCGTCCAAGCGGCAGCTCGGGATTGCGTCGCCAAGGTCGCCTAACAGGCGTAGAACCTGAGGAAAAAGCGAGGAGAAATGGCTGTCATCCTCATCGGCGCGCTGCTGACTGTCGCCGGCCTTGTATATATGGCGGTCGCAGCCGTCATGCGCGGGCGGCTCAGCGATCCGACCCCCTTTTCCACCGCTCGGCACAGCCCGACGCCAAATCTCGCAACACCAGGCCCAACCCTGGAGCCGCGACGGCGCGGGCTCCGTTTTCTCGGCCTTTCACAGAATTGGCCGGGCCTGCTGATGATGGCGGTCGGCGTCATTCTGCTGTTATCGGTAGCGGTCCTCTAGAGTTTTCGACGAGGTCTGGAAAACTTCAGGCGGCAGCGCTCAGTCCCAGCCTCTCGAGTGCCAGTTTTCTAGTCGAGACATAGTCGGTTTTGCCAGAGCCCAGCACCGGGATCTCCTCGACCTTGACGATGTCGTTCGGCACCATCAGTTCGGCCGCCCCGGCTTTTTTGCCGAATTCGCGCAATTCGTCGGGATCGGCATTGTCGGCGGTGGTGACCAGAACGATGCGCTCGCCGCGCCGCTTGTCCGGCACCGCCACCACGGCGTGATGCTCTTCCGGCCACAGCGACTGCACCAGCAGCTCGACCGCACCAAGCGACACCATCTCGCCGGCGATCTTGGCGAAGCGCTTGGCGCGGCCGCGAATGGTGATAAAGCCTTCGCGATCGACCGACACGATATCGCCGGTGTCGTGCCAGCCTTCGAGCGGCTGCAGTTCGCCCGGCCGATCGCCGGTCATGTAGCCCATCATCAGGTTCGGCCCGTCGAGCCACAGCCGGCCGGCGTCGCTGATGCCTTCGACCGGTTCCAGCTTCATGCGCATGGCCGGCAGCAGCCGCCCGACGGTGCCGTCGCGACCGTGGAGGGCGGTGTTGACGGCAACCACCGGTGCGGCCTCGGTCAATCCGAAACCTTCGATGATCTCGGCCTGGAAGCGTTCGCGATAAACCCGGCGCGTCTCCGGCTTCACCGCCTCGGCACCGGCGACGACGAAGCGCAGGCTGGAAAAATCGCCGTCCTTGGCGGTGCGGGCATAGTTGGCGAGGAACGTGTCGGTGCCGAACATCACGGTTGGGCGGACCTTGCGCGCCACCTCCGGAATAAGCTTGTAGTGGAGAGGTGAGGGGTAGAGGAACAGCTTTACTCCGGTGACCAGCGGCAGGATGGTGCCGCCCGTCAGGCCGAACGAGTGGAACACCGGCAGCACGTTGAGTAGGATGTCGGCCGGCGAGATGGTGATGCGGGCTTCGGCCTGCATCGCATTGGCAAGAAGGTTCCGGTGCGACAGCACCACTGCCTTGGGTGTGCCTTCCGAGCCGGAGGTGAACAGGATCACCGCCGGCTTGGCCGCATCCTGGCGTTGCAACGGCCAGCGCCACAGCAAGGCGGCTGCGAGCTTGTCTAGCGCGGTCACGCTTGCGCGAACATCCTCCAGCCACAGCAGTTTCGCCCCGCCTTTTTCCACCGCCTCGACGATGTCGGCGAGGTTGGCCTTTTCGACAAAGGCGCGTGAGGAGACCACGGTGCGGATTACCGCCGTGCGGATGGCGGCGGTGACGCTCGCCGGGCCGGCGGTATAGTTGATCATCGCTGCCACCCGCGCGGCCGACAAAACACCGACGAACGACAGCACGACGCCGTTGGCGTTGGGCAAGAGCAGCCCTACCGCTTCGCCCGGCGCGGTAATTGCCTCGAAGCGGCGGCCCAAAACCCTGGCGCCGATAAACATTTTCCGGTAGCTCAGCGCACCACCGACGACGTCCTCGATAATCGCATGCGAGGCGCCGACGCGGTCGGCGGCATCACGCATGGCAAGGAACAGCCCTCGGTCGAGATCATTGCCGAAAAGCCTGGCCTCGGCGAAGCGATCGAACAGCGCATTGGTATTGGAGGCCTGATCGGGGTTCCGCGCCACCAGCTCGGCGATGGTCATCGGCTCCAGCACGCTGATCGACAGCCGCGGAAACCAATGGCGCGGCGCCTTGTCCGCCGGCGTCAGCGACGCCGGCAGGCTGCGCGCCCCGGCAACGAAGATCGGCACGATGCGGGCGTCGGCCTGCATGGCGATACGGGTGATGGCACGAAACAACCGAAACGACTTGACGTCGGGCTCGACCGCATCCGGCAGGTAAACGGCGAGCCGGCCCTTGCCCTTCAGCACCCGCACCAATCTGCGGCTGACGAAGACATGCTCGGCGTTGAAGCCGATGGTGCGGCCAAGCTCGCGCCACGGCTCCAGCCACGGCGATCTGGCCGAAGCCTGGTCGAGGATGTGCAGCGTGTCCTCCGGCAGCAGCGACAACATCAGCGCCGGCTCGATGCGCGACTGATGCCAAATGACGTAGATGACCGGGGCCGCCGACTTGCGGGCAATCTTGACGCGCTCGTCACTGAGCCGGTAGGCGAGCTTGAACGGCACGTAGAGCAGCGCCTGGCTCAAGCGCAGGCCGAGGCGGAACTTCTCCACCACGCCGATCAGCAGCCAGGCCGCGACAAGACCCGCAAGCAGCGCCAGTGTCAGGATCATCGCCGCATCTCCCAACAATCTCACGTCGCGGCTCTTCGGTGGCCGCTTCGGGTGAGAACCTAGCCGAAGTTGGATCAACGTCAATGCGGCTTCATTCTTCCTTCTCTCTTGTCACCCTTGTCACCAGTGGGCTCGGCCGCCTTCTCCATAAAAGGCAGCTACGCCGCCTTCATCCTTCCGCTGATGAAGCGGAATTCCTGCGTCTTGCCGCCAAAGCCATAGGCGGCCGCCGGCACTTCGTGCACGAGGGCGTAGCTTTCCTCATGCACCTTGCCCAGCAACCGGCCGAATGCGGCGAAGATTGCCTGCAGATATGCTTCCAGTTCGAGCTTGGTGTTGGTGCCGTCGACAACCTTGATGTCGAGCCAAGCCGTGTTGGCGCCGTGCTGGGCCAGCGACTTGCCGCCGGCGAACCAGTGCTCGGGGTCGTGATAGGAAATGGCAACAGCTGTGATCGTCGGGTCCTTGCGCAGATGCGTGGCCGTCAGTTCGGTCAACTCCTTGGCAATAGCGGCGGACAAAGCGGCATCGGGCTTGCCGGTAACGCTGACATTGATGATCGGCATGTTTCTTCTCCTCGGTTTCAAGTGGCGTCTCTTCGCCGTCGACAAATCATGCCATCATTCTTGCGTCATGAAAATCGAATTGTTTTTGATAAATACTTTGATATTATCGAATTATGCAGGCGCTCGATCCCGACCTCCTCAAGACTTTCCTCGCGTTCGTCGATGGCGGCTCGTTGGCGCAGGCTGCGTCGATCGTCGGCCGCTCGCCGTCCGCAGTGACCGCGCAGATGCAGCGGCTGGAGGATGTTGTCGGCGAACCGCTGCTGGTGCCGCAGGGGCGAGGCCGTAGCCTGACGCCGGCGGGCGAGGATCTGGTCGGCCATGCGCGGCGCATTCTTGCTGCGCACCGCGATGCATGGCTGGCGCTGAAGGGGGCGCGTGCCAATGGGCGCGTCGCCATCGGTACGACGCAGGATTTCGCCGACAGCGGCTTGCCACAACTTCTCAGGGCCTTCGCTGTCAGCCATCCGCGCGTCAGGATCGAATTGCGCGTCGGCCGCTCCGCCGAACTGGCGCAGGCTCTGCAAGCCGGCACCCTTGATCTGGCCATTGCCATGCGACAGGTGCCGACGCGGGACGAAGTCGGCGTGCTCAGGGAGCCAATGATCTGGCTTTGCTCTCAGAACGGGCTGGCCACCCGCCAGAAGGAATTGCCCTTGGCGCTGCTCGATCCCCATTGCGGGTTTCGCGAAGCGGCGACCAGTGCACTGGATGCGGCCGGCCGTCGCTACCGCATTGCTGCCGGGAGTGCCAGCCTGGCCGGCCTGCGTACGGCGGTGCACGCCGGCATCGCCTTAACGTTGAGGACGGCGCGCTTCGCTCATTCCGGCATCGTCGAGGCGCCGCGCGATCTTGATCTGCCGCCGGTGCCGATCGCGGAATTCGCCATCCGCTTGCGTGAGGACGCCGACCGGCCGGCGCAGGATCTGGCCGCGTTGTTCAGCGGCAACCTGGCCTTGGCCAATTGAGCCAGCAAAGAAAAAGCCGACCTTGCGGTCGGCTTCTGAGTAGGACGGGCCGAGGGGTTTGGGGGGACTTGGGGTGGCCCGTCGCAGCCATAATGCCTGAGCCCGATGATGGTTCCATGACTTTTCAAATTTATTTTCAGGAACGGATTTCCCGTGATCGGACCACCAACTCGCCCTCGGGCGCGGCGAGGATTTGGTCAGGCATCCGCAGCGCGCTGCCTGGCCATCAGCCAGTCGCGGCCGGCGTGAGCGAACACCGCGCAAAGTACGATGGCGCCGCCGACCATGCTGGCGGGCGGCGGGATCTCTGCGAGGAACAGGAAGGCGAACAGGATCGCGAATGGCACTTCGGCCGAACCCAGCAATCCGGACTCGGCTGCCGGAATGAGCCGGGCGCCCTCCGTCCACAGGATCGAGGCCAGCGCGAACGAGGAGCCGAAGGTGGCTAGAAGCACTGCGTCCGTGGCCGAGACGGCCAGCGGATCGGTGACGAACCAGCCGAGCACGAACAGAAGGAATGCCGACACCGCACCCGCCCACACCACAGGCGTATCGCGAAAGGCGCGCACCATGATCATGTAGAGAGCGCTGCCGATCGTCATCAGCAGCGCCAACCCGTCGCCGAACAGATGGCCGGTGCCGAAGCCCGACCAGACCATGATTGCCACCCCGCACAGTGACACGGCGGCGGCGGCAAGCGTCTGCAGCCGGAACGGTTCGCGCACCAGCAGCAAGGCCAGCAGCGCGGTGACGAAAGGGGCGGTGGCATAGATGATCGCGACATTGGCGACAAAGGTGAACTTGAACGCCGAGATGAAGGCGATGCTGGCGAGCGCGCCCTCGATCGCCAGCAGCCAGCCGCGCCAGCCGAGCCGCAGGCTGTCGCGACCGCCGGAGCGGTGGCGGCGCCATAGCACATAAAGGCTGATCAGGATCGAGCCAACGAAGCCGCGCCAGCAGGTAATGGTCAGCGGGTCGGCATGGATCGATTTGGTCAGCACGCCGGTGAGGCCGAAGACGGCCGCCGACGCCGAGACCAGGATGATGCCAAGGGTACGTTCGCGGGCGCTTTCCACCGTGCCTGGCATGTCCAGCGATTCCGTCATCTCACCAGCCTACGCTGCCCAGTCCTGACACCATAGTGTCAGCAACGGTTGCCTCATTCTAAAGCCGCTTGCGGAAGTGTTCGTTGCCGATGATCAGCAGGCCGGCCGTAAAGATCAGCGCGGCTCCGAGAAGTACCTCGCGGCGCGGCACGTCGCCCCAGATCGCAAAGCCGAGCGCGAAGGCCCAGACCAGGGACGTGTATTCGAACGGCGCCACGATCGACACCGGCGCCCGCTTCATACCTTCGAACAAGAGGTATTGCGCGACGCCGCCCAACGCGCCGACGCTGAGCAGCAGCAGCATCTGGTTCCAATCGGGTCTCTGCCACAAAAGCAGGGCCGGCACCGCCGAAAACACCAGGAAGTAAAAATTATTGAGGATGAGCTGGATTGTCGTGCGCTCTGCCATCGCCGTCTTGCGCAAAAGCACGATGGCGATGCCCCAGAGCAGGGCGGCGGCGAGCACCAGCAGCATCGGCATCGACAGACCGAGATGGGCGGGGTCACAGGCCACGAAGACTCCGGCAAAACCGATCAGAACCGCCAGCCAGCGCAACATCGGCACTTTTTCACCGAGCATCAGCACCGAAAGCACGGTGACGATGATCGGCGCGGCATAATAGATGGTCGTTAGTTCTGCCAACTGGAGATATCTGGCGGCGTTGTAGTAGCAGAGCCAGGCGGCGAGTGTGAAGGCGCTGCGCACGAACATCGGCCTGACGATCCGCGAGCGTGCAGTGTCGTCGAACAGCTGGCGCCCGCCAAATGCCGCACATGCGATGAGAACGATGGCGCTCCGGATGAACATGATCTGCCAGACACTTATGCCGACGACCAGCAGCTTGATCGAGGCGTCCTGCATCGAAAACAGCAGGTAGGCAGCCCCGGTGAACAGGATGCCGGCACGAACCCTTTCGCGGGTGTCCAGAATGGCGATATCGGCCATATGTCCGGCGGCCTTACGAATGTGTTGCGAGAGACGGTGTGAAGGCGTTGGATGTCGGGCGCCCGTATCGTCAGGCTATACGGGCGAAATCTTGCCAAGCGCTACGCCAGCGGGGACTTGCGTTTGGGGCAGGCGGCATCGCCGTTGCGCAGCGATGCCGGGCAACTATGGGAGAGAAACGAAAATGGACGCGATCGCATTGAAGGCCATGCAGGCGCCGCTGAAGGAGGCCTATCGCGACGACGCCTCGCGCGCGCTGATTACTCTACGGGCCAAGGGCTCGATCGACGACCAATCGATCGCCTGCAAGGTCGAGACGGGCCGGGCGCTCGCCGTTGCCGGGCTGCATCCGGCAACCGGCGGTTCCGGCCTCGAACTCTGCTCCGGCGACATGTTGTTGGAGGCGCTGGTGGCTTGCGCCGGCGTCACGCTGAAGGCGGTGGCCACGGCGCTGGAATTCAAGCTTGGGGCCGCTACGGTGGAAGCCGAAGGCGATCTCGACTTTCGCGGCACGCTTGGCGTGGCAAGGGATGCGCCGGTTGGCTTCCGCGCCATTCGGCTGACATTCGGTCTCGACACCGACGAGCCGCAGGAGCGCATCGATGCGCTGATCAAGCTGACCGAGCGCTACTGCGTGGTGTTCCAGACCATCAACCAGAAGCCAGAACTGACCGTGAACGCACGGCGCTGAGGTTGCTGATGTCCCCCCTTGAGGGGGAGATGGCCGGCGGCCAGAGGGGTCGCCACGCGTGGAGCGCCAGCGTTCCTTTGTCCGCGATGGAGAGCCGCGTCAGGACGTGCCGACCCCTCTGCCGCCTTCGGCGACATCTCCCCCTCGAGGGGGGAGATTAAGCTCTACTGCGCCGACGGCTCCTCGGCATCGCCCTCGTCGGTGAATGGCGAGGCGCTCGGCACGCACTGCACCGACCAGCCGGCCGGCGTCGGCTGCTTCTGGTATTCGGTGACGGCGGAGGTGCATTGTTCGCGGGTGTCGAAGGTGCTGGGCAGCACGACCATGCCGCCTTGCGGACCAGCAATGACCAGATACCAAACCAACGCTACGCTCGGAGCCGCCATAGGATTTCCTCAATTTGTTTGTTGTGGGAGTCGACGCGATCCTATCAACTCCGGACAAGCGGCGAAAGCTGGGCCGGAGCGCGGCGTAAAGCCACGGCATCACAGCCGCGTGATATCGCCCATCTACTCCGGCTGCCGGTAGGTGACAAAGCGGTTATGCTTGGCTTGGAAGATTAGTCCCGTCTCCTTGAGCTCAGGATCAGCCAGCGGCACGATGCGCTTCGCGATCTCCGAGGGATGCGGCAGCGTTTCCGGATCCTCGCCGGGTACGGCCTGCGCCCGCATCGCAGTGCGCGTCGCACCTGGGTCGGCGGCGTTGACCCTGAGCGGCAGGTTTTCCGTCTCATGCGCCCACGAACGCATCATGGTCTCGACCGCCGCTTTCGACGCTGCGTAGGGGGCCCAGAAGGCGCGTGCCGTATGGGCGGCGTTGGAGGACAGCACGATGGCGCGGCCGGCGTCGGAGAGCCTGAGCAGCGGGTCGACCGAGCGGATCAGCCGCCATGTCGAAGTGACGTTGATGGTCATCACCTTTTCGAAGGTCTTGGCCTCGACATGGCCGATCGGCGAAATGACGCCGAGCACCGCGGCGTTGGCGACCAGTATGTCGAGCTTGCCCCAGCGCTCGTGGATGGCGCCGCCCAGCCGGTCTATCCCCGTCATGTCGGCAAGATCGAGCGGGACCAGCGTCGCCTGTCCGCCACCCGCCTTGATCTGGTCGTCGAGCTCCTCCAATCCGCCGACGGTGCGGGCAACCGCAATCACATGCGCACCAGCGGCGGCAAGTTCCAGGGCGATGAAGTAGCCGATGCCGCGCGAGGCACCGGTGACGACCGCGACGCGGCCGGAGAGGTCAAGGGCAGAAATCATGAGGTCACTCTGAAGATCAAAGGTTACGGAGACCAGCTACTATCATAACCGGTCGGAAACCAGATTCCCCGACGCAGGTAATGGCCGATATTCGGCCTGACATGGTTCTGGTCCAGGGTGTCCAGATCGGGGATGATCTCGATCCTGTAGGCGGTTGGAAATTTTCCGCTGGCAAACAACCGTGTTTTGGCGAGATCTACCGCATCCGTTTCGTCTTCTGCGGTGATGCCGACGCCCATCGGAAAACCGTGGCGGCGTCCTTCTTCAAAATCCAGCCAGAACAGCTTCAGCATTGAAGCAGCGTCTGCTAAGACCCGCCCGCCGCCAACAGCGACAGCGTGCGCACATTGTCGGAGCCTTCGAAATCGGCAAGCCGGGTCGGATACTGGCCGGTGAAGCAGGCATCGCAGAATTGCGGCTGCTCGTTGTCGCGGCTGGCTTCGCCGACGGCGCGGTAGAGCCCGTCGATCGAGAGGAAGCCAAGCGAATCGACGCGGATGAACTCGGCCATCTCCTCCACCGACATGCGCGATGCCAGCAGCTTCGATTTCTCCGGCGTGTCGACGCCGTAAAAGCAGGAGGCGCGCGTCGGCGGCGAGGCAATGCGCATATGCACTTCCTTGGCGCCGGCATCGCGCACCATCTGCACGATCTTCTGGCTGGTGGTGCCGCGCACGATGGAATCGTCGACCAGCACCACACGCTTGCCTTCGATCATGCGGTGATTGGCGTTGTGCTTGAGCTTGACGCCCATGTGGCGGATCGAATCGCCGGGCTGAATAAAGGTACGGCCGACATAATGGTTGCGGATGATGCCGAGCTCGAACGGAATGCCCGCGGCCTGCGAAAAGCCGATTGCCGCCGGGGTGCCCGAATCCGGCACCGGCACGACGATGTCGGCCTCGACGGGGCTTTCCAGCGCCAGCTCGGCGCCGATGCGCTTGCGCACTTCATAGACATTGCGGCCTTCGACCGACGAATCCGGCCGCGCGAAATAAACATATTCGAAAATGCAGAAGCGGGTCTTTTGCGGCTCGAATGGAAACAGGCTCTCGATGCCCTTGCTGGTGACGACGACCATTTCGCCTGGCTTCAGGTCGCGCACGAAACGCGCCCCGATAATGTCGAGTGCGCAGGTCTCCGAGGCGAGGATCCAGGCTCCGTCGAGATCGCCGAGCACCAACGGGCGGATGCCGAGCGGATCGCGGCAGCCGATCATCTTCTTGGCCGTCATCGCCACCAGCGAGAAGGCGCCTTCGACCTGGCGCACCGCATCGATGAAGCGTGAGTTGAGGTCGCGCTCCTTGCTGGTGGCAACCAGATGCAGGAGCGTCTCGGTGTCGGAGGTGGAAGAGAAGATGGCGCCCTGCTTCTGCAGCGCGCGCTGCACGGTCATGGCGTTGGTGAGATTGCCGTTATGGGCGACGGCGAAGCCGCCGTCGGCAAGTTCGGCGAAGAACGGCTGGATGTTGCGCATGCCTGAGCCGCCGGTGGTGGCATAGCGTGTGTGGCCGATGGCACGGTTGCCTTGCAAGCTGTCGATGACACGCTGCTTGGTAAAGGTGTCGCCGATCAGGCCGACATGGCGTTCGACATGGAATTGAGTGCCGTCATAGGAAACGATGCCGGCCGCTTCCTGGCCGCGATGCTGCAGTGCGTGCAGGCCGAGTGTCACGATGGCTGCGGCGTCCTGCCGGCCGAAAATGCCGAACACTCCGCATTCATCATGGAAATGGTCGTCGGCTTCGGCGGAAAGCACGTCGTCTGCGTCTGCCACTGAGTCTGCCATTGGGGCTCAAGCTCCGCTAAAGTCGCCATATAAGGTCATAGCGCATCGAAAGCAACGCACGTCGTGCGGCGTTCACATAATCGACAGTCTTGATGCCCGTCGGTTTGCCGAAATCAGTTTGCCGGCGCCGGATTGGCCGGCGGGGTTGCGGGCGCATTGTCGGCAGGTGGCGCGTCGCTGTCATCGGGTGCCGGAGCGGTGGCGTCGTCGCCGGCGGCAGGTGCTTCCGCTGCAGGCGCGTCGGGGGCCAGAGGCGTCTCGACAGCCGGCTGATTCGGGTTGAGCTTGTTGAGGATGGCGTTTTCCGGATCCTCGGGCAGCAGGCTTTCCACCTTGGCGCCGATCGATTCGAGCAGCGGCCGCGATTTGGCGTTGGCAATCCAGCCTGGAGCCTTGGCGCCGGCCAACCAATTGAAAAACAGCAGCGCGACAGCGACGACCAGGATGCCGCGCGCCGCGCCATAGAGGAAGCCAAGTGTGCGATCGAGCGCACCGATTCTGGAATCGATGATCCAGTCGGCGAGCTTCATGGTGATGACGGAAACGACGATCAGCGCGACAATGAAGACGATACCGGCGGCCGCCGCCATGGCGGCCTTTTCGTTGTCGACATAGGGCTGAATGTAAGGCAGCACCGGCTTGTAGAAGAAGAAGGCCGCCGCCGCCGCAGCTGCCCAGGAGATGATCGACAGGATTTCGCGTGAAAAGCCGCGAACCATGGCCAGCATCGCCGAGACCAGGGTGAAGCCGACGAGAATTCCGTCAAGCAGCGTAATCGGCATGTTTTTCGCCCCACTCCGATCTCTTTTTCACGACTCGACGAGCCGCATCACTCTTGCTCGTCGGCGCGGCTGCGCTGTGAGCCGGCTATGCGCGCCACGAGATCGGCAAGCTCGGTGGGCTGGAAAGCACCGGCTCCTATTCCCCCGACCCCGATACCACCAACAACGTCCTCGCTGCCCAAGGGCAGAACCGCGCTTCCGAAACCCAGCTTTTCGGCTTCCTTGAGGCGCTGCTGCGCATGCGCAACCGGCCTCACCGCACCCGAAAGGCTGATTTCGCCGAAATAGACGCAATCGGCGGGAAGGGCAAGACCGGTGAGCGAGGAAACCAGTGCCGCCGCCACCGCCAGGTCGGCCGCCGGCTCCGAAATGCGGTAGCCGCCGGCAACGTTGAGATAGACGTCGTGCGTGCCGAAGCGGACGCCGCAATGGGCTTCCAGAACCGCCAGGATCATCGACAGCCGGGCACCGTCCCAGCCGACGACGGCGCGGCGCGGTGTGCCGAGCGACGATGGCGCTACGAGCGCCTGGATCTCGACCAGCACCGGCCGTGTGCCTTCCATGCCGGCGAAAACCGCCGCACCCGGCGACTTCGCGTGGCGTTCACCGAGGAAAAGCTCGGAGGGGTTGGCGACTTCTCTCAAGCCCTTGTCCGACATTTCGAAGACGCCGATCTCGTCGGTTGGCCCGAATCGATTCTTGACCGTGCGCAGGATGCGGTAGTGGTGGCCGCCTTCGCCTTCGAAATAGAGCACCGCGTCGACCATGTGCTCGACAACGCGTGGGCCGGCGATCTGGCCCTCCTTGGTGACGTGGCCGACCAGAACGATCGCCGCCCCTGTGGACTTTGCGTAGCGGATCATCGCTTGTGCGGCGGCGCGCACCTGGGTCACCGTGCCGGGCGCCGAATCGGCCATGTCGGTCCACAGCGTCTGGATCGAATCGAGAATGACCAAATCCGGCCGCTTGCCATCGGCGATGGTGGCGAGGATGTCCTCGACATTGGTCTCGGCGGCGAGCTCGACCGGGGTGTCGGCGACGCCGAGCCGCTGGGCGCGCAGCCTGATCTGAGCGACGGCTTCTTCACCCGAGACATAGACGATGCGGTGGCCCTTTGCTGCTAGTGCGGCTGCGGCCTGGGTGAGCAGCGTTGACTTGCCGATGCCGGGATCGCCACCGACCAGCAGCGCCGAGCCGCGCACGAAGCCGCCGCCGGTGGCGCGGTCGAGCTCGCCGATGCCGGAGACGATGCGCGGCGCGTCCTCGATATCGCCGGACAGGCTGGTCAGCACCACCGCGCGGCCCTTGCGGGCGTTGCGCATGTTGGCCGGGCCCGAGCCGATGCCGCCTGCCGTGCCTTCTTCGACCAGCGTGTTCCACTCGCCGCAGGCATCGCATTTGCCGGCCCAGCGCTGATGCACGGAGCCGCAATTCTGGCAGATGAACTGGACGCGGGATTTGGCCATCAGTTTATCGATTCCAAGAGATATTTGGGACGATCCCAGTAGACCGGCAGGGCCTCTTCGATTGTATCGAAATGAATGCGGCGCTGTCCGTTTCTCTGAGCCCAATTGTCATATGCCGACCAACACGCATAGATGAATAAATTGACCACGAAGTCGTTCTCTCGCCTGACTTCATCGTGCAACGTCGCCAGCAATCTCATAAGGGCAGTCGAGAGGCGACGATCATTGAGACGATGCATCAAAAGGAATGCGCACCCGATCGCTGCCAGAGAGGTGTCGTGCCGAGATTTGTCCAACGAAAGAGCCAAAAAGCCCAGCAGATCGTTGATGTCAGCGGTCGCTCCCAATTTCCAAACTCGATAAAGACCAGTCACTGCCGCGCTTCGAGAATAGTCGACAACATCCTTGGCAAGGAATTTCCTCACCAATGCAACATTCTCAGACGTCGGTTCGCTCGAGTAGCAAAACACCAATATCGCTGCGTTGGTTTCCAGGCGATAAGCCGACCCTGCGGACTTCAAATAGTCGGTGAGTTGAGAGCGTTCTTCCTCGGAGATTTCGTACGCTTCAAATTTTATCCTCTGATAGATATCGCTAAAATCCAATCGGATGCTCCGCGACCAAACCTACTCAAACCTGTCCGGTATATGATGCTCCTCGGCGAGGTCGGAGAAGCGGGTGAACTCGCCCTGGAAGGCGAGGCTGACCGAACCGGTCGGTCCATGGCGCTGCTTGGCGACGATGACTTCGGCCTTGCCGCGCATCTCGTTCATCTCGTGTTCCCACTTGATGTATTCGTCAGTGCCTGGCTTCGGCTCGCGGTTCTTCAGATAGTATTCCTCGCGGTAGACGAACAGCACCACGTCGGCGTCCTGCTCGATGGAGCCCGATTCGCGCAGATCCGAAAGCTGCGGGCGCTTGTCGTCGCGGCTTTCGACCTGGCGCGACAGCTGCGACAGCGCGATGATCGGCACCGCCAGCTCCTTGGCCAAGGCCTTGAGCCCGGTGGTGATCTCGGTGATTTCCTGAACGCGATTTTGCGATGATTTCGCGCTCGATCCCTGCATCAGCTGGATATAGTCGATGACGATGACGTCGAGGCCACGCTGGCGCTTCAGGCGACGCGCGCGGGCGGACAGCTGAGCGATGGAAATGCCGCCGGTCTGGTCGATGAACAGCGGGATTTTCTGCATGGTCTGCGAGCAGGCGACGAGCTTTTCGAAATCCATCTCGCTGATCTCGCCGCGCCGGATTTTCGACGACGGGATTTCGGTCTGTTCGGAAATGATGCGGGTGGCAAGCTGTTCGGATGACATTTCGAGCGAAAAGAAGCCGACGACGCCGCCATTGGCCGCCTTGAATGAGCCGTCGGCCTGCTGCGCCGGGACATAGGCCTCCGCGATATTGAAGGCGATGTTGGTGGCGAGCGAGGTTTTGCCCATGCCGGGGCGCCCCGCGATGATGATCAGGTCGGACGACTGCAGGCCGCCCATGCGGCGATCGAGGTCGCGCAAGCCGGTGGCGACGCCCGACAAATGCCCGTCGCGCATATAGGCGGCGTTGGCCATGTCGACGGCGGTCTTGACAGCGTCGGTGAAGCTCTCGAAGCCGCCGTCGTAGCGGCCGGTCTCGGCAAGCTCGAACAGGCGCCGCTCGGCATCCTCGATCTGGTCGGAGGGCGACATGTCGACCGGCGCGTCATAGGCGATGTTGACCATATCCTCGCCGACGGTGATCAGGGCGCGCCGCGTGGCGAGATCGTAGATGGCGCGGCCATAATCGGTGGCGTTGACGACGGTGACGGCTTCGACCGCCAGCCGCACCACATATTGCGCCACGGTCATGTCGCCGACCTTCTCGTCTGCCGGCAGGAAGGTCTTCAACGTGATCGGCGTCGCGATCTTGCCCATGCGGATGAGCTCGGCCGCGACCTCGAAGATTTTTCTGTGCAGCGGCTCGTAGAAATGGCCGGACTTCAGGAAGTCGGAGACGCGGTAGAAGGCATCGTTGTTGACCAGTATGGCGCCGAGCAGCGCCTGCTCGGCCTCGATGTTGTTTGGCGCCTCGCGATAGAGCGGTGTTTCCGCGACGCCGAATTTTCGTGCTGCCTCTGCCATGATGTCCCCGGTCCTGATCCCGGTCTCTCGATATCAGAACGAGACAAGTCGGTGATGACTTATCTGCATCAGTCTCCAACCAACCAGCTTTGATGCCCGCGATTCACAGCCAAGATCTTTCGGTGGAAAGAATCTCGATTGACTCGAATCAAGATAGCGAGCCTAGCCGTTCTTGAGTGAGAACAAAACAGGAAAATAGATGCCAGTCATTCCGGCAATGCATCACCCCAGTTCAGTCGTCGCGCGACCTTGAACGTGTCGCCGTCGCGCTTGGTGAACAGTCTTTCGGCAGCATGACCATCCTGTTGGCAAAGCTTCAGCAAGACCTTGCCGGAGCCCGATTTCGGCAGTGCGATCACCCGCGCCCGGGACGGAGCGGCCGGATGGCGGGAGGCGGCGACAAAGATGAATTTCTCGTCCTCCCACGGCACCTCGGCATCCTTGGCCAGCCGGTGCAGGCGCGAGCGGGCGACGCGACGGGCGAAATGGCACCAGTCGGGAGCGACAAGTGGGCAGGGCGCCTCATGCGGGCAGGGCGCCAGCACGTGCGCACCCGCCTCGATCAGCTGCCGGCGTACGGCAAGGATGCGCTGCCAGCCGGCCGGCGTGCCTGGCTCTACGACCAGCAGCGTGTCGGCGGTCAGCTGCCAGAGCTTGTCGACAAGTTTTGCCAGCGATGCCGGCGCGATCTCGTCCAGCACATAGGCTGAGGTCACCAGATCGGCCGGCTCCAGGTCGGCCAGGTCGATGGTGACGTCGCCGGTCCGCCAGGCGGTCCTGGCAGTGACCGCCTCGGCGGCAAGCGCCTCGCCGACGCGTCGCACCGCGGCACCGGCCTCGAGCAGCACCGCCTGTTCGAGATCGGGCCAGAGATCGATTGTGGCCCAAAGCACCGTACCAGGGCCGGCGCCGACATCGAGCAGGGTTTTGGGGAAAAAATCCGGACGTGCCTCGCTGACCGCATCGAGGCTGGCGCGGATGGCGGCATAGGTCGCCGGCAGCCGCGTTGCCAGATAGGCCTTCACGGCTATCTCCTCGGCCATGTGCAGGCGGCCGTCGCGCAACTCGGCGCGGTAGCGGTCCGACAGCGTCCTGGCCGCTTGCTTAAGTATCGGCAACGGCACTCTTTCGAGAAGGCGGTCGACGCCTTGTCTAAGTGGGACGGGCAGTTCCATCGCTTACGCAGCCCGAGGTGCGAGCACGATGACCGAGGCGCCAATGATGCAGATCGCGGCACCGGCAAGGTCCCAGCGGTCTGGGCGCACGCCCTCCGCCAGCCACAGCCAGACCAGCGAGGCGGCAATGTAGATGCCGCCATAGGCGGCATAGGCACGGCCGGCCGCACTGGCGTCGACCAGCGCCAGCAGCCACGCAAATAGCACCAGCGAGACGAGACCGGGCGCCAACCACAGCGGCGACTTGTCCAGCCGCCACCACGCCCAGAACGAAAAGCAGCCGGCGATCTCGGCAAGTGCGGCGGCGCCGTAGAGGAGGCAGGTCATGAAAAAAGGTCCCGCGTTGACGAGACCTTTTCAGCGTGCCAGCCGGCAATGGCAAGCGGCAATGGTGCAATCGCCGGCAGTCTACTCCGGATCCGCCACCTTGCGGCGGCGCGTGGGCTTGGGCGTAGGAGCCTTTTCACGACGTCCAAGATCGCGCATCTCCAGCGCCTTCTCGCAACTGGCCATGTAGTCGCGCGTCATCGGCAGCGTGTCGTTCTTCTTGGCGATCTGAATCTGGAAGATCACCAGATCCTGCCAGCGGAAAGCGGCTTCCGAGGCGGCAAGATAGAACTCCCACATGCGGCAGAAGCGCTCGTCATAAATCGCCTTGGCCTTGTCGCGGTTGGCGGCGAAGCGCTCGCCCCAATGCTTTAGCGTCTCCGCATAATGCAGCCGCAGGACCTCGATATCGGTGACGACGAGCCCCGATTTCTCGATGGCCGGCATCACTTCGGAGAGCGACGGGATGTAGCCGCCGGGGAAGATGTACTTGCGGATGAAGGCGCTGGTTGCCCACGGCACGCCGGAGCGGCCGATCGTGTGCAGCAGCATGACGCCGTCCGGCTTCAGCAGCGTCGCCGACTTGTCGAAGAAGGTGCGGAAATGATTGACGCCGACATGCTCGAACATGCCGACCGAGACGATGCGGTCGAAACGCTCATTGAGCTCGCGATAGTCCTTGAGGTCGAAATGCACCCGGTTTTGCAGGCCTTGCGCATGGGCGCGGTCGGTGGCGACGCCATGCTGCTCGGTCGACAGCGTTACGCCCTGCACGTCGACGTCGAACGCCTTGGCGAGATAGAGGCCAAGCCCGCCCCAGCCAGAGCCGATGTCGAGCACCGTCTGGCCCGCCTTCAGCCTGAGCTTAGCGGCGATATGGCGCTTCTTGGCTGCTTGTGCCTCGTCCAGCGTCATATCCGGCTGCTCGAAATAGGCGCAGGAATATTGCATGTCCTCATCGAGGAAGAGGCGGTAGAGGTCGCCCGACAGATCGTAGTGGCGCTGCACGTTGCGGCGCGCCCGCGACGCCGTATTGATCTGCTGCAAGCGCCGGAAGGCGTGGCGCAGACCCTCGATCGCCTTCGACCAGGTGGCATCGATACCGCCGCTGCCCATATTCTGGAACGCAATGCGCATCACCCCCAGCACGCCGCCCTCGATAATGTCGAGTTCACCGTCCATGTAGGCTTCCGGCACCGCCAGCATCGGGTCGAAAGTGATGGCGCGCTCGGCATGCCTTGTCTTGATATGCATGTGCACCGGCTCGCCGCTGCCGTCACCGAAAGTTACCATCGAGCCTTGCGGCCCTGTCACCTTGAGATTGCCTGTGCGGACCAGGCGGTCGAGAACGCGCTTCAGCAGAATATTCATGACCAATTGTCCCCTCTCGGCCAGACACGCTGTCTTATTCTGCATCAAGATATAGGGGTTCGAAAAGTTCCATTTGGCATAAAAATGCCCGGGTGCGAGGCCCGGGCATTGGTCCAGATAGGTATTAGCCGGCAAATGCCGGCGAACGACGATCAGCTGTTGTCTTCGCCGCCTTCGAACTCCGCATTCGGGTCGAAGAAATTTTCCGGCCGCGCATTGTCGTTGATGTCCTCGCCGTAGATGGCTTCGGCGGTGGTCAGTGTTTCGCCCTTGGCTTGGCGCTCGGCTTCGTCGGCCGTGCGGGCAATGTTGAGGGTGATGGTGACCTCGACTTCCGGGTGCAGCGCGATCGCCACATTGGTGACGCCGATGGTCTTGATCGGCTGGTTGAGAAGGATCTGGTTGCGGTTCACCGAAAAACCTTCCGCCGTCAACAGCTCGGCGATGTCGCGCGTCGACACCGAACCATAGAGCTGACCGGTTTCGCCGGCCGAGCGCACGGCGATGAAGCTCTTGCCGTCGAGCTTTTCAGCAATCTGCGCGGCCTCGGACTTGCGCTCCAGGTTGCGGGCTTCGAGCTGAGCCCGCTGTCCCTCGAACTTCTTCTTGTTACCTTCGTTGGCGCGTAGCGCCTTGCCCTGCGGCAGCAGGAAATTGCGGGCGAACCCGTCCTTGACCTTGACGGTGTCGCCCATCTGGCCGAGCCGGGAAACGCGTTCGAGAAGAATGACTTCCATGGTTTTGTTCCTTCGCTTGGGCGCCTATCCTCAGGATCGGCGCCGAATTGTCTGGAACAGGTCAGGAAGCTGGGGCGTCGCCGCCTGTGTCGCTGTCCTGCCTGTCGCGGCAGTTAGGATCTCTTGACGAAATCCAACCCGGGATTTGGTGTTCGATCCGGCTACGCCCGTCGTGGCCGGTGAAAAAAGAGCGGGCGGCGAACCGCCCGCGTGGATTTTAGCGGACCACGTAGGGCAGCAGGCCGAGGAAGCGGGCGCGCTTGATCGCCTTGGCGAGTTCGCGCTGCTTCTTCTGGCTGACGGCGGTGATGCGCGAAGGCACGATCTTGCCGCGCTCGGAAATGTAGCGCTGCAGAAGCCGTACGTCCTTGTAGTCGATCTTCGGCGCATTGGCGCCGGAGAACGGGCAGGTCTTGCGGCGGCGGTGGAAGGGGCGCCGGGTGGGGATCTGATTGATGTCGACCATTATTCTGCGGCTCCTTCAAAGCCTTCGCGCGGACGGCGCGGGCCACGATCGGCACCGCCATCGCCGAAGCTGCGCGGCGGACGATCACCACGGTCACCGCGATCGCGGTCGCCGAATGAGCGCGGACCGCGATCGCCACGGTCGCCGAAGCCGCCGCGTTCCGAGCGCTCTTCGCGCTTCTGCATCATTGCCGACGGACCTTCCTCATGCGCTTCGACCTTGATGGTCAGGAAACGCAGCACGTCCTCGGACAAGCCCATCTGGCGCTCCATCTCGTTGAGCGCGGCCGGCGGGCAGGTAATGTCCATGAGTGTGTAGTATGCCTTCCGGTTCTTGTTGACCCGGTAGGTGAGGGACTTCAGTCCCCAGTTCTCGACCCGGCCGACGGACCCGCCATTCGCGGTGATGACGCCCTTGTACTGTTCGACAAGCGCATCGACCTGCTGCTGCGAGAGGTCCTGCCGGGCAAGAAACACATGTTCGTATAGAGCCATAGTGTTCGTGCCTTTCTTCGTTTCTCTCCCGGTTCCCGGCGGCAAAAGCCTCTGCAACTTCTCTGACCCGCAATTCTTGCGAAGGCGGGGAAGAAAGGAGCATGACGAGACGGTCGAGAGCGGAGACACGGGAGGCGGAAGCGCTTCCGGCTTCACGCGAAGGTTTCGAAAAACCTCCGGCCCTCCGTTCAGCCCCCAGCAAGGACCGGCAGATTGCGGGCGTCTATACAGGAATTTGGCCGCAAGGCAAGGACAAACGGCTCGACTAGCGCCCTACTTCCCCGCGCGCAATGGGCCTCGATGGCAAGGTTTTGCGGATTTTCTGAAACCGGACCTTAACCACCGTGCGAAGTTCCCGTGCCGGCGGGCGTGGTGTCAACCCGTCGTTCATCATGCGAATGCAAAACGAGCCGGTTCGCGCGAGGCCGGCAGCAAGGCGGTTTTTGGGGGTAAAATGCTTTTCGACAATTTCTGCCGTTCGAAGAGCGGCAACTTTGCCCTGATGCTTGCGTTCGGGCTGCCTGCGGTTCTGACGGCCGTCGCCTTTGCCGTGGATGTGTCCACCTTGATGAGGGCCAAGGTCAGCTTGCAGAACGCGCTCGACGCCGCGAACCTTGCATCTTCGCATCTCGGCGACATCGACGCCACGCGCAAGGACGTCTTCGATCGCTATTTCCAGACCAATGTCGCCGGCCACAGCGAGTTGAGGAACGCCGAAGCAACCCTCACTGTCGAAAGGGGCCTTAACTTCATCCAGACAAGGGCTGTCGCCACCGCGGATGCCAATTTGAACTTCGCGTTCCTGTTCGGCAACGACAAGCGCATCACCGTCGATGCCGGCGCGGTCGAATCGACCAATCAGCTCGAAGTGGTGCTGGTGCTCGACAATACCGGGTCGATGGCCAGCAACGATCGCATCGGCGCATTGCGAACGGCGGCGACGGCCTTGATCGATATGCTCGAAGCGGCGAAGTCGCCGACGCGCAGTGTGCGTGTCGCGGTGGTGCCGTTCGTCACCGCGGTCAACGTCAAGGGCGAGGACTACGATCCGGCCTGGATCGACATGGCCGGCAAATCGCCGAACAACGGCGCCAATTTCCCATTGGTCGGCGGCAAGCGCGTCAACCACATGGACTTGTTCAAGCAATTGGCTGTCGAATGGCGGGGTTGCGTCGAACGCGGCCCGGAGCCAATAATGGTTCCGACATTTCGCCCGACCAAAACAAACCGGACACCCTGTTCGTACCGTATTTCGCGCCGGACGATCCAGGGAACGCCAAAAGCCCGAACAGTTCCTACGGCAATTCGGCGACCGGCTACAACAATTCCTATCTCGACGACACCGTCGCCACCCTGCTTCCCGGTCTCACAAGCGACATGGCGAAGTACAGTGTTTCAACGATGAAGCTGATCAACGACAAGAAAGGCCCACTGACGATCGGCCCAAACCGAGCCTGTCCGACGCCGATAGTGCCGTTGACCGACGATTTCGACAAATTGCGCAGCGCCGTCGGCGAGATGATCGAATGGAACGGTTCGGGCACCAATGTTTCCGAAGGGCTGTCCTGGGGGATGCGGGTACTCTCGCCGGAACCGCCTTACAGTGACGGCGCGCCTTTCAGGACGTCGGGCACGACCAAAACTGTGCTGCTGCTGACCGACGGCGAAAATGTTGTCTATGGCGCGAAGGATACGCCACAGAAGTCGGACTATGGTTCCTACGGGTTCCTGGCCTCGGGTCGGTTCGGATCCAGCGACCAGACCGCGGCCGCGCGCAATGTCGACGACTGGACAACTAATGTGTGCAACACGTTAGAGAAGCAGGACGTGCAGATCTTCACAGTGCTGCTGCAGGCCGACACCGCAGCCAACCGCAAGCTCTACGAGGCCTGCGCATCGTCGCCGTCGAATTATTACCCGACCAACGACGTCAGTCAGCTTGAAAGCGTCTTCCTGAAGATCGGAAGCTCGATTTCGCAACTGCACTTGACGAACTGAACGACGTCAGCCGCTCTACGGCCGTTCCGCCGCCGCTGCTCAACTCGTATGCGCAGCCACTTTGCCCGTGGTCTCGGGGAAGAAATCGGGCGCCGCATGGCGCTTGCCGAACATCATGTCGTATTGCAGCAGACGGAAGTCGCGGATTGCCGGGTCGATCTCTTTCTGACGCGACCAATCGGGGGTGGCGTCGCCCCCCGGTGCCAACAGCAAATTGCGGTCGATGACGCGGTAGCGCTCCCGCAACTGGCCGAGGAAGCCAGTGTAATAGGGATGGCTGATGCCGGCCGTCTTCAGGATATGGTAGGGCAGGAAGGCCGGGCTGACGGCGCCCAGATCCTCGGCCGGCCCGCTGCGGTTCGACCAGACGATCAGCGGCGTCTGGTGGTGCAGCAGCATCTGGTCGGCCGCCTCCTTGCGCGGCGCGACATTGTCCTTCAGGAAACCGGTCTCGACGTAGACCGGCCCAAGCGGCGGCAGATGGTCGCCGAAGAAGGCGATGACCGTCGGCCGCTCGCGTGTCTTCGCCCATTCGATCAGCCGCTCAAGGCCGCGGTCCGCATCGGAAGAGCCTTCGGCGTAGCTCAACAGCGATTCACGCGCCCATTGGCTGATCGGCGCCTGCACCTTGTGGGTCGGATTGTTATAGCGATACGGCTCATACGGTCCGTGGTTCTGCAGGCTGACGGCGAAAAAGAAGACCGGCTCGGCACTGGTATCGGCCTCGTGGATGATCTCGTCGGTCATCGCGGCGTCCGACGCGAGCGGTCCGCGTTTTTGCATGGGCGGCAGCGTCTCCTCGGACTTGAAGTCGTTGAAGCCGAAATCGGCATAGACGGCTCCCCGGTTCCAGAACCAGTTGGTGCCGGGATGGATGGCGCGTGTCCGGTAGCCCTGGCTTTTCAGGAAGGTGGCGAGCGAGGGGGTCGGTGTCCGCACATATTGCTGGTAGGGAATGCTGCCCGCCGGCAGGAAGGCGTTGGAAAAGCCGGTCAGGGCCTCGAACTCGATGTTGGCCGTCATGCCGCCGAATTCGGGCGAGAACATATAGCCCGAGCGCAGTGCCCGCACATTGGGGATCGGATCGGGCGTGATGGTGACGCCGGGCAGCTTGGTCGGATCCCAGAACGATTCGCTCATGACGACGATGATGTCGGGCTTCTCGGCAGGTATCGAGGCCGTCACCTGCGGTTTGCCGATCGCCGCGATCGCCTTGCCGGAATAGCCGGGCGGCGCCGAGACATGGGCCATCGGGACGTTCAGCGCGAAGGCGAGCGCAAAACCGTTCGAGGCATAGTTTTCCTTCTGGTCCCACATGATCGGGATGATCTGCAGCCGGTCGCGCGTCCACGAGAAAGTGGCATAGTCCATGATGGAGACGAAGAAGGCGATCAGCGGCACCGTCAGCGTCAGCCGGGCAAGGCGGCCCTTGTGGCTGAGCGACGGAACGCGGCGGCGCCATAGCCGCCAGCAATAGACGAGCAGCGACAGCCCGCCGACGATGCCGATCGCCAGGGCAATGGCGGTTCCCGGGCGATCGCGCACCAGGAGCGGCATCAGTGCCACGATCTGCCGGGAATAGAGGAAATCGGTCGGATAGAGCGGATCGCCGAGATAGAGCGACTTCTGGTGGCCGACGAACGCCAGCGACAACGTCAGCGGCGCGACGATCATCAGGCTCTGATGGCTGCGGCCAAGCACGGCGTCGAGGCCGATGAGGATCAGCGCAAAAATAATGATTGTGGTCCAGCCGGGTTTGAAGGGCTGCAGAAAGAAGTCGATGGTGCCGGCAAAGTTGCCGCGCACGATCAGTTCGATGGCGAACACCAGGATGGCCGCGGCCAGCAAGCTGATAAGGCCATAGCGGATGACAGGCCATTTGCGCGCCGGCAGATAGCCGGTGGATGGATCGCCTTCGAGAAACTGTGGCGCGGCCTCGGCTGCGCTGTTCTTGGTCTTTGCCACTTCAATAGTTCCCCGGCCCGCAACAAAAGCGTCACTCGACTGTCATCGAACTGTCACGCAAAGCTAGCGCCTGTGGCGGAAATAAGAAGAGCCAGCAAACAAATCGTGAGCGGTTTTCATCATGAGTGATCGCCAAAAAGCCTGCCGAAACAGGCACTCGGCCGACGTTGCGCGGTCGAGGTTGGACTTGACTTGGCCGCACGCCTTGCGTCACAGGCAACCAGAACCAGCAGCTGGGAGCCGCCGATGGCCATCGCATTCACCTTTCCGGGGCAGGGCAGCCAGGCTGTCGGCATGGGCAAGGACCTCGCCGACGCCTTTGTGGAATCGCTGCGGATCTTCGAGGAAGTCGACGATGCGCTCGGCGAAAATCTATCGAAGCTGATCTGGGAAGGTCCGGAAGAGACGCTGACGCTGACCGCCAACGCCCAGCCGGCGCTGATGGCGGTGTCGCTTGCCGCAATTCGGGCGCTGGAGGCGCGCGGCTTCTCACTGGAAGATAAGGTCACCTATGTCGCCGGCCATTCGCTTGGCGAATATTCGGCACTTGCAGCCGCCGGTTTCGTTTCGGTCGCCGACGCCGCCCGGCTGTTGCGCATCCGCGGCAATGCCATGCAGGCGGCGGTACCGGCCGGAGAGGGCGCCATGGCGGCGATTATCGGGCTGGAACAGGCTGACGTCGAGGCGGCTTGCGCCGAGGCCGCCCACGGCGCGGCCAAAGATCCGGCGCACGCCTTGGTTTGCCAGATCGCCAATGACAATGGCGGCGGCCAGCTGGTGATCTCAGGCGCCAGGCCGGCGGTCGAACTGGCGGCGAAGCTATGCACGGAGAAGGGCGCAAAGCGGGCGCTGATGCTGCAGGTCTCGGCGCCCTTCCATTCGGCACTGATGAAGCCGGCGGCCGAGATCATGCGGGAGGCGCTGGCGGGAGTGCAGAAGAATGCGCCGGTCGTGCCGCTGGTCTCCAATGTTACGGTGATCCCGACGAGCGATCCGGACGAGATCGCCCGCCGCCTCGTCGAACAGGTGGTCGGGCGCGTGCGCTGGCGCGAAACGGTGGAGTGGTTCGGCGCGAATGGCGTTGCGACACTATATGAAGTGGGCGCCGGCAAGGTTCTGTCGGGGCTGGCGCGGCGCATCAACCGCGATATTGCCACCAGTGCCATCGGATCCGCGGCGGATGTCGAGGCGGCGCTGGCGGCACTTGCATAATCAACTGGCGATTTGACCCCGCTCCATGCGAAGGGTGTTCGCTCAGATCAGGAGACAAGAATGTTCGAATTGACCGGCCGCAAGGCGCTCGTCACCGGCGCATCGGGAGGCATCGGCGAGGCGATCGCCCGCGTGCTGCATGGCCAGGGCGCCATCGTCGGCCTGCACGGCACACGCATCGAGAAACTGGAGGCGCTGGCCGCCGAACTGGGCGACCGGGTCAAGCTGTTCCCGGCCAATCTTTCCAATCGCGACGAGGTCAAGGCGCTCGGCCAGAAGGCGGAGGCCGACCTCGAAGGCGTCGACATCCTCGTCAACAATGCCGGCATCACCAAGGACGGGTTGTTCGTACGCATGGCTGATGCCGACTGGGATAGCGTGCTCGAGGTCAACCTGACCGCCGTGTTCCGGCTGACCCGCGAGCTTACCCATCCGATGATGCGGCGCCGACATGGCCGCATCATCAACATCACTTCAGTGGTCGGCGTCACCGGCAATCCCGGCCAGACCAATTACTGCGCCTCCAAAGCCGGTATGATCGGCTTTTCCAAATCGCTGGCGCAGGAGATCGCCACCCGCAATATCACCGTCAACTGCGTCGCCCCGGGCTTCATCGAATCGGCGATGACCGACAAGCTCAACGACAAGCAGAAAGAGGCGATCATGGCGGTGATCCCGACCCGGCGCATGGGCACGGGCGCTGAAGTCGCCTCTGCCGTCGCCTACCTCGCTTCCAATGAGGCAGCCTACGTCACCGGCCAGACCATTCATGTCAATGGCGGCATGGCGATGATCTAACACTTGGGAAAACGCTTCATTCCGTCTTGGATGCACGGCATTTTTCGTGTAATGCCGCCCGCAACCCGGCGGTTCGGGCAAAAACCGGTCCTGTTCCGCTGCGTTTCCGGCAGGACCATCTTTCAGCTTGATTAGCGGCATTCTGCCCGCTAACGAAGACAGACAACCAAAAGACGAGGATGCCCAAATGAGTGACACCGGAGAGCGCGTCAAGAAGATCGTCATCGAGCACCTTGGCGTCGATGCCGACAAGGTGACGGAGCAGGCGAGCTTCATCGATGATCTGGGCGCGGACAGCCTCGACACGGTCGAACTTGTCATGGCGTTCGAAGAAGAGTTCGGCGTCGAAATCCCGGACGACGCTGCCGAGACCATCCTAACTGTTGGCGATGCGGTGAAATACATCGACAAGGCCTCGGCCTGACGCTATTTGCAGTCATCACCGGGGAGGACCTGCGATGAGGCGTGTCGTCGTCACGGGCCTTGGGCTGCTTTCACCGTTCGGCATGGGCTTCGAGCACAGCTGGAAGGAGCTTCTGACCGGCCGCAGCGCAGCCAAGCGCATCACCGAATTCGAGGTGGAAGACCTTGCCTGCAAGGTCGCCCACGTCATTCCGCGCGGTGACGGCTCCAATGCCACTTTCAATCCTGAAGCCGTTCTCGAGCCGAAGGAACTGCGCAAGATCGGCGACTTCATCCTGTATGGGATCGCGGCCGCCGACGAGGCACTCAAGGATTCCGGCTGGCAGCCAAAGACGCATGAGGAACAGTGCGCCACCGGCGTGCTGATCGGTTCGGGCATCGGCGGCATCGAAGGCATCGCCGAGAATGCGATGATCCTCAAGGAACGCGGTCCGCGCCGCATCAGCCCGTTCTTCATCCCCGGCCAGATCATCAATCTCGTCTCCGGTCAGGTCTCGATCCGGCATGGGCTGAAAGGCCCCAACCATGCCGTCGTCACCGCTTGCTCGACCGGTGCGCACGCCATCGGCGATGCCGCCCGGCTGATCATCTGGGGCGATGCCGACGTGATGGTCGCGGGCGGCGCCGAAGCGCCGGTGACGAGACTCTCGATCGCCGGTTTCGCCGCTTGCCGCGCGCTCTCCACCGACCGCAACGATGCGCCGCAAACCGCCTCGCGCCCCTATGATCGCGATCGCGACGGCTTCGTCATGGGCGAGGGCGCCGGCGTGGTCGTGCTCGAGGAGCTCGAACACGCCAAGGCCCGCGGCGCCAAGATCTATGCCGAGGTCACCGGCTACGGCCTGACCGGTGACGCCTATCACATCACCGCGCCTGCCGAGGACGGCGACGGCGCTTTCCGTTGCATGACGGCGGCGCTGAACCGGGCGAAGCTGACGCCTGCCGATGTCGACTACATCAATGCGCACGGCACCTCGACCATGGCCGATACGATCGAACTCGGCGCCGTCGAGCGGCTGGTCGGCAACGCCGCCTCGAAGATATCGATGTCGTCGACCAAATCGTCGATTGGCCACCTGCTGGGCGCGGCGGGTGCTGCCGAGGCGATCTTTTCGATCCTCGCCATTCGCGACAACATCGCGCCGCCGACCATCAATCTCGACAATCCGGAGCGCGAAACGGCGATTGACCTGGTGCCGCACAAGCCGCGAGCCCGGCAGATCGACGTGGCGCTGTCCAACTCCTTCGGCTTCGGTGGCACCAACGCCTCGCTCGTCTTCCAGCGCTACAATGGCTGACCGCTCCGCCGGTTTCCGTCTGCCGTCAATTTTGCCATATTCGCCCCTACTCTGCCCGAGGGGATTCGTCGCAAGATCAAATGGTAGGGCGCTATGAATACAAATCCGGCCGATAACGGGGAATTCGGGCAACGGGCAGCAACGCCCGGCCCGATCGTGCCGAAGACGGCCAGCGAGGCGTTGCGGCCCGAGGCCGGCACGCCGCCGCCGAAACGCTCGCGTGCCTCGCGCAGCCAGTTCGTCGTGTTCATGAACTTCGTCATCTCTTCGGTGATTCTGATGGTTCTGGCGGCAGGCGTGGCGCTGTATTTCGGCAAGCAGGAATTCAACGAGCCCGGCCCGTCGGCCAATGGCGACACTTTCCTGGTCAAGCCGAATAGCGGCGTCCAGGAGATCGCCGACCAGCTTGAGCGGCGAGGGCTGATCAGCGACGCCCGCATTTTCCGCCTTGGCGTACGCGCCTTCGGTAATGATTCCGCCCTGAAGGCCGGCGAATACGAGATCAAGCCGCAGGCCTCGATGCACGATATCATGGAACTCCTGAAGAGCGGCAAGTCGGTGATGTATTCGCTGACTATCCCCGAGGGGCTGACGGTCGAGCAGGCACTGCAACGGATCGCCGAGCAGGACGCGCTGACCGGGGATATGCCGTCGACCACTCCACCTGAGGGCAGCCTCGCCACCGACACGCTGCGCTTCACCCGCGGCGCAACACGCCAGCAGATGGTCGACAAGCTTCTGGCCGACCAGAAGAAGCTGGTCGACGACGTCTGGCAGCGCCGAGCGCCGGATCTGCCGATCGCCAACATTGAGGATTTCGTCACACTGGCCTCGATCGTCGAGAAGGAGACAGGCAAGGGCGATGAACGCTCGCGGGTGGCCGCCGTCTTCCTCAACCGGCTGGCCAAGGGCATGCGGCTGCAGTCGGACCCGACCATCATCTACGGCCTGTTCGGCGGCAAGGGCAAACCCATCGACCGCCCGATCTATCAGTCGGACATCCAGAAGCCGACGCCCTACAACACCTATCTGATCAACGGCTTGCCGCCGACGCCGATCGCTAATCCAGGTCGTGCGGCGCTGGAGGCAGTCGCCAATCCGTCGAAGACCAGCGATCTTTACTTCGTCGCCGACGGCAGCGGCGGCCATGTCTTTGCCGCGACGCTCGATGAGCATAACGAGAATGTCGCTCGCTACCGGGCTCTGCTGAAAAAGCAGGCGCAGGACGCCGCCAAGGCCGGGGCAAGCAAGACCGGAGCCGACGCGCCGGCGGGAGCCATCGTTGACGATGCGGGCGCCACCGCCGCCCAGTAGGGGCGGACGGCATCAGGTCGGCCCTGTGCATGTCCGAGTGGATGTGCAAGGGCTGCTATGGCATTGAAATTCACATGATCCTTTCCGGAGAAATCGTTCCGGCTTGAGGGGCATTCGCCAAGGGGAAGCACGGCAGCATGAACTTGCAGAGCATGACCGGTTTTGCGCGTAGTGTCGCCGAACACGACGGCACTTCGATTGCCTGGGAAGCCAAGTCCGTCAACGGCAAGAGCGTCGAGGTCAGGCTGCGGCTGCCGCAAGGTTTCGACCGGCTGGAGCCGCCCGTCAGGCAGACGGTGCAAAAGCGTTTTGCGCGCGGCAATTTCCAGATGACGCTGACCATTGGTCGCGCCGCCGGCGCGCAAGCGCAACCCGTGGTCAACGAGGCTTTCCTGAAGGATCTGGCGGGGTTGGCCAAACGGCTGCAGGAGCAGTTCGGAGTAGCACCTGCGGCGGCCGACGGGCTGCTTGCGCTGCGCGGCGTGCTCGACATTCCCGAAACCATCGAAACCGAAGAGGCGCGCAGTGCGCTCGACACCGCGATACTGTCGGCGCTGGAAGCAGCATTGGACGGGCTGCAGCAGGCGCGCCAGGGCGAAGGTGCCGCACTTCGTTCCCTGCTGTCCGGCCATATCGATGCTATCGAGGCGCTGACGCTGCGGGCCGAGGCCGATCCATCACGCGAGCCAGCCACGATTCGCGAAAGGCTCGCCGAGCAGATCCGGCTGTTGATGGACGCGTCCGCCAATCTGGACGCCGGCCGGCTGCATATGGAAGCGGCGTTCCTGGCCACCAAGGCCGACATACGCGAGGAGATCGACCGGCTGAAGACACATGTGGCGTCAGGCCGGGCGCTGCTCGCCGGCGGCGGCGCCATCGGCCGCAAGCTCGATTTCCTGGCGCAGGAATTCAACCGCGAATCGAATACGCTGTGTTCCAAGTCGAATGCTGCCGCGGTCACCGCCATCGGGTTGGAACTGAAGGCGGTCGTCGACCAGTTTCGCGAACAGGTCCAGAATCTGGAATGATCCCGATGCCAAGCCACATGACTGCCAAGCCCCATGACTGCCAAGCCCCATGACTGCTAGGGATTTGGGTTCCCGCATTCGGCGCCGCGGGCTGATGCTGGTCTTGTCGTCGCCGTCAGGCGCCGGCAAGTCGACGATCGCGCGCAACCTGCTGGAGAGCGATTCCAGCCTGGAACTCTCGGTCTCGGTCACCACGCGGCCACGCCGCGGCAGCGAGATCGAGGGCGTCCATTACCACTTCCGCACCATGCGCGAGTTCGAGCGGCTGCGCGATTCCGATGCGCTGCTCGAATGGGCGGAGGTGCACGGCAATTGCTACGCGACGCCGCGCGAGCCGGCCGAACAGGCGCTGGCCGAAGGCCGCGACATGCTGTTCGACATCGACTGGCAGGGCGCTCAGCAGCTCAAGGAGAAGATGCGCGCCGACATCGTCTCGATCTTTATCCTGCCGCCGTCGATGAAGGAATTGAAGGCGCGGCTGAAGCGTCGCGCCGAGGACCAGGAAGCGGTGATCGAGACGCGGCTCAAGAACGCCCGCAACGAGATCGAGCACTGGAAGGAATATGATTTCGTCATCGTCAACGACGATCTCGACCGGGCTTTCGCCGAGGTGCGCGGCATCGTCACCGCCGAACGGCTCAGACGAGATCGCCGGCCCGGCCTGTTCGATTTCGTCTCCGGGCTGCTCGACGAGAAGACGGATTGATCAAGGCGCTATCCCCTCGACCAGGATCAGATTGCGGCTGAGCGCGGCATCGCGCAGTTCCAATGCAGCGACGTATTCGGCCGAGCGATACCAGCGCCGCGCCGTGTCCATGTCGGGGAATTCGACGATGATCAGCGGCCCGGGAGACCAGTCGCCTTCCAACATTTCCACCTTGCCACCGCGTACCAGATAGCGCCCGCCATGCTGGGCGATGGAGGCAGCCGCGCGGGTGCGATAGGCTTCGATCGCCTCTGCGTCGCGGATCGTGACGTCGGAAATGACATAGGCGGCCATTGTTTGTCTCCGGGCAGGTTTGTCCGGCTATCTATGCCGTGAGAGCGGAAATTCCACGCAGACGCGTCCCGGCATCACACCGCGTTGGTCAGCCGCACGAACTCTTCGACGCTCAGCGTCTCGGCGCGCCTGGTCGGATCGATGCCGGCACGGGCAAGCAGCGCCTCACCGCCGAGGCTTTTCACGCTCTGCCGCAGCATTTTCCGGCGCTGGCCAAACGCCGCTTCGGTGACGCGGCTGAGCCGTTTCACCTCTGCCGGCAAGGGGCTGGCACGCGGCACCAGATGCACCACCGAGGACGTCACCTTGGGTGGCGGCGTGAACGCCTGCGGCGGCACGTCGAAGGCAATCCTCGCCTCCGTCCGCCAGCCTGCCAGCACGCCGAGTCGGCCATAGGCATCGCTGCCGGGGCTGGCTGCAATGCGTTCGGCGACCTCGCGCTGGAGCATCAGCGTCATCGATGTGTAGAAGGGCGGCCACTCGGCAACAGTCAGCCAGCGGATCAGCAATTCGGTGCCGATATTGTAAGGCAGGTTGGCGACGATTTTCGCCGGCCCGCCGCTTTCCCCTTTAGCAAGCGCTGCAAAATCGGTTTTCAGCGCATCGCCGGCCACGATCTCGAGCCGGCCCGGATAGTGGTTCGAGATCTCGGCCAGGGCCGCCAGGCAGCGCTCGTCGCGTTCGATGGCGACGACCCGCCGGGCGCCGTTGAGGAGCAGTGCCCGGGTCAGCCCGCCAGGGCCGGGACCGACCTCGATGACCGTAACATTGCTCAGGTCGCCGGCGGTTCGCGCAATCTTGCTTGTGAGGTTAAGGTCGAGCAGAAAATTCTGGCCGAGCGCTTTTTTCGCCTGCAGCCCATGGCGCTCGATCACCTCGCGTAGCGGCGGCAGCCCGTCTATGCTCATTGGGCTGGGCTCATTGGGCTGGGCTCATCGGGTTAGGGCCATCGGATTGGGCTCATTGGATTGGGCTCAGGGGCCTACGGCCCTTGTCCCGGTATCGGCAAGCAGGCGAGCGAGCTTCAGCGCCGCAATCAGGCTGTCGGCGCGGGCGATGCCCTTGCCAGCGATGTCGAAGGCGGTGCCGTGGTCGGGCGAGGTGCGGATGAAGGGCAGGCCGAGCGTGACGTTGACCGCCTCGTCAAACGCCAGCGCCTTGGCCGGGATCAGCGCCTGGTCGTGATACATGCAGAGCGCCACGTCGTAGCCGGCGCGGGCGCGAGCATGAAACAGCGTGTCGGCCGGCAATGGCCCGAAGGCGTCGATCCCTTCCTGCCTCAGCCTGTCGATCGCCGGGCGTACGATGCGCTCGTCTTCGGTGCCCATGGCGCCGCCTTCGCCGGCATGCGGGTTGAGGCCGGCAACGGCAAGCCGCGGCTTGGTAATTCCGAAGCGGCTGGCAAGGTCGGCGGCGGTGATGCGGCCGGTGGCGACGATAAGGTCCGTCGTCAGCGCCTTCGGCACTGCGGCCAGCGCGATGTGGATGGTGACCGGCACGGTGCGCAGGTCCGGTCCGGCAAGCAGCATCACCGGCATCACCTCGGTGCCGGTATGAAGCGATGCCAGATGCGCCAGATATTCGGTGTGGCCGGGAAAGCGAAAGCCGGCATCGTAGAGCGGCTTCTTGGCAATAGGGCAGGTGACAACCGCGGCAGCGCGGCCGGCCAGGCAGTCGGCAACGGCGCGGTCGATCGCCTCGACGATGCCGGCGGCGTTGGCGGGATCCGGGCGGCCGGGACTGTCGATGAAACGGGCAGCAAGCGCCACCACCGGCAGCGCGCGCGAAAACATCCCCGGCGCTTGCGCCGGCGTTGTCTCGGCCATCGCAATATCGGCGCCGAGCCTGTGCGCCCGCGCGGCGATCAGTGCCGGGTCGGCAAGAAGATAAAAAGACGGAACGCCAGCGCTATCGCGCGCCTGCCAAGCGGCGATGGCGATGTCCGGCCCCACACCGGACGGATCGCCGACGCTCAACGCCAGCGGAAGCTCTGCGTCAGGCACGGCTATCGCGACTTCAGCGCTCGATGATGCGGGCTTTCTTCCGCAACTCCTCGACATATTTCTTCGAGATCTCGTCGGCGTTCTTGTCGCTCGAACCTTCACTCTGGAACACCATCTGCGCGGCTTTGTCGTCTGACACTTCGCGCGACGAGCAGATGCCGATGAATTCGACGCCGCGGTCGGTTTCGCGCGTGGTGGTGGCGCCGCCGACCTTTGTAGCCTTTATCTGCTCGGCCCAGTCCGCCGGCAATTGCGGCGCCAGCACCCGGCCGAGATCGCGAACGGTGACATCCATCAGGCCCTTGGCGAATTCGCGCGTGGTGTTGCAGCCGTTGAAGCGGGCGCGCATGGCATCGGCTTCGCGTTTGCGCTTGGACAGCGTCGCGCTTCGCTCGGCGGCCGGCACCACGAAGATGACCTGCTGCAGCATGTACTCGGTGGCGCTCGGTTTGCTACCGCCATGCTCGAGCATGCGCTTGACGAGGTCCTGCTCGCTCATGGCGCCGCCGCCGTCGCCGGAACGGTAACGCGCGGTCAGCGCCTGGTTCCAGGCCATCTGCGCCCGGATAAACTCCTTGAAATGCTCCTTGGAGACGCCGGATTGCGCCATGGCGCCGTCAAGCTGCTTGAGCTGCATCTTGTTGCTCGTGGCGAAACGCTGATAAGCGGCATCGACCTGCGCGTCGCTGATGCGGATGCCGAGCCGCCGGGCTTCGGCTATGCGCAGCGTCTGGTCGATCATTTCCTGGCCGGCATCGCCCTTTCTGTGCTGCAGGCGCAGGAAAGCGGCCCGATGCTGGATGTCGCCGGTGGTGATCGGTATATTGTTGACGACGTATTTGATCTCGGTGGCGAAAACCGGCCGCGTCACTGCGGTGATCGAGACCGCCACCAGCAGCGCGAACCCTGCCGAAAAGAGGTATTTCCTCATCGAAAGCATCCCAATTCCATCCCGATTCGGCCCAACCTATCCCAGTTCAGGCCGCCGAAATTCGTGCCTGCTCTATGCGGCGAAACAATGTCGTCCGCCAGCCGCCCCGTTGCCGACTGCTGCCCCGTTATTGGATGGTGTCGATGGAGCGTTGCGACGAGCCGAAATCGCCGAGCGTGCGGAACGACAGGTTGAAGCCGACGTTCTGCGATACTTCCTTGGTGTTCAGGTCACGTCTTTCCGAAAACGTCATCAAATAGGTAAAGCACGAATCACTATAGGCAAAGCCGACCCCGTCCTTGACCAGAATGCTCTGCTCCAGATCATATGTGCCGGTGCCAAAGACGCGCCAATTCTCAGCAAGATGTGTCGAGGCGCCGAGCGTAACCTCATGGCGATCTGTCGAGAAGCCATAGAGCGGCTGCGCCTGGATGAAGGCGTACTTGGCGCTCAGCGATACCGGCAGGCCTGAAAAGGCGGCCTTTACCTCAGCGCGGCGGATCTCGAAACTTTGCTCGTCGAAACGGCCGCTGACCGAGCCGGAAAACCCGCTGGGGCTGTTGAAGCCGACAAGGCCGACATAGTCGGAGGTTGCAGTCTCAAGACCCGAATAGGCGCCGACATTGACCAGGTCCGGCGTGCCGAACGAGTTCTGGCCGCCGAGTTGGTAGGATTGGCCGAACACCGCATTGGTGCTCCAGCCATTGTCGTATGCGCCGGAATAGCGCAGCCCGACATTGGCGCGTGTGCCGCCTTCCATGCGGTCATAGCCCGAGAATTTGTCGCGCTCGAACAGCGTCGTGGCGTCGAAGACGAAGCTCTGGGCGTCCTCGTTGGGGACCGCCAGCCCGCCGACATATTGCTCGTTCGGACGCATGAACACTTGCGCCATCGGTTCGAAGATATGGCTGGAACTGGTCATCGAGAACAGCACCGGCCAGCGCATCTCAAGGCCGGCGGTCGCCATGTAGCGGGCAAGCGATGAACGCATATCGTCCTCAACGCCGAGATTGGTCGCCATCTGGTTGATGGCGTCGAGCGAGGCCGAGGAGGCGTTGACATAGCCGGCGTCGCCGCGCAGCGCCAGGAGCGGCGTCAGCAGCAGCCCGCCATCGGTGGTGAAGGTGCGCTTCCATTCGGCCTCCGCGGTAAGGCGGCCGGATTGACCGTCGATGCCGCGGACGTTGTTGACGGACGAAGGGATGCTCGAATTTGCAAGAGCAGTATCGAGCCTGTCGCGGTCTATGACCCGCGCGTTGACGTCGAACGACAGCTGCCCGCCGGCCACCGGCGTGTCGGGGATATAGGCGTAGTCGAGCGAGGGCAGCACCCAGGGCTGCTTGGCGGCGCGGGCGGTCGGATCGCTGGCGAGCGTGTCTTCTTGAACGTCGAAGTGCATGGCGCGCACATCGAAATAATTGCGATCGTTAAGCCCCGTCAGGTACACCTCGGAGCGGTGTACGCTATCGTTGAAGCCGTCGATGTCGTAGGTGCGCGAGAAATTCTTGTCGCTCTGCAGCAGGATGTCCCAGCCGAAGTCCCAGCGCGGGTTGATGGCGAACTGGCCTTGAGTGCCCATCATGCCGCGGAACCTGTTCGGGTCGCCCCCGGTACCCGAACTGACGTTGTGGCCATTGTCGTCGACGAAGGCGTCGGGATTCTCTTGCCGGATGCCCGCAATCTTCAGGCTGTACTGACCGTTGTTGAAGCGCTGCCTCCACTCGGCCTCACCGAGGAAACCCTGCTTGGTATAGCCGCTGCCGGTGACAGTTAGATCGTAGGTCGGCGAGAGCGCGAAATAATAGGGGACTTTAACACCGACGCCGAGATCGCTCTTGTAGGCGACGCCGGGGATCAGGAAGCCGCTCTTGCGCTTGACCGTCGGGTCGGCGATCTCGAAAGCCGGCAGATAGGCCAGTGGAAAGCCGAAGAACTCGAAATTCGAATTCTCGAAGCGAACCGTCTTCTTCTCGCCGTTCCAGATGATCTTCCTGGCCTTGATGCGCCAGGTCGGCGCTTTGTCGGGCTTGTCCTCGCACGGCTCGCAGGCAGTGTAGACGCCATTGTGGAACGTCGTCAGCACGCCGCCCATGCGCTCCGCGCTTTCGGCGGCGAAATACGCCTTGTCGATGGTCTCAACACGCAGCGCGTTGACGAAGCCGTCCGCGAAATCGTCGGTGATGTCGGCATGCTGCGAATAGATCTTGGTACCGTCGCTATTGACGACTTCGACATTGCCGCTGGCGACGAGGCGTTTGGTGTTGCGGTTGTATTCGACCCGCTGGGCGACGAGACGGTTGCCGCCATAGTCGATCTGGACGCCGCCGACGGCCGTCACGGTCTGCTTGTCGTTGTCGTAGACCAGCGTATCGGCTGCAAGCAGCATCTGCGTGCCACTCGGAACCTTCGTTGCCAGTTCACTGACGTCCTGGGCGAAAGCCGGAGCAACCGGGGCGGCGCCGGCAAGCAGGCATGCCAAGGCGCTCGCCGCAGAGAGGCGTGCCAAACCGGCGTGCCTATGGCTGCGCAAAACCGCCTCCCTCACTAGCCGTCTTCCTTGTATAGCAGGAATGTCACCCCGAAGAACATAGCCACGACAACCGGGACCCAAGCCGCTACGGCAGTGGGTACGAATCCCGCTACGCCGAATGCCTTGACCAGCACCGAAACGACATAAAGCAGAAAGCCGGCCACGATGCCACCCAGAATCATCGTCGCCGACTGCCCCATCCTCGCAAATCGCATTGATACCGTTGCCGCAATCAGCGTCATCGCGACGAGCAGGAAGGGCAGCGCAATCAGGGAATCGAACTGCATGGCGAAGGCATTTGCCTTGAGGCCGAAGGAGCGGGCCACCTCGATCTTGCCGGGCAGATCGTAGAACGGGATGGTCTCAGGGCGCGCCAACCGCTCTTGCACGAATTCCGGCTTGAGATCGGTCGGCAGCCGATCGCTGGGTAACGACTGGATGGTGCCGTCCCGGAACACCTTGACGTCCTGCAATTCCCAGTAGCCGTCCCGCAAAAAGGCGTGGGCGGCATCCTTGCGCTCGATGATGTCGCCTTGCGGGCTGAAACTGAAGAAGACCGCGTCGGCCATCTCCAGGCCTTGATTGAGAATGGCGCGCGCGCCGATGATGGTATCGCCGGAGCTGGTTTTCTGCCTGATCCAGGGCGCGGCGTCGGCCGAGACGGTGTTCGACTTGCCCGAACGGAGCTGGGTCTCGATCTGCTCGGACCAGGAATAGGCGTGCGCGGCTATCGGATTGATGACGCCAACCGACAAGGCCCCAAACAGCAGCGCCCCGATGCAGCACGGCAGCAGGAACTGCCATGCGGAAACCCCGGCGGAACGGGCGATGACCAATTCATATTTGCGGTTGAGCGACACCAGGGTCGCCATCGCCGAGAACAGGCCGACGAACGGCACCGTCTGCAGCATGATCATCGGCATCCTGAGCCCCGAAATGGCGAACGCAGTTGTGTAGGTGAAGCCCGGCACGCCGGTCGTGCGGCCGGAAAGCTCGGTGAAATCGATCAGGAACACCAGCGCCAAAAGGCCGATGAAGAACCAGATGGTGATCGTCACATAGCGAAAGAAGAAGTACCGACCCAGAGTCCAGCCCATCAGCCGGCTCCCTGTCCGGATGCGCCGCGCCCGGCAAAGCGGAGCTTGATGGCGCTCCAGCCGTCATTGAAGCGGCCGGCAAGATTGGTTATCCAATCGGCCCAGGCAACCGGCAGTTCCATGGTCCGGTTGGAAACGATGAACCAGATGGCGATCGCCGACGCCAGGATCGGGACGCCGTAGACCATATAGGCATATTGCGGCACCTTGTCGGCCTTGCCGGCGGCAAAGAACCCGAGCCAGCGCACGAACAGCGCGATCGCGATTGCCGTGATCAGCGGATGCACGCGCGCCTCGCGATGCGAGCGCGCATCTCCGGCGACGGCAAGCGCGATCAGCGCGAAGACGAGCGAATAGGACCACTCGGAAAAACGCTGGTTGAGCTCGGCTAGGTACCTGTTCGGCTTTTGCTGGTACATCTTGTCGTTCGGACTCGGATTGAGCAGATACTGCGTCGTCCGGTCCTTCGGCAAAAGCAGGATGTCAGATGAGGCCGACATGAAAGCGGACAAGTCGAAGGCATAGGAGGTGAACCGGATCACCGAGAGGTCGCCGGTCATGGTTTTGCGATGGATGACGCCGTCATTCATCATCAGCACCTTCTCGTCGCCGCGTTCGATGATGCTGCCGGTCTTGGCGTAATAGATGAGATTGACGCCTTCTTCGCGCGAATCGGCGACGAAGATGCCGCCGAGGCGATTGTCGGGAAGCCGTTCGCCAACCTGCAGGAACAGGCCATCATCGATCTTGCGGAAGGTGCCTTCCTGGATGATCAACGACAACAGATCGGCACGCGACGACGCTATCAACTCGCGGTTCTTCTGGCGTGCGTAAGGGTCGACGCCATTGTCGACGGCGAACGAAAAAACGCTGGCTGCGAGTGCCAGAAGCATGATCGGCCTGACGATGGTCCAGCGTGAAGCGCCGGCGGCATTGATGACGGCCAGCTCCGAATCCGAATTCATCACGCTGAGTATCTGGGCGACCGCGACCACCAGTGCGAACGGCACGACGATCGGAACGATCGACGGGATGATCAGCGCTGCGACTTCGAAGAAGGTGAGGGCCGACTGACCGCTGTCGGTGACGAGATCGATGCGGGCGAGCACCTGCGTCGTCCAGACGATCGCCAGCGTCCAAACGAGCGCCAGCGCGAATACCGCGAAAGCACGGCGCATGATGTAACGTTCAACGACCTTCATGAAGGCTTTTCTCGGCGGTTTCGAACGGCATCATGCCTTGGAATAAGGTAGTCGTCCGGCGCCGGCTGCACAACTGGCTCAGTTTGGCGGTTCGATCTGGGTTCCGTTCCGTATCGCAAATTCCGCTGGGCCGGAGTGTCGGCGGCAATGGATAAGAAAGGGCGAACATTGTTGGTTAACAACAGGTTGCGGCGGGAAGCGGGGCCGTGCCGCGACGAATCGTAGATGGTTCGATATCGCATATGGGAGCGATTTCGGCCAAAGTCTTGTCAAATGCGGCAAAACGACCAAATGTCGCGCCGGTCGCGACCGCCGCCGCGTGATAAGACGGGTCAGGCTCTGTTGAGTACCAGTATGGAAGCGGAAAAATTGCGCGGTCAAATCGGTCGGGAAGCGGTCTTTGACGGCGCAATCGTGATCGGCGCCGGCGCGGCCGGCCTTGCCGCCGCCCACGCCTTGATGAAGGCCGGCGTACCGACGCTCGTCCTGGAAAAGGAGAGCCGGCTTGCCGAACCCTGGCACCGGCGTCACCAGCGGTTGCGTCTCAACACGCATCGCGACCTCTCGTCACTGCCCGGCGTCGACTATCCTGCAGGCACCCCGGCCTTCCCGCACAGAACCGCCGTCATTCGCCATCTGAACGATTTCAGCCAAGTGCACAGGCTGCCTGTCACATTCGGCGTTGCCGTCGAAGAGATGGCATTCGATGGCGATCACTGGACCGTACAGACCAATGCCGGACCCCGTCCGGCACGCCATGTCGTCGTCGCCACCGGCCGTGATCGGCAGCCGTTCATTCCGGTATGGAAAGGCATGAACGATTTTGCCGGCCGGATCATCCATTCGGCCGATTTCGGCGAGGCGAGGGACTATGCCGGCAAAAAGGTGTTGGTGGTCGGTGCCGGCAATTCGGGTTTCGACATACTCAATCATCTTGCGGATGCAGACGCTGAAAGCATCTGGCTGTCGGCTCGCAATGGCCCGTCGCTGCTGCCGAAACGCATCGGCAAGATCGCCGTCCACAGGCTTTCGCCTTTCATGGCGCGCTTGCCGGTGCGGATTGCCGATGCGGTGATGGCGGCGACGCAGCGCCTGGTTTTCGGCGACCTGACGAAATTCGGGCTTCCGCCGGCCTCCATGGGAGGTGCGAGCCGTCTGAGCGCCGACTACACCGCGATCGCAGCCGATGACGGCGCGGTTCGCGCCATCAAGGCAGGCACGATCGTGGTGGTGCGGCCATTGCGGGAATTTACCCGTGACGGCATCATATTGAATGACGGCAGGTTGATCACGCCCGATATCGTCATCGCGGCGACCGGCTACCGCACCGGGCTGGAGCAGATGGTCGGCAAGCTCGGCGTTCTCGACGGCAAGGGCGTTCCGCTTTTCAACGGCGGGGAGACTGACCCGAAATTGCCCGGCCTGTGGTTTACCGGCATGCGGCCGAGCATTCGCGGTTGTTTCGCCAATGCCCGCATTCAGGCTAAGGCGATAGCGGCGCGGATTGTCAAGCAGCGATAATGAGCAGGACTATGCCGAGTGTTCCGCCTGCAATGGACACGCCTTGTTGGAACGTGCTCGAACCGAAAGGTCAATGATCATGACGCCAGTCAGCATTCGCTACATGGTCGATGATGTCGCCACCTCGATCGACTTCTATTGTGGACATCTGGGCTTCGCCGTCGAACAGGATGCGCGGCCGGCTTTTGCCTCCGTCACGCGCGGCGCGTTACGGCTCCTTCTAAGCGGACCCGGCAGTTCGGGTGCACGGGCGATGCCGGATGGCCGGCAGCCGCTGCCGGGAGGCTGGAACCGCGTCCTCCTGGTGGTGCCGGACCTGAAAGAAGAGGTTGCGCGCCTCAAGAGTGCTGGACTTGTCTTTCGCAACGATATCATAACGGGCGTTGGCGGTTCCCAAACCCTGCTCGAAGACCCATCGGGCAACGTCATCGAGCTGTTTCAACCCGCCGCTCACTGACGCAACAACGCGGCACCTTAGGTCCGATCTGCCCAATCGAACGCTTCTCCCGATAATCCAAAGCACTTCCCCGAAAGCAGGACATGATGAATTCGAGACCCTTGATCGCCTTCGCCAAGTTCGCCGCCCCCAAAAAGGGCAGCGTCTTCATTCTGGCAGCCGACGAGGGCGGCCTCGGCGACGCCGCCAGGGCCTGCGATCCGGCAAAGACCCTCGAGCGGGCTTTTCCCGTCGCCGACTTCACCGGCAAATTCGCCAGCCTGGTCGAAGTGCTGGCGCCGGAAGGGACATCGCTTGAGCGGCTGGTGGCGCTCGGCGCCGGCAAGATCTCCAATCTTGATGACTACGCCTGGCTGAAGCTCGGCGGCACGATTGCAGCATCCTTTCGCAAGGCAACCGAAGTGGCCGTCGTGCTCGATCTTCCCGGTGCCGCCATCGGCGGCAGGCAAGCGGTTCAGCTTGCCGCGGGCATCCTGCTGCGCAGTTATGCCTTCGATAAGTACAAGACCAAAAAGGACAATGGTGACGACAAGCGCGAGCCAAAAAAGCCCGTCAAGGTGACCATTCACACCGCTGATCCGGCGGCTGCAAAGAAGGCCTTCGCCGATGAAGCGGCGGTGATCGACGGCGTCTTGCTGGCGCGCGATCTGGTCAATGAACCGGCCAATGTGTTGGGACCGGTGGAATTCGCCGCCCGCATCAGCGAACTGGAGGCGCTCGGCGTCACGGTCGAGATCCTGGCCGAGAAGGAGATGAAGAAGCTCGGCATGGGTTCGCTGCTCGGCGTCGCCCAGGGCTCGCCGCGTGGCGCCCGCATGGCGGTCATGCGGTGGGACGGCGGCAAGGCCAAGGAAAGGCCGGTCGCCTTCGTCGGCAAGGGCGTCACCTTCGATACCGGCGGCAATTCGATCAAGCCGGCCTCCGGCATGGAGGACATGAAGGGCGACATGGGGGGCGCTGCTGCCGTCACCGGGCTGATGCACGCGCTCGCCGCGCGCAAGGCGAAGGCCAATGTCGTCGGCATTGTCGGGCTGGTCGAAAACGCCGTCGACGGCCACGCCCAGAGACCGGGCGACATCGTCACCTCGATGTCGGGCCAGACCATCGAAGTGCTCAACACCGACGCCGAGGGCCGCCTCGTGCTAGCCGATGCGCTGTGGTACTGCAACGACCGCTTCCAGCCGAAATTCATGGTCAATCTGGCGACGCTGACCGGCGCCATCATGGTCGCGCTCGGCCAGCATTATGCCGGCTTGTTCTCCAACAATGACGAGCTGGCGGACCGGCTGACGGCGGCCGGGCAGGCGACGCAGGAGCGGTTGTGGCGCATGCCGCTCGGCGCCGAATACGACAAGCTGATCGAGTCCAAGAATGCTGACATGAAGAATATCGGCGGTCGCTATGGCGGCGCCATCATCGCCGCGCAGTTCCTGAAGCGCTTCGTCAAGGACACGCCCTGGGCGCATCTCGACATTGCCGGCACCGCGATGGGCGCGCCCTCCAACGAGATCAACCAGTCATGGGCTTCCGGCTTCGGCGTCAGGCTGCTCGACCGACTGGTGCGCGATCATTACGAGCAATGAGCGGCGCACCAAATGATTTAGACTGAAGCCATGGCCGAAATCCTGTTCTATCACCTGACCGAATCGACGCTGGAGGACGCGTTGCCCGGCCTCCTGGAACGCAGCATCGATCGCGGCTGGCGCGCCGTGGTGCAGACCGGCACCGAGGAGAGGCGCGACGCGCTGGACCAGCATCTGTGGACTTTCCGGGATGATTCGTTCCTGGCCCATGCAACGGACCGCGAAGCCCATCCCGCCGAGCAGCCGGTGCTTTTGACCGTCGGCCCTGACAATCCGAACCAGGCGCAGATACGGTTCCTGGTCGACGGCGCGGTGCCGCCGGTGCTTGGCGGCTACGAGGGCGCCGTGTTCCTGTTCGACGGCCATGATGCGGCCCAGGTAGAGGCGGCACGCACGCACTGGAAGACAATGAAGGAGGCCGGCCACACCGTGACCTACTGGCAGCAAACACCCGACCGGCGCTGGGAACGCAAGGCTTAGAGCATTTGCAGCCAAGGGAATCACTGGCGCCGCAAAAAGCGACAAACAAAAAGATGGACCACCGGCTGTCCAGAAGATCTGAGCAAGCCCGATGCAGCCCAATGAACAAACGCCAGGCATTTCGATAGATGCCGGACTGGTTCGCCGGCTGATCGCCGCGCAGTTTCCCGAATGGGCGGACCTGCCGGTCGAGCCGGTCGAGCCTGGCGGCTGGGACAACCGCACCTTCCGGCTGGGCGATAGCATGTCGGTGCGGCTGCCCAGTGCTGCCGCCTATGTTGCCCAGGTCGAGAAGGAGCATCGCTGGCTGCCTCGCCTCGCGCCTCACCTGCCTCTGCCGATACCCGTGCCGCTGGCCAAAGGCGCGCCCGCGGACGGCTATCCATGGCCTTGGTCCGTCTATCGCTGGCTAGGCGGCAGGCCGGCGGCTGCCGAACTGATTGCCGATCTCACGGAGTTCGCCCGTTCGCTGGCCGGCTTTCTGGTTGCGCTCCAGCGCATCGACGCCGCTGGCGGGCCACCGGCAGGGCAGCATAATTTCCATCGCGGCGGCCGGCTTTCAGTCTACGACGCCGAGACCCGAGCCGCGCTTTCGGCGCTCGGCGGCCGCATCGACAAGGCCGCCGCCGAGGCGGCGTGGGCGACCGCGCTTGGCTCGCGATGGCAAGGGCCACCGGTGTGGGTCCACGGCGACGTCGCCTCGGGAAATCTGCTCGTCGAAGATGGCAAACTCTGCGCGGTCGTCGATTTCGGCAGTTCGGCTATCGGCGATCCTGCCTGTGACCTGGTGATCGCATGGACGGAATTTTACGGCGAGAGCCGCCGGGCGTTCCGCGACGCCATTGCCCTTGACAAGCACAGCTGGGCGCGCGCTCGGGGCTGGGCGCTGTGGAAGGCGCTGATCGTCGCCTCTGGACATGACGGCAACCAGCGCGAGGCGGAAAAATCGTGGCGGGTTATCGAGGATGTGCTGGCGGACCACCGCTGGGCCCGTCGCCTATAGGCCGGCTTTGCTTGGGATGCCGTCATTTCGCCCGGACCCACAGCAAGGTTACGGACGCCGTCGGTGGGGACACAAGACAACGGCCCACGGCTACGGGCCGTAGTCATTTCGTGGGCTTCAATGTCACTGCCCGCCCATCTCTTTCCTGAACGTATCGAAATCGACCTGCATGCCGTTGAAGATGGTGCTCCAATGGCGGGTCAGCGCCGAAACGGCGACCGCCTCCTGGATCTCCTCGTCGGTGGCGCCGGCACGCTTGGCGTCCTGCGTGTCCGACCAGACGCAGTAGCTGCACGGGATCTGCGCCGCCACCGCCAGCGAGATCAGCGACTTGACCTTCGGCGGCAGCGCCGTCTTGTCGCTGAGCTGGATGGCCTTGACCTCGGCCCATGCACCGGGCAGACCGGCTTTCGGGAATTGCTTCACGAAACCGGGCACCCCGCCCATGGTCGACTGGATGTCCTTGATGGTGGCGTCATCGTCAGCATGGGCCGGTGCGGAGGCCAGCGTCAAGGTCAGGGCGCAGACCATGGAGGCGAGCAGGGATGCACGATGAAGCGAAGGGGTCGTGGATGAAACGATACGGAAGCTGTTCATGGCGTTCTCCTCTGGTTTTTTTAAACCTTACGATGTAAGGTAATTCAGAAAATGAACCTTACAGTGTAAGTTGTCGAGCGGAACCATGGACTCGTCGATCAAGAAAAAGCGAACACGCGGCCGGCTGTCGCGCGAAATAATCGAGGATGCCGCATTGAAGGTGATCGAGAGCGAGGGCCTCGCCGGCTTTTCGATGCGCAAGCTGGCGGCTGCACTCGGCTGCGAGGCTATGAGTATCTACCACCACTTTCCTTCGGCGGCGCATCTCTTCGAAGCCTTGGTGGACCGGCTGATCGGCTCGCTCGAAATGCCTGACGAGGATCTAGCTTGGCGACAAAGGTTGCGCATCGTTGTGCAGGATTTCCGCCGCGTCGCGCGTGAGCACCCGGCTTTCGCCAGCTTCTTCGTCACCTACCGGATGAATTCGCCGACCTGCCTTGCCTGGCTGAACGGCATCCTTGGCCTGTTCGAGGCCGGCGGCTTCGGACCGGAACTTGGTGCACGGCTGTTCCGCACCACCGGCTATTATCTGATAGGTGCCATCCTCGACGAGACTGCCGGCTATGCGAAGGGGCCTTCGGCTGTGACCACCGTCAGTGACGAGCAACTGGCACAGGATTTTCCAAAAGTAGCTGCGGCCGGGCGTTATTTCGGCAGCGCCGAATTTGACCGGACGTTTGATCTCGGCCTTGACATGCTCCTGGACGAAATGGAGCGCGCCCGCGACTGCGCCAACGCGCCGAATACCGGGTCTTGACCTCATGCGCTCTCTGTTCGCCCTGATCCTGCTCATCGGTACCGGCATCGGCGTCGTCTACCCCTGGGCGATGACCAATTTCTCCGGCCATGAGATCGGTACCTGGCGGGTTTACGACCAGGGCCGATTCAAGCCGGTGACGGTGCCCCTGAGCGCACGCGATGCGCCGGTGCGGGTGCTGGTCGATCTTACGGCAAGAGCCGAGCGCATCGTCTCGCAGCAGCGCACCGTGTTGACCCTGACTGCCGCCACCGGCGGCAGGACGGTGCTCGCCTCGACGCTGCAGTTCAACCATTCCGACAATCCGCGCCAGGTCAGCCCGCAGCTGCCGGACAAAATCTTTCGCGACGAGGCCGGCCTGATCCCGACCGTTGCCCCCGGCCCCTACACCTTCATCGTCGGTCCGGGCGATGCCGAGGGCATCCCGATGCGGGGCCTGCGCCCACAGCCAGCGCAGCGGGGCCCGGGGGGGGCCGGGCGCGAGCCGGGGCGCGGGGGGTTTGGTGGAGGGGGGCCCCCAGGGGGGGGGTG
>NZ_JAMYQT010000022.1:0-96797 GCF_040320985.1 Mesorhizobium sp. M0571
CGCGGCGCTGGCTGCGCTCGTCCTCAAAACGGGGATGAGCAGCGCCGACCCGCGCCAGTCAAGATGCGGCTCGAGCCTGGGCGCGGTGAGAGAAGCGGGCTAGATTGGCTGCGGTTCTAAACGCGGCATTCAAGTGAGCCCGATCATAGGGCGTTCGTCGGCTGATTGATTTTGGCTGTCGAGTTGAGCGGAGGAACCGATGTACACAAATCGCGGCTTGTCCGAACAGGAAAAAAACTTAATCGGTAACTTGCAGGACAAGATTAAAGCAAAATTGGACGTGGCAAAAACGCTCGGCGCTTTCTTCACTGGACGTTCGCCTAAATCGAGGGATGCCAACGCTTGACTGGAAGAGCCTCGAACCAAAAGGGCGAAAAAACCTGACAGCTAAAATTGTTAAATTACAGCAGGAATACCCTCGATACTACTGATTAACGTGCTGTTGGTCGGACCTCTTATTTATCTGGTCGTGGTCACTCCGTCAGTAGCTGCACTTTGGCCGGAAAAGATACGCCGCCTGATGTCAGGCTCGTTAGCTGGCGGCATGGTGTTGGCTCTTGCGCGAATGGGCCTCGTGGTCTGGCGGGATTACGACATCGTGAGATTACACAAGGTGTTGATAGACGCGTCGGCCGACAAGGAGTTCCAAGCCGGGCAAGAGGAAGCAGCTGAGAAGCGGCTAGCGGCCATGAAGGGATTGCGTCAAGTAGATCGCCCTAGCGTAGTTGAATGGGACGCTCCTTCTCAAGCAACTGAAGGGAGATAGTCCCGCAACCAACCCCTCCGCCGCTCGTTGACCTATGCTGGCTGATCCAAGCACCAAGACCCTGGCCCGCTGCCGAAAGGTGGCGGGCTTTTCTCTTTTGGATCTCGAACAAAGCGAGCGGCCGGCGTTAAACTAGCGGTCTGGCTTTCGGTCCAGGCGAGCTCTCGGACGGGTTCGCGGCCAATTTGGCGAATCGCCGATCTCTCAGCCACAGGGACTTCCTTTTCCGTCTGGGGAAGCGGACGCGGAGCGTTCGAGCAGGCGGTGCGCACGGCTGTGGCGGACGATCCACTGTCGGCCGAACTGATGGACGCCATGCTGTCGGCACGCGCGGCGTTGTGGAAACAGTATTGCAGGCTGCACGATCTCTTCGGGAAGATCGTCGGGTCGCAGCGAGCCGTGCCGGCGCTTCCTGGCCATCCCGACGTTGGCCCGGTGACGGCGCTTTCGTTCATGACGGCGATCGACGATCCCAAGCGCTCCGCCGCTCGCGCGACGTCGCGGCCTACTTAGGGCTGACGTCACGGCGCTGGCAGTCGGGCACCGCGATCGACGTTCAGGGGCGGACATCGAAGGTCGGTGATGCAGACGTGCGGCGTGGCTTTGCGAGGCGGCGTCCGGATTGCTGACACGCTCCAAGGGCAAGGACACGGTCAAAAGCTGGGGCCAGGAGATGGTCAAGCGCTCCTGCCACCGCAAGGCCTGTGTCGCGGTGGCGCGCAAGCTGGCGGTGATCATGCACGCAATCTGGAGCGACGGCACGTTCTATGTCGGCAGCGCGAGCCAGGCCGGCACAGTCCCTGTTCGCGCCGACGATATCGACTACAGGGCCAAGGTAGAGCAGGCATAGGCCAACGTCGCCGCCCGGCTGGCGGACGCCGATTAAGACTATATTCGACAATTCTAATTCAGGTTATACTTAAACGAGGTCGTGTTCCGGAGGGGATCTTTCACATGATCGATTCAGACGTGTTCGATTTCGTGGAACGCTGCAGAAAGCACACAGCTACCGGGCCGCTGCTGGGCGACCTGCTCGAAACCGTGCGAAATCTCGGCTTCGAGCACCTTATCCTGAGCGGCGTGCCGCTCGGTGGGCAGAAGCTTGCCCCCATGGTTGAACTGAATGGCTGGCCGGCCGGCTGGTTCGAACGCTATGTCGAGGCCGAGCATGCCGCCGTCGACGGCGTTTGCGTTTACTCGGCAAAGACTTTGAAGCCGTTCCTCTGGTCCGAAGTCCCGGCAAAGTGGTCGGATACGGAGGGCTCACGACGCGTTGCTGGCGAGGCGACGGAGTTCGGCATCTGTAGCGGCTTCGCTGTACCGATGCTCAGCGTTCATCATTGGCAATCCGTGCTGTCGTTTGCCTCTTCCGCGAAGGCCTGCACCCTGTCGCCGCGCCATCAGGTGCAACTGGTGACGATGGCGGTCTATGCCGGCATGTCGATCCAGGCCTTGTCGAATGACGATGATGACCACGAGGGCGTGCTGACCGACCGCGAAAAAGAGGTGCTCTTGTGGGCTGCGGCCGGCAAGAGCTCGTCGGAAACCTCGCAGATTCTCGGCCTGACCGAGCGTACGGTCAAATGGCACTCGACACGGGCTCGCGAGGCTTTTGGCGTCGCAACAACCACGCAAGCGGTCGTTGAAGCGGTGCGGCGACGTTTGATCCATCCCTGAAACGCGTCAACTGTCCGATCGGACAGGTGACGTATATTAGCGCGACTGCGAGTATCCCTGCGAGAACGATTGGGGGATCGCGCCATGATAACGGCCCACGTAGTCAATGCGCATAACAAGCATCTCTACGAGAACGAATTCGACGAGTTTCTGCGCCGCCGGCACGACTTCTTCGTGCACCAGAAACATTGGCGCCCTCCGAGCCCGGACGGTCGCGAACTGGATCAATTCGATACAGACGCGGCGACTTACCTGCTGGGCATTGAAGGCGGTCGCGTAGTGACTTCGGCTCGATTGATCCCAACCAGCGAACCGCATATGGTCTCGGAAGTCTTTCCTCACATGTGCGAAAAATCAGGGGTTCCGAGGCGACCCGATTGGGCCGAATGGACACGCACATTCGTCGTTCCCGACAAGCGCACTGCCGGACTGAGGGGCACGCTGACGCAGCTGTGCTGCGCGGTGATGGAATACGCTCTCGATGAGGGCCTCAGCGCCGTCGGCGGTGTCCAGGAGACGTACTTCATGCCCCACCATGGCGCGCTCAAATGGCGGGCCGAGCCGATGGGCATGGCCAGGGAGGAAAACGGCGAATGGTACATCGTCGCGTATATCGAGGTGAATGAAGCGGCGCTGGCGAGTGTTAGGAAGATACTTGGAATTGGGCAGAGTTTGCTGGTGAGGCGTGAACCACAAACACCATTTTTGGAAAAGCGAAAGACCGCAATGGAGATTGGCAGCAGTATTAGCGCGCTCGCGAATACATCATCTGAGAAAAGAACATTTAAACAACCTGCTTCTACGAAGGCAGATCATCACTCTATCCTAGGGGATTGATGGCAGATGAAACGACGGCGTAAATGGTAGATGCGTGTGGTACCGCACACCATAGCTCAGCACACTCTTTTGCATAGGCGCAGGGCTTCGGTGCCTATTGCAGGAAACGCCTGTGCGATTGTGATCATTGTAATTGTCGGCATTGCGCTGTCGGGCTGCACCCGGGGCGTCGCCGAATTCCAGGCCTATGTGCAGGCTTCGGATGCCCAGTTCAGACAGGGAACCGAGGTCCTCGACCGTATGGCTGTGGCGGAAAGGATTGTCGCGGGCCGACTCCTTGCACGCCGTAGTCCACTGTCATTCGATCCGAGCAACGCACGCTACTACACGGATGTCGGCGACCCGCCATTGACCATGTCATTTCGCGCGTCGCTCCAGTCGATCAAGGCATACAACGACGCGGTGGCCGCGTTGGCAAACGGTGAAGCCGCCGCCGCTCTGTCTAACCGTCTCGTTTCGATCTCCACTAATCTCGAGGCAGCGGGAACCGCTATGGCTAGCGCCAACTCTCAGGGCGCCCTTGGTGCAACCGCGACAGCCTTTCTCGGGCAGGGTTCGGCCGCGGTCGCCATTGCCTTGCCTGTGTTCCGGCAGATCGCAACGCTTGCTGGTCGCGAGACGTTCCGGCGCCAGCTCGTGGTCGGTTTCCCCGCGATGCGTGACCTTCTGTTGGCTCTTAGGAATGCCACGCCTGCGATGTACGACGTGATGAGCCGATCTTATCGCGAACCAGGTTCAACGATGTCAGGCAGCGGCCTGTCGCAGCAGAATCTCATCGACCTTGGACGCGACCGCCGGGCGTTAGCGGGTTGGGTAATCCTGCTTGACCAGACCGTCTTGGCCATGGACGCAGCTGCCGCGAGCGCAGCCAGCGGCTCAGGGACCGCCGACGTCGCCGCGCTCGCTGAGGCTTCCGTCGAGATCCGTATCCTCGCCGAACAGATCAAAGCTAATCAAAACAGAGTTTCGCCGTAGAGAGGTTTCAATGCCTACTTTGCAAGAACAACTTCAGGACCTCAACCAGCAAAGGGTGAAGCTGGTCGCACTCTTCAATGCCGAGACAGACTCGGCCCGGAAAGCCGACATCAAGGCTACCTTGGTGGAATTGGATAATCTCTCCGACGAGCTTGCCCTGCGCATACTCGCAACCTCGGCGAAGGAGGTCGACGACCTCAAGAAGAAAATTGACGCTCTCACGCGCAGAGCTAGCTCCGGCCCATTTGGCCCGCAGGTAACCGAGGCGGGCACTCAGCTGGGGGGCGAGGATGCATCGTCCGATGGACCCGACGATGACGCTGAAGAAGCCTTGTCGTCGGATAACGCGCCGGCGCCATCGCGCATGTCGGCCGCAGGTGGTAGCGGCATCACCGCGCCCGACCCCGGAGATCCCTCGGTAATGGGCGAGGGCCTCCGCCTTACAGAGGCCCACCTAATCGGATTGTGGAAGCGATCTCTTTTTCCGATCGAACCGGGGAAGATTGTTGTGTTCGGAATTCGCGGCTGCTTGCCCATCGACGGTTCGGGCACCGGCTTCGCCACCGAGCATGAGATTACGTCCAGCGCTGTCAATTACAGGACGATGAATTGCACGATCGGTCAGTGGCAGCCCGGCGCCGGCTTCGCTCTGTTCCCCGGCTCGACTGTTCCCTTCTTCAGCGCTGTCCTGGGAGGCGTGGGGCAGGGCGGTGCGGGCGTCAATCAGATGGGGCGAGGCCGCTACCTTTTGTATCGGCCTGGCTTCCATAAACGTTCCGAGGGGCCGTCGGGCCACTTGGCGCTGCTCCAGGAGTGCGCGATTACGCTGCAGCGCACCGGAGACGATGTCGATTTCGACCTCGTCGACCGGTGGGAGGTCGGCCGAATCGCTGGCGACAACATCCATTGCGCCTTTCACATGGGACCCGGAGGGGAAATCCCGAACACCCGCTTCTCCAGCGTCGGCTGCCAAGTTGTCGCCGGGACGGTGAAGAAGGGCGAGAGAGGCAGCGAGCGCGGACCTTGGGCGAAGTTCATCGAGCCGTTCAGCCCGGGTGCCGGCATGCAGGAAGGGACCGAATACGTCCTGTTCGACCAGTCCGAGGTGCAGCAGATCGTCAGAAACCGTCTACAGGGCAAAACGATCATCCTGAGGATGGGATCCTCGGGCGAGCTCGTCGCGGAGCTGCAGCGCCGGCTAGCCGCAAAGCTCGGCCGAGTTATTGAGGACGATGGAGAGTTCGGCACTACGACGTTCCAAGCTGTCCTCGACCTGCAGACTCAGGTGTTCGGCCCCCACGCGGACGATGGGATTGTCGGTCCCGAGACCGCCGCGGAGCTTGGGTTCGCGCTTCCCAACTTCGACTTTAGCGAAGCGATCGGCGACCGACGTGGCCGATCGCGCACAGTAGGAATCGCTCCCGGCGCGGAGCCAAGCGCCGCTGGCGCTGAGCTGGGCGCGGCTTCGGACGCAGTCTCCGCATTGAGCCCGATCGCCTGGGGCGCCACGGCGGAACGGAAGGCGGGACCCGGATTCAAGGCGAAGGTCATTGAGATAGCGAAGCGACTCAAATGCGATCCGAGCCATCTAATGGCGGTAATGGCGTTCGAGAGTGGCGAGACATTCGCACCGGACAAGCGGAACGCCGCGGGCAGCGGAGCGACGGGGCTCATCCAGTTCATGCAAGGGACGGCGGAGGGTCTTGGGACGACTACGGACAAGCTGGCAGCGATGTCCGCTGTCACCCAACTTGATTTCGTCGAGAAATACCTCAAATCCATCGCCCGCAACAGGCCGATGCCCACCCTGAGTGACCTCTATATGGCTGTTCTGTTGCCGACGGCGGTGGGTCAGCCCGAGGCCCACGTCCTGTTCCGAGCTGGGACTAAAGCCTTTGATCAGAACAGTGGTCTCGACGTCAATCGCGACGGTATCGTCACCAAAGCCGAGGCTGCTGCAAAGGTAAACGAGCGGCTGATCAGGGGTATGAAAGCCGAGAATTTCGGCTGAACGTCGCGCAACCGGGATCTTCGTGTCTTGGAAACGCAAGAATTGTGTTGGTCGAAAGGACTCATCATGGCCGTTGAGGAGCTGTTCCGTCGGTATCTTCCTCTTTGCATCGGCCTTGTTGGACTTGTGGCCGGCCTAAGCTTTCTCGACGTGCCTACAGTTGGGTGGGGCGGATTCGAGAAGCTCGCACATCTCGCAGCCATCGTGGCCCTTTCCGCAGTGGTGATGGTCGTAGCCCGGTATGCCATCGGGCCTGCCGTCTCGTCGCAGCTCGCAGGGACCGAGCCCGGAGGTTCCGACCCTTGGATGCGCCAGCGTATCGCGCCGATCGTGCTCACAGTGGGAACGCTCGCCATTACGGCGCTGTCCGCGCTCCTGATCATCGTGTTTTGGCAGCTGGGCACCGTCCCAGGGTCCAATGTAATCCACGATAAGCTCGACACCATCTTGATGAGCATTTTCACTGCCACACTTCCCGTCTTCGCGACTTGGGTGGGAACGGTCCTTGCCTTCTACTTCACCAACGAAAGCTTTAAGCAGGCGTCAGAGGCGGCCCTCCTGGCTGCCAATCCACCAAACGCGCACCAGGCCTTCGCGTCGTCGCGCATGGTCACATATGAGAAGATCGCCAAGATCGAGGCCGACCGGGCAGGCGTGCGGACCACGCTGATGTCGGATGTCTTCTCGCGCTTCAATGATCAAACTACGCGCGTCATTGTCTTCGACAAAGCTCGCTCTCCGGTCTTCGTGATCCGGCGCAAGAACATTCCCGCAGACTGGATCGATGAAGCCGGAAAGCTCAAGGCAGAAGCGGTGACGATTGACGACTATCTGAAGGTTGGGAACAACGCGGCCGATGCCGTCCAATTCGGCTTCGTGCCCCAGGGGGCGTCCGTGGAGCAGGCGCTTCGTGCACTGAAGGATTCGCAGAGCGATGATCTATTCGTCACGGCGACCGGGCAGAAGACTGACCCTGTAATCGGCTGGCTGACCAACGACAGGTTGAAATGAGCGGTTGTCGAGTTCAAGCGATGCACACGATCTGATGACGGCCACTTCGATTTGGATAATCGGGACGCGTATGGCCTTGGCGAGAGCCGAGTCTGTCCCTCGTTTGAGAAATTAAAATTGCGGTCCAATAAGTGTATTATTACAATTCCCAGCTTTAATCACTAATACCCTTAAATATCTTGCTTTGGTACGACAAACGTGATAATATACAAGTCTTGTCTTCACGTATGGTGAGCGTCATGCGGACCTTTTTGTTGATTGCATTTATGGCCATGTTCTCGGTGCTTTGTGTTGGCGGTACCGGGTCAGCGTATTCAGCTGGCCCCTGTGACCCGAACATTCAGAGATGTTGAGCAGTTAGCGGCCGGGTTATCCTGCGTTCGGAGGGTGCGGTGGGCGGAAGTTTTGAAGGCGTCTGGCCTGAAGGGGTCGCAACGACACTCTGGAATTATGAACTACTGAAGCCCGAGGAACGGTGGCAGCTGCCGTGCATGGGTATCCGACCCGACTGGGGTTTTGTGCTGTGGTTCGTGTTCGGGGCCGTCGTGATCGCGATCTTCTCCCGCCAGCGCTTCCGGCAGAGAACCTTCGATCCATCATCATTCGACTATCGCGTACTCCGCGAACTGGCGCCGACGCAATTGACCGGACGCGGTCCCGTGCGGCGCGCCTATACTTATTACGCCGGCACCAATGGGTAGGGATTCCTGTGAAAATCAAGGACCATACCCGCCAACTGCTAACCCATCTCGAGACCATGGTCTCGCCAAGTGTGTCCTCAGAGATCGCGCGGTTGCCGTCCTGGGCGGCGGCTCATGTCGAGGAGACAGATTCGGTCTCCCGCGTGATGATTGCCCACGAGGAGCTCGAGCTCCTGGTAAAGCTGACTCGCGAAGAGGACGCCTGGCCGACGGGGAGTGTTCGAGACGAACTGCGGCGCCTCGAGGCGGAGCAGCTCGCCGAAGCGGAGATGGCCCTGCAGGGCTTCGAAGAGATTATTGCGACCGACTACTTTGCGACCGGGCCGGCCCGTGAGCGGACAGGAGCCGTTCAAGGAGACGCGCTCAAGAAGCACCAGCGTCGGCTTGAAGCAAAGCTGGCGGTCACGATCCAGCAAATGGACAGGCTCAGGGACGAGTTCGGCTCGGTCTTCACAGTATTTGCCGAAAGAGACAGGAACTTTGAGAAAATCCGGGATTCAGAGTTCAGGGCTGTGATGCAGCGTACCTTTCCGGACGACAAGGTGCCTCCGGGCCCTGATGTTGCAATCCTCTTGCTGCTGTTTCCTGTATTCCTCACTTACGCGGCGATGACCGCGGCGGGAATGCATTCGCTGCTGGGAAGTGTGGAGAAGAGCGCCCTCACGGTTTTCGCGACCGCAGGACTCGAAACTATGCGGATTGGGGTTATTTTCTGGCTACCATCGATGGCAGTATTCTTCTGGCGGAATAATCTCAAAGTTCTCAAGAGCTGGCAGCCGATCCGGTTGAGGCAATTGTCGGTGGGAACGGTGAGGCGTGCCCTGGTGGCTATGGGCCTCGCGGCTATCGTGGCGGTAGTTGGCCTCGGTTTGCTGGCCCTCCTTTGGATGGCGATCATCGCAGAGGACCCGGCCCGCTTCCGAGAGGTCATATTCAGCGGCAAGCAGCCGGCGCTGGCCTACTTCTTGGGGATGGCGGGCGCTGCATCCCTTTTTGTGCTGGTCGTCCTCTGCGCCGTCGAGAACGTGGGGGAAGACGTCAAGCATCGGGTGATGTCGCCGCTTCTTTTTGGCGTTATAAGTGCGGCCCTGGTCTCCGCCTGGATGATCGCGCACCTTGTGTACTGGTCAACGCGAAGCGGCGGATCCAAATGCACACTGCTGTTCGATTGCTATCGCCGCTACAACGTCACTGATTTTGTTGTCTACGTCCTGATCGCGTTGCTCGCTGCCAGCCTCTTCGCACGCTTGCAGGCTGGTAGCAAGGCAGCAGATGGACTGCCCGCAACAACACACCTCAAAGTATTGACCAGTAGCGCCGCTGTTGCCCTCGTCGCGTTAGGGTGTGTTTTTGCTACTGCCGTTTTCGCCCAGGCATCCGAATCCTCGTCGCCCTTCCAGGCGGTGAAGCGCAAGGAACCGGTCGTCCTCGGGTTCAGAAATGACGCGGAGCCGTTCTCCTACCGTCTCGGTTCAGGCGATGACCGGCAGTTCAAGGGCTATATCGCAGACCTATGCTACGAGATCTTCGAGGGCAGCGGCTACTCAGTGGTGTCGGTCGCAATGGACGCGAACGATCGGTTCAAAAGACTGCGAAAGTCGAAGGACGAGCCGAACTATGATCCGCACGGTCTTGAGAGTGAGCAGAAAATCGACATACTCTGCGACCCGGTAACCTTGCGCTTCTCAGAGCCTGATGTTCGAGCGGACGGCATCTTTTCCCCAATTGTCTTTGCGTCTGGGGTCTCCTACCTCCTCAGACGAACGCGCACGCCCAAAAGTGGCGCATACCTCGCATACGTGGCCAACACCACGGCGGCGGTTGTCGCCCAGACTGCCTGCAAGATCGACCTGCTCGGGGTCAGGAACGGGCAGGACCAGGACTGCATCGCCCCAACAAAACCGGTCAGCGACTGCCTCGTGGATAAAGTGCAACCGATCCCAACCTACCAGTTCTGTGCCATGGAGAACCACACGCAAATAATAGAGTGGTTTTGCAAGAGCAACAAAGACGTGGCTAACTACCAGCTAGCCTATTTCGGCGACCGTGAGATTATTCTCGCCAAGCTGGCGGCGTGGACGGAGCAGAAAGAATGTCCCATTGCGGAGATTGAGCAGGAACAGCCTTACTTCACCTACGAGCCTTATGCCCTGTTGGTCAGCAAGACTGACTCCGACCTCGTGCAATTCGTGCAGCGGCGGATTTTTGATTTCTTCTCCCACCGCAGTGAGGCGATCAGCCTCTTCACGACCTATTTCCCGGGGGTGCGGATGTCGCCGACGGTGGCTAATTTGTTTCTACTGAATGGGGTCGCCGAAGAAAAGCTCTTCACCTTTTCGTCGCCTAGTCTGGTCATGCGCCCGACGCCATGAGCTACACGATCTGGGTAGAAGACGGCGGTCAGCAAATCAACGAGTCTCCTGCTTTTGCGGCACTTGAGCGGCACATGAAATGAGAAAGTGGGCGGAACGGTTCCCAGAAAGCGAATGGATTCAGGCACTATGAGATGTGATGAAACCGCTAAAGATGGCAAACAGGTCGAACTGCCTTCGCAGCAGTTCGTGCTTTAAGAACTGAATGTAGCATGGCGAGTAGCGAGGCAGCGATGAACTGGCGAATCGGGGTTTACGGCGCGTTTGGCGGGGTGGCAGCACCTCTGCTAACAATGGCGCAGAATCTGGAGAGTGGCGGTCCTAACGTCCCCTCCGTGCTGGCGTGGCTTGGCGGAGTGCTCATACTTGCTTTGCTTGGTGGCGTCATCGCTGTGGCTTCGAGAGAGGTCGCTCCGTTTCGAGCGGTGGTGCTGGGACTTAGTCTGCCGGCCACCATCTCATCCCTGGCGAAGAACAACCAAATTTTGCAAGAGCAACTTGCTAACCCCGGCGCCTCAACGAAGGTTGGGCTTAGCTTTATTTCGCCGGCAGCGGCGCAACAAGGTCGGACCATGACCATTAAGGATTTGCCGAGCGGCAACCCCGGAATGTCAATCATTTTCTATGATGCGAATGGCATGCCGATCACCCCAACAATCACTTCACCTACATCGGGACAATCCCTTCCCGTTCCAGAAAAAGCCGTAGCCGTGGTAGCCCTGGGCGCTGATGGGAGATCACTGCCGCAGAGGCTCCCCCAGCGTAGCTTTAAGCTCGACGTGGAAGAGCGATCTCAATTCATTCGGGGTTTCAAGGCTGCTTTCGGGGCTGACGCAAATCGCTATGAAATTAACATTAACTAAAAATGCCTGCAGGCCACCGAGCGCCACCGCTGCTGACCGGACGCCGCCGCCGGAGAGCGCGAGCCCATTGATCGTGCAGGGCACAGGCCGTGGTCGCGTCTTGTTGCGATCGGGATTGTCAACATCGACACGCCTGATGCTATCCGGCGACCCGTCGCAACGTCGGGTGCCGGCGGTCGACTTTGCGAACAGCCGGTCCGGATCGGGCGAGGGTGGCCGGTCGGACTTCTTTAGAGGCGGTCGGGGCGGTGAGATGCGGTATTCCGATTCCTTCGCCAGACTGGGCCGATCAACGATCAACGGCGGGCCGCCGCCGGATGTCGACTGTCAGCTTCTCTCCACCGGGCTGTTCTCTGATTGCCCTGCGCCGCGCCTCGATGGCGTCGAACTCGACGGGCAGGACATCTTCGAAATAACGTACCTCAAGGGCTTTGGGCTGTTGCGACGATCTATGGGTCAGTTCCGATAAAGTACTCATCGGGTCGCCCCGGGCGTTTGATCCACCCCTAAGCGTGTCAACTGTCCGATCGGACAGGTGACGTATATTAGCGCGACTGCGACTATCCCCTCTTAGAACGATGGGGGATCGCGCTATGATAGAAGCCCATGTCGTCAATGCGCTGAACAAGCATCTCTATGAAAGCGAATTCGACGAATTCCTGCGCCGGCGCCACGACTTTTTCGTGCACCATAAACATTGGCGTCCAGAGAGCCCGGATGGTCGCGAACTGGATCAATTTGATACGGACGCGGCCACATACCTGCTTGGCATCGAAGAAGGCCGCGTGGTCACCTCAGCGCGGCTGATCCCAACCAGCGAACCACATATGGTCTCGGAAGTCTTTCCTCATATGTGCGAAAAATCAGGTGTTCCGAGGCGCCGGGACTGGGCTGAATGGACACGCACTTTCGTTGTCCCCGACAGGCGCTCCGCGGGGCTTAGAGGGACCCACACTGAGCTATGCTGCGCTGTCATGGAATACGCTCTCGACGAGGGCCTCAGCGCGGTTGGCGGTATCCAGGAAACCTACTTCATGCCCCACCACGGCGCGTTGCAGTGGCGAGCTGAGCCGATGGGTATGGCCAGGGAAGAAAACGGCGAGTGGTACATCGTTGCATATATCGAGGTGAATGAAACAGCGCTGGCGAGCGTTCGCAAAATACTTCGCCTCAACAATTCTCTGCTCGTCCGGCGCGGAGTCCAGTCTCCATTTCTCCGTTGGCCCGAGAAGCGCTTGGAGGTCGCCTGACGAGGTCCTCATCGCAAGACTGTGGTGGGCACGCATTTCTCATACTCGGGGGTCAGAAATGGGCAATTTCTACACGGATGTTATTCAGAAAGCGGCAATGTTTGCGTCCAAGGAACGGGTTTCAGACGTAAACCTGCTCGAGCCGGTAACCCGCAGTGGGGTCCAATCGATTATCGAGGATGCCGCAACCCACGGCATTAAGCTGATGGTGTTCGAAACTTTTCGAAGCCGGCAGCGTCAGGCGCTGCTATTCGAACGGGGCGCTAGTAAATTGAAAAAGGTCGGCGTTCATCACTACGGCCTTGCCTGCGATATTGTGAAGGACGTCGCCGGTGAACCTTCTTGGAAGGGAGATTTTTCGTTTCTGGGAGTTTTCGCAAAGAGGAATGCGCTCATCTGGGGTGGTGATTGGGGTGAACCTGGAAGCAGGCACAGTTTTATAGATGCTGACCACGTACAGCGCTGCAGTGTCTGGCGACAATCTGATTTGTTTAGGGGCGCCTGGTATCCCAGCGGCGATTATGCCCCCTACAATGACAATCCTTAAGCCTTTCTGCGGAAGCTCGCGGTGAGGAAACGCTTGAGGCCAGGGTGAGGGGATTTGGGCCAACTGCCTCGGTACTGTATCTATCGCCGGAAGTTACCATCAAGAAGAGAAATGCAGACTGAGCTCAGCTAATGACAAAGTTAAGGAGTCGAACCCTCCCTCACATCTGGCAGCCAAAGTAAACAATGCGTGTTTCTCGGAGTAAATCGACATCGCATATATTCCGAGTCATGGTTTTGAAATTGAGTAGATATCCGAACACGGTCTCTTTCTCTCACCAATTACTGCCAGGTACGAAGACTCGCATCTAAACAATCGCGAGGTGGGCCGTGGTGAAGATTTTCTATAGTGATTCTGCTACGAATCTTGCGCTTATTGGGCGCAGATTTCCATCAATGGAAATTTAGCTTGAAATAAAGTTCAAACGAATAAATACTACTATATCTGCGAGGGCCACTTCATGGATTTCATCGAGCGAATATTCGGCATATCCCCCGACGGCGGTTCCGGCTCCATCGAGGCGGCGCTGATCATGGTCCCTATCGTGATCGCGGGCCTTGTGCTGGTGGCATGGAAGCGCGCAAGGTCCGGCTGAGGCGCCTTTCGAATAGACGCGGCGGTCCAGCCGCCCCGGGGCGCTATCGGCCACTCCAGCGAACAGGAGGTCTGCCATGCCCGACAAGGGTTCGAAGGATTCAAAAGGCGATCCCGGCAAGGCGCGCGACGACGGCAAGCCGGGGACGAGCAAGCCTAAGCCGTTGCGCCCACAGGGCGAGCATCAAGTGCCGCTGCAGCCGATGCCTCCGCCGCCGAGCGAAGAGCGATCCATTCACCAGCGTCGACCGCTGCCGCCGGTTCCGGAAAAGAAATGAAAGCCTGAACGGTGAGGGCCAGCACCGAATAGCTCCCGCGAGATTAACGAGCCGCCGAATGGAGAAACGAGATGGCCAAGGCAAGCAGCAGCCGCAGAGGTTCAGGCAGAGGCACGCGTGCCGCCGCGGCCGGCCGATTGCCGGTTCAGGCGGTTCCGCTACTTGAGACCCCGCCCGCGATCGAGAGGCCGAAGCGGATTCACCCCCGGCATCTGCTGCCGCTGATCAGCGAGGGCGCCGAGCGCGACGTTCACAGCGTATCGAAGGAGATCCGGCTGGCGCCTGCCTTCATGGCGGCGCGCGCCGCAGGCGACGAGATAGGGCTGTGGCGCAACACCGAGCTGACCGGCCCGGCGACCAACAGCACCGCATCCAACGTCGGCGAGCCGAGCTGCGCGATCAACGGCGACGTCGTGCTCTACACCGGCAACTGGTACGCCGCGGTTTCCACCGACGGCGGCGCGACCTTCCAATACATGGACCCGGAAAGCGCGTTCCCGCGGCCGGACCCCAACATCCGCTTCTGCTGCGACCAGGTCGTCCAGTACGCAGCTGAGCTCGATATGTTCGTATGGCTGCTGCAGTATGGTCCTGAATCGGGCGACAATATCCAGCGGCTGGCCTTCGCCAAAACAGCCGATGTCGCGAAGGGCCGCTGGAAGGTGTTTGACATAACCACCGCCATGCTCGGCGTGCCCGGCGCTTTCCTGGACTTTCCCGACCTCGCCGTCGGCCAGAACTTTCTCTATATGACCACCAATATCTTCGCGGGCAATAACGTCGGCTCGGCGGTCGTGCGCATCAGCCTGGCCAGCATCCGTGCCGGCAATCCGACAGAAACCCATTTCGTCTCAATGGAGTTGCAGAGCTTCCGCGTCGCGCAAAACACTAGCAATGTCGGCTATTTCGCCGCTCACCAGGACACAAGCACCCTAGCCGTGTTTGCGTGGCCCGAGAATGCGGCGGCTCCAACCAAGATGCAAGTTGCCGTGGCGCGCTGGCTGGGCGGCAACGGCTACATCTCGCGCACGCCGGACGGCCGCAGGTGGCTGGATCGTGCCGACCCCCGCATCACGGGCGCCACACGTTCCGGCAACGAGCTGTGGTTTGCATGGAGCGTCGACGCCCGGTCCAACCGAAGGGCGCGACCGTTCATCCAGATAGCCCGGATTGGCCTTCCCGGCTTTAACCTGATCGACAACGTCAACGTGTTTGATCCCGACGCCGCCACCTGCTACGGCGCGCTGTCGACCAACGTGGACGGCGAGATCGGTATCTCCTACATGATCGGCGGTGCTCAGCAGTTCCCGAGCCATGTCGTAGGATTGCTCACCGGTTCCGAAAAACACCTCATCGTCGCCAATGGCGAGCGCAGCCCGATCGGTGATCCCTCGACCGGCAAGGGAGAATGGGGCGACTATCTGGCGGTGCGGCCGGTGCATCCTGGCGGCAAGCTGTTCGCGGCCACCGGCTACACAATGAAGGGGCCGGGCAACGGATCGAACCGCGACGTCACCCCACGCTTCGTGACGTTCGGACGCGCGCGCGATGGCGCAGGAGGGACAGGCATCCCGCCGGTGCCGCCTGCGCCTCCGCCGCGCCCGGCGGCGCCACCTCCAGGGATCGACGACCTCAAGGCGCCGTTCGGCGATGTCAACACTCTCGCCGCGGTGCCGGCGGCGGTCGCGGTGGCGGTCAAGGCGGCGTGCGCCGCCGAGGGGCAACAGGCCATGCCGGCCGACCAGGAGATGGTCGTCGGACTGAAGATGGTCACCAAGCCCGGCGTGGAGCGCTGGTCGATCAAGACCGGCACCGATCGCGACATCGCGCTTGTCGGCAAGAACGTGATCGGCGGCCAGAAGCTCGCCACCGGCATCGTCGAGACGACGATCGAGGAGCTCAACCTGATCGGCCGGCCAGCGGACATGCGTCCGCCGACCATCCTCTTCCCGAGTTACCAGGAACGCCGGCGCGGGCCGGTGGAGTTCACGGTGTGGCGCATCGAATGCGACGTGATCGGCGTCAAGCTGGAGAAGGACGGCGACTATCACCTGGTCCTGCAAGGGGCGAGCGGCAAGATGATGGTCGGCGAAGTGCCGACGCCGCGTCCGCCCTTCATCGACGCCGCCGCGCCGTGGCTGCAGAACATCAAGGACGTCAGGTGGGCGGTTGATGACAAGCTGATCGCGCCGCTGTCGCCGCACGACTTCGTGCAGCTCAACGACACGCTGGTACCGCGCGACGCCGTCAGCGACGATCAATTCCTGATGCAGCCGATGGCCATTCAGAGGCTGCCGGTCTCGTTCCGCACGCCGCTGGACGAAGCCCTGGAGATGCCAACCTTCGAGGCGAAGGTGAAGCCGACCGCCGCGCGCATAACCGGCGTCGGGTTCTTCGACCGCATCCATGGTGCCACCGGCGCCTCGCCGCTGAACGGCATCGAGCTTCACCCGATCCTGAAGATCGAGTGGCTGTAGGCGACGAAGACGCTGGCGCGGGACGCCAAGGCGCCGCTGAGGCAGGTGGCGCCCAAGCATGGAGCGGCGACGCCTGGCGTACATTGACGCGGATTTCCAGCCGGTCGATCATAGGCCTCTCCTCCTTGGAGACATCAAGCCATGACCGATCCTGCCTACGTGCTCGGCAATTCCGCGTTCCAGCTTACTCGGCTGGCCCGCCAGGAACGTCTCATCTGCCCATGTGACGCGCGTATATTTGCAGGCCCGGCATCGCGGTCGGCATGTGCGTTCGGCAGCGGTGCTGGCGCCGTCGCCTTCATCGCCGCCGAGCTGGTCGGCTCATCCGGCTTTAAAGATGAGCTCAGTTGCGTTGCCGTCACTCGATCCACTCAAACTGTCTTGGGTTTTCGACCACTACCTGCCAAAGCTCACGGTTCTGTGCGTCCCAAATCAGATTAATCTTCTCCGCAAGCACAAAGGCCAGATCAGACCTTGAAAGATCGTCAAAGTTGAAATCAGGAGCGTCAGGTAGGAACTCAGCCTCCAGATTCGATTTATCGACCTGTGTGGACCGGCGCCTACTGAGTGGCCTATAGGTCTCACGGGTTTTCTCGACATCTAAACACGAGCCACGTCGGCTAGGAACGATCTTATTGCGATTTCGACACGCTCTGTATTGGCGGTTGCCCTCCTCGGCTTGAACCCCTCAGTCGAATGCGTCGACTAAGATTGTCCCATGGCAAATTCTGACATCCCAGCCGCCCTCGCGGGGGCGCGCAATTCGGCTGGAGGTGCCAGACAGAAAGTTCGAAAAGCTTCCAAGAACCCCAGCCAAATTGGATGCCCTGTAGATAATCTCGTATTGTTGGTCACTCATAAGTGTTTTCGAAGATGTAGCAGATCACCTTACCCAAATGGCTCCGCCATCTCCATGACCGTCGCCATCTCCCCTTCTTCGAGACCCTTCCGCCTCGCGATCAAATATGCCGCGATATACACCAGTTTCTCGATTGATTCCCGGTGATCGGCTGGCCGATACGTCACCACGTCGCGCCGCGGCGCGGCCTCATCCAACGCGATCACATCGCCGGCCCAGCGCCCCTTCTCCTGTTGCAACGTTTCGGCCGCTCTTTGAGCTGCCATATGTCGTTCGGTTCTGTCGGCTAGGGTTAAGCCGACCCTCGCATCAGCATGAGTCGCCGGACGATTCTGCCGAGCGAAATGGTCGTCTCGGGATAGATCATTTGAGGGTTTTCCTAGGCTTAGCATGGCTTCATTCCCTGGCCACCAGACAAAAACGTTCCAGATTGTAGGCTATATTGCCCATGCCGATTTTGACCTTGGCGCGGGCGCGACCGGCCGATGGTGCGGATGAACAGTCCCATGGACATCTCCCACGCAACAACCGTGTTCAGCCTCTCCAGCGGGTCGCCGGTCATTCGATCCTCTCCCGTGCCGGCCAAAATCCAGTTGATAAATACGTTCATTGAGGACGAAGGCACGATAGGATACGAAGCCTAGCGAACGGAACGAAACCAGAGCCTATAAGTCGTTGTTTAGGAACGAAAAGTTATTTCTCCCTCCGCCGAGAGACGGGAGTGATTTCAAAGAATTATTCAAACGACTGGCGGCGGCGGGTGCAGGTCGGCCGTTAGGCAAAGACGGGTTTCCTGCAGGCCCATGGACGCCCGAGCTTCTTGCAGAGGCGATTTCACAGATTGATTCCAACCGGGTTGGAGTCGATCTGCGAACGGTGCAGCTTTGGTTTCAGGAGAACGACAAGGGGATTAGCACTACCAACATTCGTTGGCTGGCGAGGATTTTTGGATGCGATGATCCGATCGCAACCAGCGAATGGCAGATGGAGCTTGGTGCGGCGCAATCGCGGCTATCGGCCAAGAGACGAGAATGGAAGAGAGCCGGAAGCAGCACTGCACAGGAGACTCCAGATACGGCACTCACTGGGACTTTCGATGACAAGACAGACTCGCCGGCCGAGTTGACACGGGATACTGACGCCAAGGGGCCGAGGCGGCGTTTTAGTTTGGCGAGGAAATCGGAGGCGTTTTTTAGTTACGGATCTCCCCTGAATTTGCCGGCGTCGGTGTTTGCCGGTATGACCGCCCTCGGCTTTTTGTCGTACATCATTGGCATCCACAACGTAACCTACGAGCGAGCCGACGGGCTCGTTAAGCAGGTTGGATTCCTTTGGGCCGCAAATTGGACACTAGACTTTATGGTGTTCTTACCGCTGTTTTTCTTCTTCGTTATAGAGTTGCTGGTCTTCTGGAAAAATGAGGGGCGCAGAAAGCTTGCAGCGCAAGGCGGTGAGGTGGAAAGCGACGACGCCTGGTTGCGCAACGTTGACGCTTCCTCGTACACCTATTGGTCGGTTTTTTTGATTTGCTTGCTGTTCGCGGGCCTTTTTCAATGGATCGGCGTGTCCCTGATCCCGTTGATGAGGGGCGGTGGCAACTATGCCATGGATTGGGGGAAAATAGCTCTTGTGCGTCCTGAGGTCATATCTGTCCCAGAAACAGTCGCTTTTACGGGGCTAGCCTACCTATACATGTGCCTGGTGTTTTATCTTTTCTTCGCAGGTCTCATTTTGGTCTACACGGTTGTTCATGATCTTTGGAGAATTGGAGACAGATTGAAGAAGCTCTCGTATGTTGATCATCAGCAAGAGCTCAATGAAGCCGGCCTCACAGTGATGCGTGGGGTTTTTCGGTGTACTGTTTTGGGGGTTCTGGTCGCCATATGGATCAAGGTCCAAAGCTCTTATCTGGCATCCAGTGGTGAGAATATTGTGGCGTGGTTGGTCGGCGATATGTCTTCGATGTTCCAAGGTCGCGATGATGTGAGCACCGGGTTCCGCTATCGTATGCCGACGCATTACAGCAGCCTTCTTATCGTTATTTCGACCTGTTTTGTATTTCTGTATGGCTCCATCCGATTAGGTGTCGGAGGTCGATTTCATGCGCCTTTGTGGAAGATGTCGGCGGTCGTGGCGTTACTTGTTGTCAGCTACTTGTTGATCGACGCGTTTGCCGGCTTTTCGACCCTTCTGGCCATTTCAGTGCTAGTCGCACTATACGGCCTGTTCGATCCAGGATTAGGCCGCTGGCGAGCGAGCGAGTTAGGAAACAAACAGAGTGTTTCATAGTTGGCTCGATCGTTGGGACGAACGCCGGGCCCTTCGCGGTGAGGAAGGGAAGAAACCAACGGATTTCGTCCTTGACGCGGACGTGACAGTGACCGTGAAGGTCGCCCATGTCCGGCTCTGCCATAGCCGCGTGATGTTCGTCAGGGCCTATCCGCGGGAGACGCAGGAGATGGTGTTCGACGCCCACGACCGGGCCTTCGCCTTCTTCGGTGGCGCCTGCACGCGCGGCATCTACGACAACATGAAGACGGCGGTGGAAACGATCTTTGTTGGCAAGGATCGCCAATACAATCGCCGCTTCCTGCAGATGTGCAGCCATTATCTGGTGCAGCCGGTCGCCTGCACACCGGCCTCGGGCTGGGAGAAGGGTCAGGTCGAGAACCAGGTCGGGCTGGTGCGCGAGCGCTTCTTCACGCCGCGGCTGCGCTTCGAGACCTATGAGGAGCTAAACGCCTGGCTGCATGACAAGTGCGTCGCCTACGCCAAGGCGCATCGTCACGTCGAGCAACCGGAACGAACGATCTGGAACGTGTTCGAGGAGGAGCGTGGCAAGCTGGTTGAATACCGCGGTTCCTTCGACGGGTTCCATACGGTGCCGGCCTCGGTGTCGAAGACCTGCACGGTGCGCTTCGACAACAACAAATACTCGGTCCTGTCGACGGCCGTCGGCCGCCCGGTCGAGATCCATGCCTATGCCGATCGCATCGTCATCCGTCAGGACGGCAGCCTCGTCGCCGAACATGTCCGCTCGTTCGGGCGCGGCGAGACGATCCACGACCCCTGGCACTATGTCCCCGTGCTTGCCCGCAAGCCCGGAGCGTTGCGCAATGGCGCGCCGTTCCAGGGCTGGGTTCTGCCATCGGCAATGGAGCGGGTCCGGCGCAGATTGAAGTCCGCGGACGACGGCGATCGGCAGATGGTGGCGATCCTGGCCGCCGTTCTCAGCGACGGTCTCGATGCCGTCGAGGCGGCCTGCCAGGAAGCGCTCGACCAGAACGTCTGCTCGTCAGCCGTCATCATCAATATCTTGGCGCGTCGGCGCGATCCGGCGCCGGCCGTCACCATCCTCACCCCGGACGCGCTCCGCCTGCAGCATGAGCCGCAGGCCGACTGCGCCCGCTACGACAGCCTCAGGAGGGCAAGCTGATGGAACGCACCCAGGTTCTGGATCTTATGGGGGACGCTGAAGCTCTATGGCATGCGCAGCGCCTACGACGAGGTCATGGCGACAGGCATCAAGCGCCAGCACGAGCCACCGAAGATCGTCGGCGATCTGCTCTCGGCCGAGATCGCCGAGAAGCAGGCCCGCTCCATCAAATACCAGCTCACCGTCGCAAAACTGCCGCTCGCCAAGGACATCGAGGAGTTCGACTTCGACGGCACGCCGGTCAACGAGGTGCTGGTCCGGGACCTTGCCAACGGCACCTTCGTCGCCGACCAGCGCAACGCCGTGCTCATCGGCGGCACAGGAAGCGGCAAGTCGCATCTGGCCATCGCCATCGCCCGTGCTCTCATCCGCAACGGCTTGCGCGGCCGCTTCTTCAACGTCGTCGATCTCGTCAATCGATTGGAGACCGAGCACCGCGGTGGCAAGCAAGGCCGCATCGCCGACTATCTCACCCGGCTCGACTTCGTCGTGCTCGACGAGCTCGGCTATCTCCCGTTCGCCCAGGCCGGTGGGCAGTTGCTCTTCCATCTGATCAGCCGGCTCTACGAGCGCACATCGATCATCGTCACCACCAACCTGGCATTCGGCGAATGGCCCGCCGTCTTCGGCGACCCCAAGATGACCACCGCGCTGCTCGACCGTCTCACCCATCACTGCGAGATCATCGAGACCGGAAACGAATCCTGGCGCTTCAAGAACCGCGCCTGATCACCCCATCACGCCGATCCGCACTCGCCGGGCTGCGCAACCCAGACCAGCTCCGCCCGGCGAGCGCTGACCATTGTGCCTCAAAAAAGGGTCCCTTTTGCGAGCCGATCCAGGGTCCCAGTTGCGGGCCGATTGACAGACCAAGGCGGTCCAATCCTGCGTCGACGCGTTCGAGGGCAGGGTGTCCCCCCATGAGGTCCGTGAAGCCTTTGAGGCGGCTGCCAAGGAGGCCAACGTGTATCTCTTCCCTGAGTAGGAGGTATCATGGCGCCCATCTGGTTCGTCCCTCCGGTGTTCGTGAAGAGTGAAACCGGTGTCAGGCATGGCTGCAACAACGCGAAGGAAGCCCTTGAGCAGCTCAAGATGTGGACCCGGCGAGGGCCTCGCTGGCATAAGGCGGTGACCCTCTGCCTGTCAGCCTTGGAGGGCGATTCGATTGACCCCCACATAATACGAAAGGCCTTTGAGGCTGCCGCTAAGGAGGCCAACGTGTATCTCTCCCCTGAGTAGGAGGTGTCGTGGCAACCCATTGGTTCTCCCCTCCGGTGTACGTCAAGACCGACCGACCTGGGGTCACCTACGGGTGCAACAACGTCGAGGGTGCCGCCGAGGAACTCATGAAGTGGACCAAGATGGGACCTAAGTGGAGGAAGGCTGTGCAACTGTGCGCCGACGGCTTTCAGGACCGTGTGACTCCGGAAGAGGTCCGTCAGGCTTTCGAGGCTGCTGCCAGGGAGGAGGGGTGCTCCGTGAGTAGCAGGCCGGTGCCCATGGCTATGTTGGGAAGGACCCGCTAGGCTGTCTGAATGCTGACCAAGTCCGCGCTGCTCGAAATAGACCCGGATACGAGAGCATTCACTCTGGTCGGCGCATTTATGGCCATTTTGCACTTCTTGAAACTGGCATCGGAGCTGCTCTGGGCGAGGTAGTTGGCCTCAATGGGGCACGTCGAGTAATCATCAATCGAAACATGGGGTTCGACGAGAAGATCAAAACCGTACGCACAGGGGACCGGAACCGGAATGTCAGGCTTCTAAAGCCGATGGCAGAAACCGGATACGCTGTGGCGGCATTTGAAGGCCCGTTCCTGCTCTTGATTATTGCCTGTGAGCTGTGTGCGAAAATCGGGAATGGAAGGGCCGGAGGCAGGAAGCACGGCCTCAGGCCGAGGCGCTAACCAAGCGGGTCGGCAATGATCGCGAAAAGCTCAACACGGCCCCAGCGAAACTAAAGAAGTAGTCGCGCGTTGGACGGCGGATAACGCTGTTTCGTCTCTGAGTATGGTTTGGGTCAGAGTGGTCAAGCCAACGTCGCGTAAGGCAATCAATGGGTCGGGCGCTGGTCAAGCGAAGTCGCCCGCTCGTGACGAGGTCACTTTAGCGCCGCCTGCTTTCCGGCCGGTCCAGCTCGCAACGCTCGTGGACACGGTCCCTGCCGGCGATCGTTGGATCCATGAGATGAAGTACGACGGCTATCGTATTCTCGTTGCCGTCGGCGGAGGCGAGGCGCGAGCCTACACACGATCTGGTCTGGACTGGTCTAGCCGTTTTCCCTCGATCCTCTCCGAGGCTCGCAAGCTCAAGGTGCGCTCCGCCCTGATTGACGGCGAGGCCGCGGTTGTCGATGCGGAAGGAAGATCTAACTTCCAGGCGCTTCAGAATGCATTGAAGGGTGCCCCGGCGACTATCGACTTTTATGCGTTCGATCTGCTGCAGCTCGACGGCGAAGATCTGACAAGGCTTCCTCTTCTTGAGCGCAAGGCGAAGCTGGAGGCGATCTTGCCTGCGAAAGATCCGGTCCTTCGTTACTCCGACCATATCCTCGGCCGCGGAGAAGAGCTGCTCGATCGCTTCTGCGCAGCCGGCCTTGAGGGCGTCATCTCAAAGCTCGCGGATTCGAGTTATGTGGCGGCCCGCGGCGCAAGCTGGCTGAAGATCAAATGCATCAGGCGGCAGGAATTTGTGATTGTCGGCTGGACGCCGTCCGACAAGGTCCGCGCGTTTCGGTCCTTGATCCTTGGCGTTCATGACCGCGGCAAGCTGCGTTACGCCGGGAAAGTCGGCACCGGCTTCGATACCGCTGAACTTCTTCGTCTCTTGAAGATCATGGCGCCGCTTGAGCAGAAGGCCGCCACCGTCGACGCACCACGCGCCGAAGTGCGCGGCGCACACTGGCTCCGTCCGAAACTGGTCGCTGAGATTGCCTTCACCGAAATGACAAATGAAGGGACGTTACGACATCCGAGCTATCTTGGTCTCCGCGAAGACAAGAAGCCGGAGGCGGTCGTGCTCGAGACTGAACGTCATGCAGCCGATCTCGCCGCGTCTGCGACAACCGCCATCGCGATAAGTAACCGTGACCGCGTCATCTATCCGGAGTCCAACATCACCAAGGGACAGCTCGCCGACCATTACGCAGCGGTCGCGGCGATCATGCTTCCTTGGGTTGGCAGCCGGCCGATCAGTCTGGTTCGATGCCCACAGGGCCGCGCGAAGAAGTGCTTCTTCCAAAAACACGACGCCGGCAGCTTTGGCGACAAAGTCCACCACGTCGGCATCACGGAGAAGGACGGGCACGAGGAACCATATCTCTATGTCGACGATGCCGACGGACTGATGACTTGCGTCCAGATGGGAACGATCGAGCTGCATGGATGGGGGGCTCGGATCGAGGATGTCGAAAAGGCCGACCGCCTCGTGTTCGACCTCGACCCCGATGAAGGCCTCGATTTTGAGGCCGTCCGCGCCGCTGCCTTTCAGTTCCGCGCTATCCTTAAATCTCTGGGGCTTACGACTTTCCCGATGCTGACGGGAGGCAAAGGAGTGCACGTCATCGCGCCCCTCACCCCTGGCGCCGAGTGGCCAGAGGTGAAGGACTTCGCGTCTCGCCTGGCGCAGGCGGTCGCCCAGAGCGATCCAGCCCATTTCACGGCTGTGTTGTCAAAGGCGCGCCGCAAGGGTCGCATCTTTGTGGACTATCTACGCAATCAGCGCGGGGCGACCGCGATCATGCCCTACAGCGCAAGATCACGTCCGGGCGCTCCTGTCGCGGCACCGATCACGTGGGCGGAGATGAAGACAATAGATGCGCCCTCTCATTTCCACGTGGGCGATGCTCACGAATTAAAGAAACGCGCAGCCTCCAAAGCTCTGGAAGGATGGGGTCGCGCTGACCAATCCTTGCCCAATCTGTAGCGTCCGACGCGGGAAGAGGCAGTAAAGCCGGGATTTAAAAGGCAACGCGGCGCTCATGGCCTTGCCTGATTGGAACCTGCGGAGATCGGCCTCGTTTGGCTGAAGCCATGGCAAAAATCGATCCGAGGACCGTCGCCAGTCTTTTGAGGGAATACGCGCAACGGGCGTCTATGCGCGGCGACAATCCCTATCGCACAAAGGCATACTTGCGCGCGGCAGACAGTCTGACGGCGCTGTCGCAGCCGCTTGATCGGATCATCGCCGCCGGCGCCCTCACCAAGATCCCGGGGATCGGTGACGCGATCGCAGACATCGTGACCAAGCTTTACCAAACCGGCACGCACCCAAGCCTTGAGAAGCTGCGCGAGGATGTTCCAGCGGGCGTGATGGAGCTGTTTGCCATACCCGGGCTTCGTCCCGATAAGATACTGAAGATTCATCAGGCGCTCGGCCTGAACTCGCTGGCGGAGCTCGAGGCCGCAGCAAGAGAAGACCGCATACGCCCAGTCAAAGGCCTCGGCGCCGCGCTTCAGACAAAGCTCCTGCAGCACCTGGCCATCGTGCGAAGCGGCGAAACGCAACTTCACCTGCACAAGGCCGCCGCTCTTCTCGAACATGCGGTCATATCGGTGAAGCAAGAGCATCCAGAATTTTCGCGCGTCGAAATTGCAGGTGACTTCCGGCGCGGTTGCGAGCTCGTTTCCGACTTCGCCCTGGTAGCGCAGGGCAGAAAGTCGACTGGAATCGAGGATACGAGCCTCAGGCTTGTTGTCACGGACAGGAAGCACTTTGGCGCGAGCCTGCTCGAAGCAACCGGTTCGGCAGACCACCTTGAGCAACTGAAGACGTTCGCGGCCGACAAGGGATTCACCCTGAACGCCGACGGGCTTCATCGCGGGAGAAAGCTGATCGCGTCAGCGACAGAAGAAGAAATCTACCAAGCTCTAGACTTGCAGTTTATCGAGCCTGAATTGCGCGAAGGCAGGGACGAGATTAAGCGAGCGGCAAAGCAGAAGCTACCCGCCCTCATTCGGGATGAAGATCTGCATGGCATCCTGCATTCTCACACGACCGCATCCGATGGCACCGAAACGCTTGAGGCAATGGCTGAAGCCACGCGCAAGCGCGGTTTCGAATACTATGGTGTCGCCGATCATTCGCAGTCCGCTCACTACGCAGGCGGCCTTTCGTTGCAGGAGATTGCTGAACAGCACCGGGAAGCTGACCGGCTGAACAAGGCATACAAGGGAAAATTTCGCATACTGAAGGGCATCGAGGCGGACATCCTGGCGGATGGCTCGCTCGATTACCCGAATCATATCTTGGAGCAGTTCGATTTCGTCGTCGCGAGCGTGCACAGCCGCTTCAACTTGCCCAAGAAGGAACAGACGGAGCGTATCATTGAAGCGATCGGAAATCCTCGGACGACAATCATCGGGCACATGACCGGTCGCCAGCTGTTGCGCCGGCCCGGTTATGATCTTGACGTCGACAAAGTCCTCAAAGCGTGTGCGAAACACGGCGTCGCTGTCGAAATCAACGCACATCCGTGGCGACTCGACCTCGACTGGCGCTGGCATCAAAAGGCACTCGATCAGGGCTGCATCTTCAGCATCAATCCGGACGCTCATTCGATCCGCGAGCTCGACCACATGCATTGGGGTGTCGAGATGGCGCGCAAGGGCGGTGTCCCTGCGAAGCGGGTCCTGAACGCGATGCGTTTGACGGCCCTCCTTGCGCATCTCGCACGGCGCAGGCAAACGTCCTAACCTGCTTGTGCGCCCGGCGTATCAGCGCAGGAGTCCCTCATTCTCAAAATCTTCCCAGCCGCGCAAACTGGAGTGCGAGTTCTCATCGGGGCCATAGCCAGCTGAAGCTGCAGTTCCGCGACCGCTTCTTTGAGCACGTTTCATAGCGGCCTTCCCCGCGGCTCGCCGCCTGTTCTCTGCAGCTGTCGCTGCGTCCTGTTCGCGCCAGACCGTAACCAGGTCGCGGTCAAGCACATCCTCCACGTGCTGCGGGTCGAACACGTGAAAGGTGATGTTCCTTGCCCGCCCGCGGAGTTTCACCGTTTTCGTCCCGGCGCTCTGCAAGCGACCATCTTTCAGCCAGCGGTGCCGTTCGGCCGTCGAGATCGTCAGAATGTCCTCGATTTCACGGGGGATTACGGGCAGGTCTTCGATATTCTGCAGTGCTTTGGATACGATCCCGAATACCACCTGCACATCATTCTCGGCGCCCTGAGACAGGCGCAGGGTGAGTACGCGGGACTCGATATGGAGCAGTTTCCTGAACTCCGTTGGAAGGCGGGCGCGTATTTCGAGAAAAATACCCTTCGCTCTGACGGACGATCCAAACGTTGCAGCCGGGGTTAAAGGCCACTCTCCAATCAGCTTCGCTGTTGCATTGATTTTACGGCGCGTGGACATGCCCCTTTATATAGGTCACTGATTTTCGGCAGCGATGAGCCGATCGCAAAGCCAATATGAGTTCTAATCCGCCAGGGTCTGAACCACGATGCCCAAAGGCGCAACCACGATTGTGAGCGGGGCCGTTTGCAACTTCGGCTAACAGGAAACGGCAGAGTTGATCTCGAAGTGCGATATCAGGCGCGTCGCCGCCTGGCGGCTTTTTGGGGGCCGTTTGCTGTCCGTCCGGTTATTGCCGAGGGACCAGTTAAAGCCGCCGTTCGGCTCACGACCTCTTCGCGGAATACAAGGCAAGTTCAGATCCCGCGGAAGCCGACATTGAACTGCCTCTCCGTTTACACGTTTGGCAAATGTTGCGAATGGAGGGAGTTGCATGTTTGAAGGTTTCTCGCTGGAGCAGATCAAACTTCCGGAAGCGACGCTCAGAGTGCGGGTTGGTGGAAGGGGCCACCGCTTCCTGATGCTGCACGGTCATCCTCGCACCCATGCCACTTGGCATCGCGTGGCGCCGATTTTGGCTGAGGAATACACCGTAATTTGCCCTGGTCTTCGGTACTCGCCCTTGCGGTGTGTCGCAACACAATCAGCGCGTCCGGTTTGCCGTGAACAGATCTTGCTGATGCACCAGTTCGTCCGCGACGGGCTGACGGAGGCGGCGTGTGCCATTCGGGTGGATGGCCGAAAATAACCCCACCTCTGCATGACGCGAATTGTCCCAGCCCGGGTAGGCCGTTATCGGGTACAGGCAAATACCCTCGAATCGATGCTCCGACACCCATAGCGGCACGCACCTCGTCGCGGCATACATAGTGGAGCCAAGCCGGCCCGCCGGATCCCTCTGAGCCGGTCTCGGCAATGAACATCGGCTTACCGTACCGATGAGCAACCTCGAGCAACATTTCCGACAAAGCGCGGTACTCATGGTGTCCCATCGATATCGTCGGCCCGTTTATTTACCATTGATTGTGCGGCTAGAAATTCAGGCCCACGACATCGATAACATCTTCGCTCCCGCCCAACTCAGGTTCGACGCGGCCCAGCAACATGTCGTAAGCTTCGAACTGCCCCTGACGGGCGTTTTCGGCCCGACCCCGTTCGCTGCGGGTCCGCACGAGGAGCGATTTGGATAAGGGGCTCGGCCCAGACAAATCTGCAGGCGGGGTCGATCTCCCGCATTGCACGAACACCCGCGATGGCAGCCTTCACGAGATGCCGCTTGAACCATCCACGTTTGTTCGGCCCCACGCGGGAAATAGCCGACCTCAACAGCCCATGCGAAAAAGGAGATCTAGTTGATGGGACACAACAGAGGCGGTGTTCCGGCGATCGAACGCTGTACGCTCACGGCTTCTGCCGCGAACGAGGCATAGGCGTCGATGAAATGCAGCGATTGCTGATCGACATGGTCTGGAGATCCGTAATGGAAGATGTCCCAGATAACCCTGGACACCTGCCGATCGGGCCGCCTCGACCATTGGCGCCCAACTTGACCAGTCATAGGCGAAGCTTGCGGAACCGGAGCCTCCACCTGGTGCTCGTCCATACGCCCCACTTCGCTCATTCGAAGTCTTCTTTCAGCAGTCGGCTTCGAACTCGGCCGCCTTGTTAGGACCGGGAACCGCGTTGGCGAAATACCGCATCCAATGGGGCGCGCGCCATCTTCGTTGCTCAGTCCAGGTCGTCCTGGCGCGACCGGGTAATGCCGAACCGATTTGGTCGAGCCTTTGTTCCTGTGGTGGACTGTCCGGAGCTGGGTGGCGAAGGAGGAACAAGGAGGGCCGTGCCAAGTTCGGGGCGATATACCACCGCCGCCGATCGACTCGAGCGGCTGCTCAGCAACAAGAGAGGCACGGGATCACATGACCGTTCAGATTCGACTTTCCGAGATCGACCACGCCAGGCGCGAGGATCGTGGCGACGGCGCTTGGAGCATCGCACCGGACTTGGGCTATTTGCGCCTAGCAATCGTCAATGTCGTGTTCTTCGGCGCACCGGGCAGCGGAGATCGGAACTGGATGCTGATCGATACCGGGTTGCCGACGTCCCGCGGCAGCATTCTTGCGGTCGCGGAAAAGCGGTTTGGCACGAACGCACGGCCGGCCGCGATCATCCTGACCCACGGCCATTTCGACCATGTGGGAACGGTTCTAGACCTCGCGAATAGGTGGGACGTGCCTATCTTCGCGCATCCACTCGAGCGCCCCTATCTGGACGGAACCGCGTCCTATCCGCCACCGGATCCCTGGGTCGGGGGTGGACTGATGGCGCTGCTTTCGCCGCTTTTCCCACGGGGGCCAATTGATCTTGGCAACCGTTTGGAACTCCTACCTGCCGACGGATCGATCCCCGGAATGCCCGGATGGCGATGGCTACACACACCCGGGCACGCTCCGGGGCATATCTCGCTCTGGCGCGAGGAGGACCGCTCGCTGATCGTAGGGGACGCTTTCATCACCACCGGTCAGGAGTCAGTCTATGAGGTCGCCGTTCAGGATCTTGAGATGCACGGTCCGCCGCGCTACTTCACGCCGGACTGGGATGCGGCGGAAAGATCCGTGAAGCACCTGGCTGCCCTGAACCCGCGGATGGTCATCAGTGGACACGGTGCGGCTGCTGCGGGAGTGGGCATGCGTCAAGCTCTTGACAGCCTGGCTGAGCGGTTCAGGGTGTTCGCCGTCCCGCCGAAATTGAAATTCGTGCGCGAGCCGGCGGCAGTCCAAGGTAGCTGAGGCTAACCGAGCCGTCGTCGTTCTGAAGTATGGTCAAGTTGGGCAGACTCTGTCTCTCGAGCCGGTAGAGTTACCCGTCGGGTCGCGCGCCCCATCGTCGCCGACAAACTCTGACAAGCGGAACAAACCCGGGAGGCGCCGGGTTAGGGCGTTCGATCGGCGCAGGGCGACTGCGGCCAAGCGCCCCGAAGTTCTGCGTCAGGAGAAGACGTCAGATGGAAAACGAGTACCCGAAGGACGCGTCCTGTCCGCCCGCGAGCCGACCGGCAAGAAGTTGTTCGAGTCCACACGCGTCGGCATCCGCCAAGACTTGGCTTTGATTCGCTCATCGGCCAAAACCGTGGAGGAGACCAAATGGCAAATCTGGGAAGATTGGCGATCGCGATGCTTGGCGTTCTGGCATACCAAAACCGCGACAAGCTCTGTGAATTGATTCCGGGAGCGGGGTATCTTAACCCAAACGACCCGCAACGCAGAATTCTGGCTCAGATAACGAATGGCGTGTCGAGGGCTGACCTTGGTGAGATCCTCGACCGGTTCAGGGAGGTGGGGGCAGGATCGAAGGTCGACTCGTGGGTTGGCAGCGGGCCAAACCAACCGATTGAGCCAAGGGACGTCCAAGCGGCAATGGACGAAGGTACACTCACGTCCATTTCGATGCAGACGGATCTTTCGCGCGAGGAGCTAATCAGAAGGATTGCGCGGGATCTACCCGAGACAGTCAACGAGATGACGCCGAATGGTGAATGGCCGCCTGAGCCGACACATGGCTTGGATAAGTCGACCCTGCTCGACAATGTATCCTAGGGGACACAGCCAGGAATGCAGCCGGCCAAGGCGAGATCCAGGGTGGCAACTCTACACGGGGGGGACGCTCCTGCGCGATCGCCTTCATCCGCTCGCGAACCAAGGGTCTGTTTCGAGCGCGCCGAACGCTCAACTGGCCGCCATTCTGAAAATGCGGCACCGCTGCATCGCGGCGCCCTCGCTCGCGTATATCGGTGAGCGGAAGAAGGCGCGTTCCTGGCTGGCCAGAGCGCTGGCGATCGATCCGGACGACTTCGTGACGCAGTACAACGCCGCTTGCATGTATTCCGTGCTCGGGGAAGTGGAGGAAGCGGTGCGGTACCTGGAAAGAGCCGTCGGAGGAAGCGTGAGTCAGAACGTATTGGAACGAATCCGTCACGAAGTCATTTCGACGCCATTCGCGATCACCCGCGGTTCGTGCAGCTTCTTAGTTCACTTGCCTTGTGACGCACAGCTGTACTTGCACAAGCTTCGGCCTGCCTAGCAGCCGCGTTCGGTTTGGGTGGCGGATTCAACTGATCGCAGCAACACACGCTCTTTTCTGAAAGATGGAGTGTGAGCCATGAAGCAGCGAAGTCGCATCTACTACTCGGCCGCTCAGCGCCTGAGATTTGGGTTCGATGGCAGGCGGGCGAGTCGATGAGCTCGATCGGACGACGATTCGATCGGGAGTCTTCATCGGTCCGTTCTTGCCGCCGCGCCTGGGCCTTGCACTGGCGGGCTGCCGGCCTTGCCTGTCGCCGGTGGTGTTTTCCCCCACATTTTGCTGCCGCTGCTTGTGCTGCTCACCTGGCCGCTCGCCATGGGCAAGTATTTCGCCCCGGCATCGTCTCTGCGGGGTTTGCTTCGTCGGCAAAGGACATCGCCAGCTGGCCTCACAGCTGCGGTCGATCGCGGCCGAATCGGGATTGATGCTGGCCGACGCGCTGGCCGGCGGCCGCTTCACCCGCTACAATGATCTGTTGATGCCTGCCGGCATTATTGCCGGGGCCGGCGACCGGTTGTTCGATGCGAAAGCCGAGGCTCTTAGACTACAATCGGAGATTCCTGGTTCCTTTGTCGATATCATCCCGCAGGCCGGCCACATGGTCCACCACACCGCACCGCTAGCTGTTCTCGCCATGGTGGACAGGGTCGCTGCCGCGGCCAGCATGAAGTAGGCCGGCACTGGCGCGATCCCGAAGAAGTGGAATCGCGATTTTCGGAAAAGATCATGCTCAAAAGCAATAGGTAGAACCCCGTCCCGACTCTATCGGGTGGCGAATCCGATGATTTACTTCACGGCGGCACGCACTTCAGCGAACCGCATCCTGTGCATCCATCCGCGCCGGTTCGGCTAACATCGACGTCGAGGTCCCGTATCTTGGGGATTTGGCCAGGGGAACGGCCCCAATTCCGTGTTCGGCTTCTGCCTCTCTTTGTGGCTGCCAGCATCTAGTCGTCTGCAAATCGAGGCCATGGACTGACAAGCACCCCCGCACTACAAGGAGCTGGCGGTCGGAGAACAAATGTAGACATGTCGCACCATCCTTGCGGGTACGGCTTGCGATGCATACTGACGGTCGAGGGCTTAATGTAACCAAATCAACGGCTCGGCGTTTCGGTCAGCGCCGTTGCAATGAGCGAAGCCATAACCTCTGTCACGAGCATAGACTGGCGATTTCATGAATCGCAATTTTCTGGTGATCGAACCTGAGGAAGGCATTGCCGTGCTCAAGGGGCTTGCCTCCTCGGCGCGGATCTCGATGCTGAAACTGCTGCATGAGAAGGGGCCGATGAATGTCAACGAAATCGCCGCCGTGCTGTCGCTTCCGCAGTCGACCGTCTCGACCAACATCCAGGTGCTGGAGGATGCGGGGCTGATCCGCACCGAGAGAGCGAAGAAAGGCAACCGGAAAATCTGCTATCCGACCGCCGAAAAAGTGCTCGTCGTGTTCAAGAGCGAATATCGTGCGGTCAAGAACGACGCGATCGAAGTGTCGATGCCGATCGGGCTTTATACCGGCTTCGAGGTTACCGCGCCCTGCGGCCTTTGTTCGCCGGACGGCATCATCGGTCTGCTCGATGTGCCGAACACTTTCCTCGATCCGGACCGCATGAAGGCCGGTCTGCTATGGTTCACGCGCGGTTTTGTCGAATACCAGTTCCCCAACAATGCCAAGCTCGCCAATGCCGAGATCACCGGACTCGAAGTGGCGATTGAGCTGTCCTCGGAAGTGCCGGGCACCAGCGCCGATTGGCCCTCGGACATCACTCTGACGATTAATGGCGTCGATGTCGGCACCTGGACGTCACCGGGAGATTTCGGCGACAAGCGCGGCGTCTTCACGCCCTCCTGGTGGAAGCTCAAGGGCTCGCAATACGGCAAGCTGAAGAACTGGCGAATTGCCACTGACGGCACCTATGTCGACGGCGTCAGGATTTCCGAAACCGGCCTTGTTGCACTCGATCTGAAGAGCCATCATTCAATCCGTATTCGTATCGGCGTTAAGGACGACGCCCAACGCCCCGGCGGGATCAACATTTTCGGCAAGGGCTTTGGAAATTACGATCAGGACATTGTGCTCAGGATCAAAACCGCGTGAATCGACTGGCCGCGTTGCTGCGCTCAGTTACAGTTCATTGCTAGGCTAGGCTTGCAGCTGGGACCGCCGTCCATGAGGCGACCGGCTTGCCTGACGTGTATAGATCCCTCGTCGCAAGCTTTGCCCACTGGCTGCGAATCCCCTGCTACCCTCAATCACCAGTACAAAGGGATCCGTCCCACCAACCAACAGCCAGAGCATCCTCCGTTCCGGCAAATGCCGGAACTTACCATCTAGGCAACTCTCGAAAGTATATGCCGATCCAGGTCACACTTAGCCAACCCGAACCGCCAGCGATGGTTCGTAGCCTCACGCCTGCTCTGGTAGAACAAGGTCAGTTGCCGGCCGTCGATCATCACCGTCGAATGGCCATTCTCGCCGGGCTCACCAGGGTCGAGAACGGGGCCAACGGAAACGTAGGGACCCTTGACGTCATCGGCGATGGCGAAGAAGACGCGCTGCCGGCTGCCGCGCGGACCTTCGGGGAGGAAGCAGGTGGCGTTGAGAAGCACACGACCGTCCGGCAGCTCGACGAGCTGCGCGCCTTCGATCCCCCATTCGTAATCGGGGTGCTCGCGCGCATTGTGATGTGGCACGTCGAGATGATCGAGTATCTTGCCGAGACGTTTCCATGGCCCGAACCAGGAATCGGATTGGCTGCGCGCCAGATAGACATCAGGCTGGGGCACCCTGGTGAATTTGGGCATGCCTGAATAGACGATATAGCGCTTGCCTCCGACGATTGCGGGGTGGGGATCGTAGATACCGTCCTCATCGGTGTCGGGCAGCGACAATATCGCCGGATTGAGCACCACCCAATGAAAGCCGTCATTGGACACCGCGTGCTCGCAACGTCCGCCGGACTTCATGAATTCGGTCTGGATAAACATGTGGAAGACGCCGCACTCATGAATGACGCCGGGCGCCGCAATGCCAGATCCGGTTACCGGCAAAACGATCGCCTCGTGCTCTGTCCAGGGTCCATAAAGATCCGGCGCTGTGGCGTGGAGGATTTTCCAGCTCTCTGTTGTGACGGTGCCGCTGGAGCCGAAGACGTGCCAGAGCGTGCCGTCGAACACCGGACAAGGGTCCTTCAGATCATCCACAACCTGCGGGTGAAACAATGGAAAGACGTTGGTTTCAAAGTCGATCTTCATTCGCCAGCCATCCCTCGATTCGTCTCGGTCTCCATTCAAATGAACCACCGGCGCGACTCAGATGAATCGATTCCAAGCGTATTTATAGCTCCGCTGATGAACGGTTGTTGAACGATTGAAGGATTTGAACCGCTCTGTGGCAAAGGGCCACATTTGGGGAGCCCGACCTGACGCGAGGGGCTTCATCATGTGGATCGAATGGGGGCGGCCGGCTCGCCCCTTCTCTGTCGAGCCGTCGCAAGTGGAGCGGACCGCTGGTCTCGCCCGAGACAGTTTGGAGCTATGGAACAACTTATCGGGATGGAAGTTATATAGAAGGCTGAGAACTTCATGTCAAAGCTGCCTCGATTGACTTTTGTTAGTCGAGGCATTTTGTAACTATATCGAAGGATAATCTACATGGAAATGGCGGCGGGCCGGGCCAAAACACCAAAAAACCCTGTACAACCGTCTATTTTAATTTGCTTTTCACACCTCCGATGGAACTTCGTATATCAGAGACCACAACACGTTCTGACCCTGGCGTCAAAACAGCAACAGCTAATTTACTTCGAAGAGCCGATCTTCGATGAGAGGCGCCACCCTTCGATGCGGGTGCACAATATTACCCCCAAGATCAGAATAGTGACGCCGCTGATCCCAGTTGGTACTTCCGCGACCAGGGCGGACGCAATCCAGCGCAGGTTCGTCGATCAGATCCTCGCCTCCACGCCGCATGACCGATTGACGACCTGGTATTACACGCCCATGGCGCTACGCTTCAGCGATCATCTCGCCTGTGACGTCTGCGTCTACGACTGCATGGATGAACTCTCCGCGTTCAAAGACGCTCCCGCAGAGTTGACGCAGTTGGAAAAGGCGCTGTTGCAACGTGCCGATGTCGTCTTCACGGGCGGGCAGAGCCTCTACGAGGCCAAGCGCAGCTTGCATCGGGCGATCTTTCCCTTCCCGAGCAGCATCGACGTTACCCATTTCCATCAGGCTAGGGCGCCAGGTGAAGACCCGTTCGATCAGGCCGACATACCTCACCCGAGGGTGGGGTACTTCGGGGTCATCGACGAACGGCTCGACCTTGAACTTATCGCGCATGCGGCTGCGGCAATGCCAGACGTGCATTTTGTCATGCTCGGCCCTGTCGTCAAGATCGATCGGGCGAGCCTTCCCACGGCAGGCAACCTGCATTGGCTGGGCGGCAAGTCCTATGCAGACCTGCCGAACTATCTCAGGCATTGGAGTGCCGGCTGGATGCCGTTCGCGCTCAACGAAGCGACCCGCTACATCAGCCCGACCAAGACTCCCGAGTTTCTTGCGGCAGGACTGCCGGTGTTGTCCACGGCGATCGTCGACGTTGTGCGTACCTACGGCGTCGAAGGCCTTGTCGAGATTGTCGAGGCGGAGGACATCGAGGCCAAGCTTCGCTCGATCCTGGCCCACCCCCGCGATTTCCTGGTGAAGAAGGCCGACGCCTACCTCGCCGACATGTCCTGGGAGAAGACCTGGAGCGCGATGGCTGCCCACATCGAGCGCGCCCATGCGATGAAGAGCGTCGTCCCATTCCTGAGGAGGGCGTGAGCGTGTTCGACTGGTTGATCGTAGGGGCCGGTTTCGCCGGCAGTGTGCTGGCCGAGCGTATCGCATCCCAACGGCAGGAAAGCGTCCTGATCATAGACCGACGAAATCACGTCGGCGGCAATGCCTATGACTGCTACGACGAGGCGGGAATACTAATTCACCGTTACGGGCCTCACATCTTTCACACCAACGCCCAATCGATCGTCGACTATCTGTCGCAATTCACGCAATGGCGGCCTTACGAACATCGCGTGTTGTCGCTCGTCGATGGAAAGCTGCTGCCGATACCGATCAATCTCGACACCATAAACCGCCTCTACTGCCTTGAGCTGACGTCCGAGCAGCTGCAGGACTTCTTCGCTTCGCGGCGCGAGACGGTGGAAGAAATCCGCACCGCCGAAGACGTCGTGGTGAGCACTGTAGGCAGAGAGCTCTACGAGAAATTCTTCCGCGGCTACACGAGGAAGCAGTGGGGTGTCGACCCTTCCCAGTTGAGCAAGTCAGTGACGGCGCGAGTCCCGACCCGGACCGATCGTGACGATCGCTATTTTGGTGACAGCTTCCAGAACATGCCGGCAGGCGGGTATACGCGCATGTTTCAGCGCATGCTGGATAACCCTAAGATCAAGATCATGCTGCAGACTGATTACCGCGAAATTCGCAACAAGATTCCCTTCCAGCGGATGATCTACACCGGGCCAATCGACGAGTATTTCGACTGGAAGCTTGGTCGCTTGCCCTACCGCTCGCTGCGCTTTGAGCACATGACGCTTGATTGCGAGCAGTTCCAACCGGTCGCCGTGGTCAACTATCCGCAGACGGAACAATACACACGGATCACCGAGTACAAGCATCTGACCGCTCAACAGAGTCCGAAGACCAGCCTCACCTACGAATACCCTACGGACATCGGAGATCCTTATTACCCGGTACCGCGGGCCGAAAACGAGGCGTTATACAAGCGCTATGAAGCCTTGGCCGCGGCCTGCCCGGAGGTCTGGTTCGTCGGACGTCTTGCAACATATCGCTATTACAATATGGATCAGGTCGTCGGCCAGGCATTGGCTACGTTCGGGCGCATTCAGACACGCCTGCCGGCAAACGGGATGCTCGTCACACCGACGCAGCGCGAGGCGGCCGAGTGAATGATGCGCCGGCCTGACCGGCGTCGGGCGTTCGGGCGACCCACGGCCAAAGAGGCCAACGATGTTTCTCGGCTTCTCGGCGAACAGCTCTAGATATGCTGTGCTGTTGATGCAGCTGAAAAGCGCGCACTGTTCGTATCAGCGAGGCTATAGCGCGCTTGCTTGTTGTTCCTCAAACGCCAAGAACGATTGGCGCTGGCGCTCCAACTCGTCCGCAAGTGGCTTGCGAACAGTGCGCGAGCCGTCCGCATGAATGGTGGAGAACAAGCCGACTTCGGCGTGGCGCGAATTGTCCCAACCTGGGTAGGCCGTCACCGGGTACAGGCATATACCCTGAACAGGTGCACCGAGGCTCGTCGCATCGCGCACTTCGTCGCAAACGTAGTGAAGCCAGGCTGGCCGCCCTGAACCTTCGGCGCCGGTCTCGGCGATGAACATCGGCTTCTTGTATCGTTCGGCGACCTCGACCAGCAATTCCGAAAGTGCACGGTATTCGTGGTGCCCCATCGGTATCGTTGGGCCATTCAAGTACCATTGGTTGTGCGGATAGAAGTTGAGGCCGATGACGTCCACAACGTCCTCGCTGCCGCCCAACTCCGGTTCCACGCGCCCGATCAGCATGTCATACGCCTCGAATTGGCCCTGGCGAGCATTTTCGGCGCGCCGCCGCTCGGGGTGAGTACGGTCACGAGGAGCAATATGGATCAGCGGTTCAGCCCAGATGAACCTGCAGCCGGGTTCGGCCTCCCGCATGGCCCTCACGCCGGCGACCGCTGCCCTGACAAGGTGTCGTTTGAACCATCCACGCTTGTTCGGCCCGACGCGGGGGAAATAGCCGACCTCCACAGCCCATGCAAAAAACGAAATCTCGTTGATCGGGCACACCAGGGGAGCCACCCCGGTAGCGGAGCGATGAACCCGAACAGCTTCCGCGGCGAAACGGACGTAGGCCTTGATAAACCCCGGGCCACCTTGGTCGATATGGTCTGGCGAGCCATAGTGGAAGATATCCCAGATAATCTGCACCCCGGCCGCCTGGGCTGCTTCGATCGCCGACGTCCAACTCGACCAGTCGAAGACTCCGGGCGCTGTTTCAATCAGGTGCCAGCGCAAGCCGTCGCGGATCGTGCGAAGCCCAAGCTCGGCACAACGGCGATAGTCGGCATGTGCATGGATGTCATGTGAGGTCGCGCGGATCAGATCAAGACGGGCCCCGTCGGCGCGCCTGTGGGAGGAACACTCGAAACCAGCCATGAAAAAGCTGTCGAACCCGGAAGAGCCTGCCGTGGGCCGACGAGCGGTATCCTCGTTCATACCAACATCCTGTCGCCCAAGGCGTGGGCAAGTAATCGCATTCGCAGTCCCCCATTGTCAGTTCCGGTGGCCTAGTCGAAACCGGTCGGCCACCACCACGTCGACGGCTCGGCGGCTGCGGTGTACACGTGTGCCTGGATTGGCGAATACAACCAAGCTCCAATCCAGTCTGCCGGGGGCCGCGGTCGCGTCGATTCGATCCGAAGTTATGCGGCCTGTTGCATCGCCCGTTCGTTGACGCCTGTTTCGCCTAGTCGGGTGAGCGCCTCATCGGTTGCTTTTTCTTCCTTGAGCGTCTGTTCGAGTAGCGGGACGGCGTCTTTCAAGCCAAGTAACCCGGCCCATGTGACAAGAGTCCCGTAGCGCGCTATTTCATAATGTTCGACGGACTGGGCTGCAGCCACGAGACCCGCGTCCAATGCCGGAGCCTCCTCGAATTCCTCCAAAATCTCCTGTCCTTCTTCGATGATGCCGTCGATCGCCGGGCACGTTTTCCCTTGGGCTCTCTTGCCAAAGGCGTCGAAAACTTGCTGCAGACGCTCGATCTGACCTTCCGTCTCGTCACGATGTTTTTCGAACGCCGCCTTCAACTCTTCGGACTCCGCGCCCTTTGCCATTTTCCGGAGCGCCGTCAGAATCTTGCGTTCGGCGTAGTAGATGTCTTTCAGACCATCATAGAAAAGGTCTTCCAAGCCCTTGGAGCTGCCCTGAGAGCTTTTTTTCGTCGCCATTGTCATCTCCTCTTTCATTTCTATCGACGCATGCATGGCTCTAACTGGACCAGTCTCTTGTTGTTCCTTCGGCGACGGCACACCGGCAGCCAACAGCGAGCGACGGTCGGGTTGACCGCTGATTTAAGTCCGCCGCGCCAGCAGCGGCTTGAGCATCTCGGCTGCGCTCCATTGCGGAAGTTCCGGAATGAGGATCGTCTGCCTGAAGGGTTTCCGCTGTCATCGAGTCCTTGCGGCCGCATTTTTCGCAACGGACCTTTGCCCGCACCTGATCAAGGTTCCCGATCTCTTCTCGGAGTTCGAGAGGGTTTGAGAAGCGCTTAAGGCGTTGGCGTCCCGGATCATTGCAAATTACATGGCCGGACTAGTGGACGAGGAAGAACTACTGTCGGCTTCCCGGCAGGCGCTTGGACGGCAAGTGCAGACCTGAGCGAATCCCCTGGCTAGAATTGGTCCGGAACCGTACAATAGCAAATCGTCAGCAATACAACATGGCCGCTGACGCTTGGGAGCGACTGTCGCACTCTTGGCCCAATACGAGGCATTGGTGTAATGGCGGAAGAACAAGGGCGGCTCGGCCCGAAATCTGAAATCGTCAGCGAGCTCGCGCGAGAGTCAGGCGTATCCGAACACCACATACGCGAGATAATGTCGCTGGTCGGCTTCGATCGCGGCTCAATCCTGAGGGAAGCTCGTCTCCTCAAAAAGAACAAGTAGGGCCGGCGGTTTTGCACGGCGTCGGCGGCATCTGGTCCACCGGAAATGCATTCTGGGCCGAAGCATCCTTCTGGTTGCCCGGCTTTGTCCTGTTGATGAGCGCTGCCGCGGCGCTGGCCGGCTTTACCGATTTTCTTGGAAATTCAAGGGTGCGGTCCATCAATGCAGCGTGGCACCATATGGTGGGCAATGTCGTGGCCGTGGTGCTGGCGCTGGCCAGCTTCATGCTGCGCCTAAGCGCCGGTGCCGCCGAGGGCGCCTTGCCCTGGGGCCTGGCGCTATCAACGATTGTCGTTCTGCTGCTCGTCTACACCGGCTGGAAAGGCGGAACGCTTGTCTACGAACACAGGGTAGGCGTCCATCCCGAAGAGGGTGAGGATCTCAACTCCCGCCCGGAATTATCCCGATAGGTTGACGAATGGCCGAACTGCGGGGAGCCGTCGTCGTGGTCGCCGGCGCCTCGAGCGGCATCGGCAGAGCGACTGCTCTGGGTTTGGCGCGCAAAGGCGCACGGCTAGTGCTGGTCTCAAGAAACGCGGACGCACTCGACAAGGTCGCCAAGGAGTGCGCCGGCTTGGGCGGTGAGGCGCTGACCTTTGCCACCGATATGGCGGACGATGCGGCCCGTGGAGAATGCGCAGCTTTGCCGTGTCGCGTTTCGGCAGGATCGACGTGTGGGTGAATTGCGCCGCAGTCCTGCTTTTCGGCCGCTTCGAGGAAATCCCGCCGCATGTGTGATCAGGACGTTTCTGGTGGATGGCGCCGGTACTGAACAAAGCTTGTGACCAGTCGGATGCGGTGAGTGGAAGAGCCCGCCGGCTTCCCCAGCCCCCTTGGGGTGCAACCTGTAGTGAATGGACTGGAAGACAATCTTGCCGTCCTGAATGACGGAACTGTCGGCGCCCTCAATGGCGTCGGACCTGGACGAAGTTGCCGACCAGATCAGCAGTGTATAGGGGCCGCGGACCTGTTTTGCGATGTAGTTGAACTCACCTTGAGGCAGCTGCTCGCGCAGGCGTTTGGACGACAGGCGGACGGCATCATGGCCTCTAAATTCGAATTCGCGGTCAAGAGGACCACGTCCACAGCATAGTTGCGCCTAAGATCCTCCTCGATGTCGCCAGCGGCACGAAGCCTCAGATGGTCTTCGAAAACCCCCTCTGCGGCCGAGCACGTCATGTCTCCTTTGCAGTACCGGAAAGGCCGTGGACAGCCGTCTCGTCCTTCGCGATGCTGAACGGATGCGACCCCGGTTTGTTTCTGAGGCCAACATGCGCTGGAGCCGGATTGCCTTGCACCCCCGATCACAAACGAATGAGAACATTCAATCGGGGTCCTCATGGCTTCCGCCATCGACATTCTGGCATGCTGACCAGCGACGAGGTCGGCAATTGTCCAGGACTAGAGCGGCCGGCCAGGTGCGCTTGCAGCGGTGCCGGGGGGACCTCACGCTCCAAGGCCGTCCTGGCCTTCGCCAGCGACAACCACAAGGCCTGCAAAAAAGCTTCATCTGCTTGCGGTGTTAATCCGACCTCCTTGCAATGTTCAACGATCCTGTCCTGAATCGACACTGCGGTTTCATACCGTTGGACAACCCTTGCCAGAACGTCCTGACAGGTGCCAATCGCCACCTCCCGAATGTGGTCAGCGACGCGGGAGAGAGGGCAGCACGGGTGACATCATGAGCAACGGGGCGTCCCGATCAGTCGGATGTATTCCGCTTCGGGCTGCCCATAAGAACGATCCGCCAACGCGCGTCTATAGCAATAGCTTCAGCCTTCAATTGAACAAGCAATCGTGCGGGGACTGGTCCTCACCCATGACCAGGGCTGATCCGGTCATACCGTCAAAGCCAATAATGGCCAACCTCGGCCTCGACCTCAGCCCGAAGCTTCGCCACCATTGACCCGAGACCGCTCTCGAAGAAATCGAGGTGTCAATCGGGACCGAGGCCTGCTCCACGTCAGTCCCAAGTGACGGCCTTCGAGGTGAGGCTGCAGCAATGTCAGATCCGGCGCGCTCAGGCGCCGCAACAGTTCGTTCTTGAACGAGGTTTCCATCTGCGCTGTCTCCCGATCGGGGCGGAAGCGCGATGGTCGCTCACAGCTGACGACGCCCTAACAATTGTCGACAGTCAGGGGAAAGTATACCTAAAAGGGCCGGGAGTCTCAAAAAGCTACTATGCTGACCAGAGAAGCTCGTCAGTTTGGCGATCATCAAGATGCTGCTAACAAGCAGTGTCCGCCTCTACCGGTCGAAGGTTGCCTTCGCAATCTGGTGTGCGCCTTTTGTCGAAGCATACGGCCCCAAAACTGATTCATCCTCTGGGGAAGCGAAGCGGTATCGACGCTACCTGAAAACTTACGCGCAAGCGCTCCACACTTTCGGGGCGGCGCTTTGTCGATCGCCCAGAGTAGCCAAGCACCCCTTCTTTATCCCATAGTATTCGTCTTCGCCTATTGCTCCGGAACGGCAGAGGTTTGCGGACGATTTCGTGCTGCTTCGGCAATTTCCGGGATGTATTTCGTCGCGGTGCAGCTTCGGTTCACATTGGCGCGTGCGTCGAGTACCTCTTTCTCGCAGACCCGCTTGGCGAGCTCGATAGGCACATGAACTGCCAGAGGCACTTCCACCTCGGAGATTCCAAGCTCCCGTGCGATCTGCTGTTTCACTTCGTGCCTGCCAAGCGAAACGTCGACGCCGACATCCTCGGCATCTTCGGTTGTCGATGATGCGCCTTGCCCCGGAAGATCTTGCTGCTCGGTCTGAGCAAATGACTGCACGGCAAAGAGTTGCAACGCGAACACGGCGAGCGGCAAAATTCGTTGAAATACTCTCATGCCTGGCTCCTGCAGGTGCCTTTAACAACGGCAAAGTGTTTGAAGCGTTCCAGAGGCGGGGATGCGCGCGCTCAGCGGCAGTCGAGGCGGGTTTTTTCTGTTGGCGTGGAATACGATATGGCGACCATGGTTGGGTGCCGACAGCCGACTGTGCTGGCACATCGGAGTGTAGGAAGTTGCCTACCGAGAAAGAAAGACAAGCCAGAGACGAGCGCGCCTCGGATGCTGCACGAGGATTGACCGACATTGAGCGTGCGGCACGAGACGCAAAGACCGCGGCTTCGGGAGCAGCGCCTGAAGGCCGCACTTGCTGTGACGTCGGCCCGCGGCATCTAAACCGAAGAGGACACCAAAACCGCGAAAGCCTAGCAGTCACTTGCACCACACGGGAGCTTGCATTCAACCCCACGGTGCTCAAGATCCAAGTAGGCTCTGCAGCTCTCTAGGCTCAGAACGTCGTGCACCCAAGTTAGATCCTGCTGCAGCAGTCAGGACTATCCCAGAACGAATATGGCCAGCAGGGCAACAAAGAGAACAAGGGCGATCGCGGCGCCCCAGATGAGGACCTTTCCGGTGCCGCGTTGCTCTTCCTCGCGAGAAACGTCTTTCGCCATTCCATGCATCCTTTGCGAAGGTCCAAACTGAGCAACGTGCCGTGCCAGGCTGTTCCCAACGCTCTCGGAGCCAACTTGGTGTCAGTCCAACTGCCGGTTGCCGTAGGGCTTCTTCGCTCTAGCGCTATCGGCAATACAGCGCGGCTCTCCTCTGAGCGCGACCGCAGCTCCCTTCAGGCAAGATGCGCGAGCAGACGGATAACTATCTGACCGAAAGCAAAAGAAACCACGCGTGCCCCACTGAAAGCACAAGCAAGCGCAAAGGTTCCTAAACTGATGCTCGGCTGGCGGGAACTTGCTCGCCAGCCGAGTTGAGTTCAGGCGGTGGTCGGGGGAGATCAGCCAGCCACACGCTGGTGATTCCAACCTGAGCCGATGTGCCAATCAGCAACCTTCGTCGGTCTTTTTGACCTGGCCTGGCGCGGCGGTGTTGGCTGCCGTGTCCTGCTGACCTGGCGCCGCCTGCTGAGCGCTGCCAGTCTGCTGGCCGGGCGCGCAGTCTCTGGCCGAGTTCGGATTTGTGGTGCCGCTGGTGGTGGTCGTGTCGGTGCCTTGATCGCCGGACATGTTGGTCCCGCTGCTCGTCGTGCCGGTGCCCTGATCCGTCGTGCTGGGCATGGTCGTCGTGGTCGAGGTTCCGCTCGTCGAGGTTCCGCTCGAAGTTCCGCTGGTCGTCTGGGCAAAGGAAAGCCCGGCCGACACCGCCAGCACGGCCGAAGCCAAAAGGATGCGTTTCATCTTCTTTCTCCTGTCTGAATGCGCCGGATGCGCCTGGCAAATTGAACAGGCAGACAGAAGGAGTGTTCCCCGATGAAGTTCAACTTTTGTAACTCTGGTCGTAGGTCAGCCTTAGGATGGCCGGCGTATATTAGAACCTCATGACGGCGGCTCGAGTCGAAAAGCAATCAACGAGCGGAGAGGCCGTCGCGTTCCTTGTGACTGCGGTGGCGCGGTGGGGCACAAGGCTCAATGCGGAGCGCCAGCGGCCGCGATCAGCGCCTCGTCGAGAATCCACTTCAGCTTCGCCGACCGCCCGTAGCTTCATCTGCTTGCCGTTCTTACTTGCTAGGAACGACAGACAGCGGTCTCGGTATGCCATGCGGGACCTTCAATATGTCGCCGTATGTCGCCGCGTCGGATGGCCAGGAAGCGGCCAGTGCCAGTTGGACTTTGTGATGGAGCGGCGCAGCGGCGAGCGTCCACGGGCCGTTTTCCTTGCGCCGATCTTCCGCGATCTTGGCCTTTTCCACGCATCGCTGCAGGATTTTTCGCGAGGTGAATTGAGACCCGCCACGACGCTGATCTCTGCGACGGTCAAGGCCCGTTCGGCGGGCTCTACTCCGGAACAATGTCCTCTTCTGAAAGTTTCCTTAGATCGCAAAGGAGATTCGAGATGTCAGAAAGCCGCGAATGGTTTGTCCAATGGCTTAGAGATGCCCATGCCATGGAAGAGCAGGCCGAAACGATGTTGAACGGGCAGTTGGATCGCATCGAGAACTATCCCGAGCTGAGCGACCGGATCCGACAGCACCTCGACGAGACGAAGCAGCAGGCTGCCCGGCTGAAGACTTGTCTCGATCAGATGGACGAGGGTTCATCCACGATGAAGGACGCTGGCGGTAAGCTGACGGCGATGGCGCAATCGCTGAGCGGCGTCTTCGCTGGAGACGAGGTGATGAAAGGATCGCTCGCGAGCTACACGTTCGAGCACATGGAAATCGCCTCCTACACGATCCTGATTGCCGCTGCTCGATCGCTCGGCGAAACGGAGGCTCTTCGGGCTTGCGAAGAGAATCTGCGAGAGGAAGTCGCGATGGCGGATTGGCTGAAAACCCGTCTTCCCTCAACAACCGAGCAGTTCCTTGCGCGGGCCGAAGCGGACAGCGACAGCGCCAAGCGGTGATCGGGTAGGAACGTAGTGACCGTGAACTGGGTGATCGGGATTCGTCCGCTAGCGCGTCCCCCTTCGTGAACGCTGGGCAACGAACACGCCTAGCAGGCGGTCGTCGAGCTGCGCATTTCGAGAAATTGCAACGACGAGCGATGCTAATATTGCGGCGTCGTCACTTAGAGAGTTGAAGCGTTCGTTTGCGCAAGCCTGGTCGAATACGCATTGGCACTAGTCTAGCCAAGATCGGAAGGGCTAGTCTGGCGCAGCGCTCGGCGAGATCAAGCTTGAGGGGGCGTGTTAAAACGTTCGAAACGAGGTCGCGATAGCGGAATGCCCGAGAACACTCGTCCCTGATCACTGAGCAGTGCGTGCGCGGGCACCGGCAGCGCCAAGCCGGATCGAAGAAAGTTCCTCCTGACAGCGGACAGAGCGCGCCGTTGCGCTCACGTTATGGGGTCGGCAGCACTTGCACGGTTTTCGGGGTGAATTCCGCTCAGCCGGTCGCTGGCGGTTTCGCTGAAGGCCGTGACCGACCGGCCGACGATCATCATGCTCGAAGGGGTTGACCGCTTTGTCCGATCTTCTCCGCCGTGCGCATCGTCATCGCGCCGTCCGTGGTTCCAGAATATGCAATCCGATGGCTGAACTCGTCGGGACTCGATAAATGTGAGCGCGGCATCATACTTTGCCTTCAGGACGACTGTTTCTCTGCAATGACCTCTGTCTACGCTCATCCAGTTCGGTCGGTGTCCATCTGCTCATTCAGACGTCGTTGATAGGCAAAGCCGACAGCCGCGGCGACTGCCAAACCCGCCGCCGCCAGAAGGAGTTTGTCCTCGGTATGCTCATTGCCCGATGCGTCTTGAACAGCTAACGAAGCTTCATCGAAGGGTGCGGATGCTTTTGCGACAGTCTCGCCCTGGTGCGGCCCAACGCCGCTATGGCGGATACCCGCAGCCAGACGTTCTGTCTTCTCTTTAACAGTTTCCTTGGCCACGCCGGTCAACTCGGCAGCTTCGCGTTTTATTTTGCCAGCCGTTTCAAGAGCGAAATCACTGACGCTTTCCGCCAAATCGCTAGATTGCTCCTTCAGGCGCTCCTTGGCGTACGATAGGTGATCAACCTGCTGCTCGCTGGGTGGCCGGGCTGAATTGGTCCGCAACAAGCTGATCAATCCCGCTCCGACGAGTGCAGTTGCGATCGGCGGATGGCGGAGGAAACGCCACCCCAAACCGGCCCCAATCGCCAAAGCAGCGCTCGGATTGGCAGCCGCCTTGGCCTTGAGATCGTCAATAATCGCCTGCGCCACCGATTGCATTGAGGCTCTTGCTTTCTCCACCAGCGCATCCTTTGCCTCAAGCGCTTCGTGTTTCAAATCATCGGTAAATTCGGAGAGCGTGTTTGGCGACCGAAGTGTCGACAAGTCCTCGGCGAGCTTAGCCCGGGCAGCCTCAACTTCGTATTCAAGATGCTCAAGTTGCGGATCGGCCATCATAAATCTCTCTTGCCACCGGGGCGGGCAGGTTTGCTCGACCGAGCGTTGCCCGACCGCTGCGATTTAGCCGTTATTCCTTCCGAAGGGGTGGCGCTGCCCGGTTGCAGCTTGGCGGCCGGAGTGGATGAACCGCTCGATCCACTTGGGCTTGGCGAAGGCGGCTGCACGGGTTCACTTGATTGCTCTTCTGACAAGGCGCTTCCAAAGGCGCCCGCAACGTCCCTTGCGACCTCCTTCAGGCCGTCCGAATTCAGCCCATGTTCCTCGGCGGCGCTTTTGAGCCGTTCGCCCGCCTTTGCTGTCGAGGACTTCAAGCGTTCCCCAGCTTTTTCAGCAGCATCCGTCAATCGCTCTCCTGCTGGGCCGAGCGTGCGCCTCTCGACATCGCTGGCCGGCAAAGCAGCAGCTATAGCGGCACCAGCTGCGAAGCCGGCCAGAACAAAAGCCAATGGCTGTTCTTCCACCATGCGGCCAATCGTGTCTTGCAACGTTGATTGGGCTTGCTGCACCACGCGCCCTGACTTCTCGGATACGGAGCGACCGGCCTGTTCTGCGTATGACGCGGCGGATGATGCGTACTGACTTGCGGTTTCACTCACCTTCTCCCCAATGCCGGCTAAATTGTCGCGCATGGCCTCTGCTGTCTCGCTAGCCTCTTCCTGCGCTTTGGACGCCCCGCCGCTGGCGGTGCGTACGTGCGGAGCATTTTGGCGCCCGTCGGTTGCACGGGATTGCTCGCGATGCCCGGCACTTGAACTGCGGCTGCGCATTAGCAGCGCGCACCCTGCTGCGACGAGCAGAAGGCCTTCGGGATTGTTCCTAGCGGAGCTGAGAAGCCATTCTTTCGTTCCAAAATCCTGGACCTGTGAATTGCGGCTCATGTTAATTGCTCCTTGGTTGTCGCAATATCCTGCTTTATTTGGCTTATGGAGTGTGTCGGCAGAAGTTCTTTTTGCGCATCAGCGCGGCCCCGATAGTAGGCGAAAGCAGCGGCGAGGGCCGTTGCGGCCGCGACGATCAGACACGACCAGTGCAGGGCCATCCCTAAGCTGGCTATTCCAAGTACGAGGGCTTGCACTAGAAGCAGAGCGGCGACCACTCCCAGCCCGCCAGCAGCAGACATCCACACACCTGCTTGGAGCTTCGTTGCGACGTTGGCGGACAGCTCCGCATGCGCCAGGCGCAACTCTTTTTGAAAGAGGTCCGCGACGTCCGCCAACACTGCCGACAGCGCTTGAGGGAGAGGCGAATTCTTCAGTTGTTCCTGTGCCATCAGATCAGTTCGCTCCCTGCCGCCTTCCCTTGTTGGACTCTGGTGCGGGAGGCGCGCTCTTCAGTGTGCGGAACGTCAAAAAGCCCGCTACGGCGGCCAGCCCAAACACCAAACCCGGCTTGCGCCTCGCCAAATCGGACGCTGCAAGAACCAGCTGATCGACGGACCTGTCTCGCAGGTCGTCTGCGTATCCATCAAGCCTATTCGCGAAGGTGCGCACGACCCCAGCGACTATCGGTGCGTTTGCGTCGAGGTCCTCGGCCGCACGCTTGGTCGAACTCGCCAGTTGGCCCATCACCTCGGCGCCGCTGCCGACCTGACGGTCCAACATCTCCTTCACCTGATTGGTCACGGTGGACGCGCCACCAACGGCCGCCCGTTTGGCGGTTTCCGCTGCCCCTTGCGCTATGTCGGACGCTTTGGATAACGTGCCGCTTACGGTCGCTCCTATGTCTTCCGAGGTACCGTCACCAGCTCTTACCGCAGTCGGGGGACGCCGTTCAGAATTCCGGTTGTTCATGGTTTCCTCCATTCGAGGAGCAAACGGAGGTAAGGCACGTTGGTTCCCAATGAGTGACTATCTGGGGTGTCAAGTTGCGTTTGCGAACTCGTGGCGCGCATCGCGTGCTTTTGCATTGGGAATGATGGGTAGCTTGCGGGCGGGCGCAATGCGAATAGTCATCTTTTCCTTTCCTGTCTGAAGGCGCGGGGGGATCATATCTGGCGACGGTGAGCGCGATGAGGAAAAGGATGGAGCGCGGACCTTTACGGCCGCCGCGCACCGGTCTTCGACCGCTGCGTCTGCCGCTGTCATTGGCGATCGGCGCCAAGCCCACGAGTTTGGCGATGGCCTTATTGGAAAGGTGTCAATCTCGGACAACTCGGCCATCAGGAGTACGCGGGGCCCTTGACCGAACCGAAGACCTGATCGAGACAGGCCCACAGCGGATCGTCGTCGAGTAGCGAGCGATCTCGCCCTTCAAGTCGGCGGCTCTGACGCTTGAGCAGAACAATGAACCTCGTCGAGGCTGGCGAGGTTTCGGCATCGGCGACGATGCTTTTGCGTTGCTTCTGGATGGTGAGATCGCCAGTCACCTGGGCAAGCCGGGCGACCAGCGCCTTGAGCCGTTGCTCACGCTCGGCTGCAGCCGCTTGACGATGGCGTGCAAATTGATCTGCGCGCTACGCGTTGCGCTCGTCCAAACGCGACTGCTGGTCGGCGGCATCGGCCGGTCCGCCCAGTGTGTCGGCGACCGTGGCACCTCGCGCACCCATCGGCTGCTGCGCACCTGTGGTGGTGTCCATCGCTGTCTGATGCTCCATCTCGGAATTCAGCTCCGCACCTACAACCAGGATAATCACAGAAATCCAAGTCCACATCATCAAGCCGATGACTGCCCCAAGAGCTCCATACGTGGCGTTGTAGTTGGCGAAGTTTTCAAGATAATAGGAGAAGCCTATCGAGACTGCGATCCAGACCACAGCGGCGAGGAAGGCGCCCCATGTCGCCCATTGCCACTTTGCCCTTTCCCGGCTGGGTCCGTAGCGGTAAATCAGCGTGATCCCGACGCCCACCATGATCAGCATCATCGGCCACCGAAAGATCCGCACAAGGGCTTCGGTCCAGCCGCCGAGGTTCAGCAGCACAAGCATGGCCGGCACAATCCCCACCGAGATGATAAAGCCGATACCAATGAGGATGGCGCCAAGTGTGAAGCCCAAGGCCAGGAGATTCAGGTGGATGAAGCCGCGCTTTTCACTCTCCTCGTAGGCGATGTTCATGGCTTCGAATAGCGTCTTTATGCCGTTACTGGCGCTCCACAGTGCGACGGCAAGGCCGAAGATGAAGCCGAAGCTGAGCGCGCCAGCCTTCTGAGCGGCCAAGGACGCAAGCTGAGATCTGATAATATCCAGACCTCCCGAAGGCAGTACGCCGCCAAGGAACGCAATGTGCTCAGCGATGGTCTGAGGATCGGCGACGAAACCGTAGATGGACACGAAGGCGGCAAGTGCTGGAAAGAGGGCAAGAAGCAGATAGAATGCGGCCCCGGCCGCGATAAGCATAACACGGTCCTCGGTGAGCTCAGCGAAGACCCGCCACAGCACGTCCTTCCAGCCGCGGCTGGGAATCTCTGACGGCCATTCGGCATTGCGTCCGCGGCTCTCCCGTTCGGCCCGCCGCTCAAGTTGCACTTGACCTTCGTAAGCGTCCTCGGTTGTTTTCTTCGACATGGCCGCCGGTCCGGAGCATCTTCTTCGCGGGGCAAACGTATAATAGCGCCAAAGGATGCAGGTGCAGACCTGCGCTTACAAATAAAGATCCGCCGCCTGTACCAACACCTGCGCCATCCCCACTTGGCCCTTCGGCTCCCATGCCCATCTGGCGGAGGATGCGACGGCTGAGCGTGCATGTTGTCGGGACGACGCAGCCTGATCTAAATCCTCATTGCGCTGGATCACTTTAACGACACCCACGTTACCAGCCATGATCTCACTCGCGCCTGAACATCAGTTCGTCAACGCCGGAAGCATTCGGCTTCATGTCGTTCAGGCCGGGCCTGCCGAGGGTAAGCCGGTCATGCTCCTGCACGGGTTCCCGGACTTCTGGATCGGCTGGAGACGGCAGATCCGTACGCTCGCTTCCGCCGGATATCGGGTCATCGTTCCCGACCAGAGGGGCTACAACACCAGCGACAAGCCCGAGGGCATCCACGAGTACACGCTCCCCAAGCTCCTCGGCGATGTCGTCGCCCTGGCCGACGCGCTCGGCATCGGAAGGTTTCACCTCGTCGGCCATGACTGGGGCGGCATCGTCGCTTGGGCCGCCGGGGCAAACTTGCCTCATCGCCTGGACAAGCTCGTCATCCTGAATGCGCCCCATCCCGAGGTGCTGTTTACCCATGCCCAGCGATCTCCGACGCAGTTTCTGCGGAGCAGCTACGCGGTTTTCTTCCAGATCCCCTTGCTGCCCGAAGCCGTTTTGGGTGCGCGCCGCTCGGCCTTGCTCGCACGAGCACTCAGGACATCCAGCCGGGCAGGCGCCTTCGAAGAAGAGGAGATTGCAGAATATCGGCAGGCCTGGGAGCGGCCGGGGGCGCTGACCAACATGCTCAACTGGTATCGCGCCCTGCGCTTTCGCCCGAGCCTGAAGGAGCGGATCACGACGCCCACTCTTGTAATCTGGGGGATGCGGGACCAGGCTCTGGAATCCGGGCTGGCCAAGCGCAGTCTCGCCCTTTGCGACGATGGCCGCCTGCAGACTTTCGAGAAGGGGACGCATTGGGTTCAACGCGAAGAGAGCAACGAGGTGAATGCGGCGCTTCTGGCGTTCCTGGAGGGCTGAGGAACTCAAAAATGGATAGAAACTGGGGGCAGCGTCAGATGGAGCCGGAGGAGGCCTGCAGGGCATTCCTGGCTGCTGCAAAAGAGGAGGGGACATTACAACTAGCTAAGTTGGATTGCGGTATAAGGTTCCATTGTCTCCGACCAACACCGCGCTTTGCGGAGCCCGCCGCCAGCAAGGAGAGGCGACGGACCCCCGCCACAGCGGCTGCACATCCGAAGAACGACCGCTGCAACCTCTAAACCCGCGAGGGGCCTACATCGTTCCCCTATCCGCGCCTACAGCTGGGTTGGTCAACGGGCTCTTCCCGCCTAAGTTCCCCCTCATGGCACTCCGGTTATCCCCTCCGGTCTACGTCAGGGCCAACCGACCTGGGCTCACCTACGGGGTGAGCCACGTCAAGGGAGCCGCCGAGGAACATGAAGTGGCCGAAGAGGGGACCGAAGTGGAAGCTGGCGATCCAGTCCTGCGCCGACGCATTTTAGGGGCGGCTGACCCCGGTGGAGGTCCGTCAGGCCTTCGAGGCTGCTGCCAAAGAGGCCAAGACGTTCCTTCCTGCTGATTAGCCATCGAGAACGATGCAGAGTGCCCCTCTTTGCGAATGCCGACGCCGGCACAGTCCCGGTTATCTTCGGTTCTCGTGCCGACCTGGCTGAACCATCTGGCGGCCACCACCAGATTAGTTGCCACCGCCGCGACTTGGGTCCTGGCTGTCCCGGACGAAGCCAGGGCCTTCTCACGTCCAGGCTAATAGCCCGTTTGAGGCGTTTCGGCTGCCGCGGGAGAAGGCAGTATTTCGGGCTTCAAGTGGGGCGGCTCTTCAGTGTTAGCGAGGCCGGCATGACCTCACATCAGATCTTCAACCATCCGCGCAATTTTCCCCAGACCTGCGGTGGTCCCTCTTGTTCTAAGGAGTCCCTGTTCAGCCGCCGCCGCCTTGAAGGCCTCGAGCGCAGCTTGCTGGCTGCAATGCCCGGCGAGGGACTCCTCGACCATTCGGATCGCGTTGAGCCGCCCCGGCTTTCCCATTCTAGGCCATGGTTGCTGAAGCACCTTCATTGCGTCGGCTATGGACGCGACCACCGTCAGGTTGCGATTGAGGCAGATTGTAATTGGACTGAAGGCCCGCATTCTTGTCGCTCCCCACGATTGAACGCAGCTAAACGCGAAGACAAGGGCAGTGGTTGCATGAATGTGGATTACCGCGAATTCAAAGAACCGCTGGCCGATTCGATTGAGGCTGAGCTGGCTCTCCTTGGGCCCGGCACTTTGCCTAGCCGGACCATCCTCTCGTCGTACAACAGGACCCGGCCGGCAAAAAGCATCTGTGCACCGTCCGACGCCGCGAACTATTTTTCGAGCTCGTCACGCCGCTTGCCCGACGGCTTCTCAAGCACACCGCGACGAATTCGACGGCTGTGAGGGAGGAGATGAAAAGATTGTGGTCGTTTCGTTGGGCCGTCCTTTAGAGCAGGGGCTCCGAGGCGGTTTGTATCGAGCAGATGTCGCATCAGATCTTGACCTGGAGATCGGCTCCGGCAGCGGGATCGGCGCAGCGCGGCAAGGATGCCACGTTCCTTCGGCGGCTCACCGGCGATGGTCTGGCTGACGGCCCCGCGAAGGCGCGAAGCATCGAGGCCTTCTTCTGCCAGTCGGGCGAGCCAACTTTCTTTGGCTGGGAGGGCGGTGCAGTGCTTCGGCTCGGAACTGTTGACACATGCGCCAGACTGGCAGACCGGAAGCGGCGGCGTGCCCTGACGTCATGGAGACTAGCCTCGCTTCCGAAGCCGCAGATTGTGATCTCGTTGGCTATGCAGAGCATCCAGCCGTCGTTTTGATCCGTTTCCGTCATCCAGAGCCAGCGACCATCCATGATCCGTCTCAACCGCTTAAAAGCCGGTCTTGCCCCGCCGCGACTGTGTGGAAATCAGCCAAGCACTGCTTCGTTCGCTACGCCGACGACTGCCCTCTATGTTCGCAGCGAGCGTGCGGGCGCACGGGTGATGGCCAGCGTCGAACACTTCCTCGACAGGCGTCTGAAGCTGAGGGTCAAGATACGGAAGAGCGCGGGTCAGCTTAGGAGAGGAGCGTTTCATAGTCTGGTGGGGCCTAATTCGCCTCGTAGTCCTAGTGGTCACCTATAGGCGCTCACCGGTCCCCTGAAGCGCCGGATAAACGCTCCGCTCACTGACCCCCAGTTCCTTTGGCTATCGCTGTTCTGGTCATGCCCTCGGCATCCAACTTCACGATCTTGTCGCGCTTCCCCATCGCTGCTGGCTTCCGTCCTGGGTACTTGGTCTTGTCGCCTTTGACGGCATCGATCCCGATCCGTTGGCGCTCCAGCATGACGCTACGCTAAAGGCCATCCGCCAGTATCTGGCGCCCGTCTACAAGTGGCGGCAGGCCGAGATCGTGGCGACGGCCGAGCCGCTGATGCCTGGCCCCCAGGCCTTTATGCGCATCATCAGCCGGCGCGATCAGGCCAGACCTTTGATACGCCTGTTCGTGGCCTCCACGCTCATATCGGCGCAGCGGGCGCTCGACATCACTAGAGCTCATTGGCAAGCAGCCCGCCGATATACACTGGCCGTGTCCAGGCGTGGGCGTGGCCTTTCCGCTTGGGTATTAGGGTGCGGCCTGCCCGGTCGGCCGTCCCTCGATCGACCCTGAGTTGCTGATCCGCATGCGGATCGTCGGCAGCTCGTCCTCGACTCGATGCGCGAAGTCGTCGACGCCGTGCGCACCGGGAAGACAAGCCTGGAGCTGTAGCGGCCCCGCCTGTCCCGCCCCGGTGTCGTCGCTTCGCTGGCGCTAACGGTGAGACCGCATAGATCTGGTCCAGTATTTTCAGCATCAGAACGTTGAGCTGGCGGGAACTTGCTCGCCAGCCGAGTTGAGTTCAGGCGGTGGTCGGGGGAGATCAGCCAGCCACACGCTGGTGATTCCCAACCTGAGCCGATGTGCCAATCAGCAACCTTCGTCGGTCTTTTTCACCTGGCCCGGCGCGGCGGTGTTGGCTGTCGTGTCCTGCTGACCAGGCGCCGCCTGCTGAGCGCTGCCAGTCTGCTGGCCGGGCGCGCAGTCTCTGGCCGAGTTCGGATTTGTGGTGCCGCTGGTGGTGGTCGTGTCGGTGCCCTGATCGCCGGACATGTTGGTCCCGCTGCTCGTCGTGCCGGTGCCCTGATCCGTCGTGCTGGGCATGGTTGTGGTGGTCGAGGTTCCGCTCGAAGTTCCGCTCGTCGTCTGGGCAAAGGAAAGCCCGGCCGACACCGCCAGCACGGCCGAAGCCAAAAGGATGCGTTTCATCTTCTTTCTCCTGTCTGAATGCGCGGGATGCGCCTGGCAAATTGAACAGGCAGACAGAAGGAGTGTTCCCCGGTGAAGTTCAACTTTTGTAACTCTGGTCGTAGGTCAGCCTTAGGATGGCCGGCGTATATTAGAGGCCTCTTGAAGAAGACACTGCCCGCACCAGAATCCATGGCATGGCTCGGAGAATAGGCATTGGTGACCAGGTGGCGATTACGGCCAGGGTTCTGACGCGGGTAACAGAGGACCGCGTAAGGGTCTCGATCCCAGGTTACGACTTCCCACATTCCATCATCGACCACACCAAGGTGAACCGAGGCCAGCAAATCGACCTGAAAGGCGAGGTCACGCGCATCGACGAGGACACCGTGACTATCGACCTCGGGCCGCTGGTCACGGTCGACCGTGACAAGGTCCGGCTAATGGAGAAATATCGGCCGCCAAAACGACGAAAGGCACTTGTCGTTGCCCCGGATTAGAACCGACAACATCGCGACAGGCTATGAGGGCAGGCCGCATGACGGGCCGGTAGAGGACGAGTCGAAGCACTTGGTCTACTGCCCAGTCTGCGGCCAAACGTTCGACGCGCGCGATCTTGGACAGGTGTTCCACCACGCTGAGCCGCAGCACGAGCCGCTTCCGGTCGAGCAATAGTCCAGCTAGTTGAGCTCCGGCGGCAGACCGACGTTGAGACCCTTCAGCGCGCCACCGACGTACGTTGGATGAGAAAAGGGTGCTGCGTGCACCGCGCCTTCCCCGCGCGCCGATGTTCCACCTGGACCGCAAAAAAGTCCCGCCGCACTGCCAGAACGGCGGGACCGATCAAACGCTTTGCACCAGGCGGGGGGATGCGGGGTGGGCTTGCCAAGTGAGCGCGGACCGTAACCAACCCTAAGCGCAACGGCGGCAACGCGTCCACCAACCGCCGGTTGGAGCGACAGGACGATTGAGCCGCCGGCAGGTCAGGTCATCCCGGGTCGCTATCGCTCGCAACCAGACGGTAGCGGAAATTGTTGCGGATGTGGTCGTTGAAATAGCGGCCCTTGGCGAACGCGGCCCGGAACGCGGCAAAGGTTTCCGGCGGTACCCCCTCAAACTCGTACCGCTTGCCGCTGGCGACGAACCACACCGAGAGGGTCCTTCTATCCAGATCATATTCCATCTTGCGGATCGAAGTAGATGGCATGAGCACCACAGGCCGAGGCCCGCGCCCTTGCGGGGAGCGCGGGCCGATCGGGATACCGATCTGCAGCAATACCTGGAGGGGAGGAATGGCTGCGTGCACCGAACTTGCGCGGCGGTCCCGTGTTCCAACCAGGATACACAAAAAGCTAGCCGCACCTTTCGGCATCATGCGGACGTTGGATTTCTGAGAAAGCGGGAGCGTCAATACCAACTTCTGGCGATGGAATTTTCCCGTGAGATAGGCACGCTCCACGGCGAAAGGAGTGCCCCGCCATGGCCGTCCTCGCCTATAACCTTGCCAATGACATCAAAGGATCGTGGAGGGTCGTCTTCGTGCCGGACGAACTGCATCTGTATGTGGAATTCAGCCAGCCAGACGCCGACACAAACCCGGCTGATTGGATGAGCGTTGATGATTTCCTTGCATGGCGGCCGAAAGGCGCACTCCACGAGCGAGCGCGCGACAGCTTGGTTTCGCTCATTTGCAAGGCGCTGACAGGGCGATGAGACACGGCAAACCCGCACCGAGATCGAGTGCGAGCGCCGCGAGTGGGCCTAGGGCCCCACAAGCCAGTGCCACCCCGCCGCCGGCAAACCGCGGCGGGCGAGTGCCTCGGGGACACGATGGTAGATTGCTAATGCGTCCGCGTGTGGCCTTAAGTCGCAAACTATTGGCTTCAGAAGCAGGGCGTAGGGCTTCATTGATGGTGCTACCAACACCATATGGTGACCCATAGCCCTCCAAAACGAGAGAAGCTCGTCCCGACGGGTCGCACTGCGGCCGTCAGCTGGTAATTGCTACGAACTAGGAAACCATCATGCCTGAAAATCCTGAAAATATCAGACCAACTTCGAGAGACGTCCCCCTCATTCAGCTAGGCCTCTATCAGTGCCGCTTCCCGGTGAGCGAAGACGCTTCTGTACCTGGCGGTTATCGTTTTTGTGCTGGGCCAACTTCGCCGGATCGCGTCTACTGCGATCACCACCACAACATTGTGACCGCCGTGGACCCTCGTCGAGCCCGTTCGGGTCTTCACCTCGCTCAACGACGCGCCGCGTAAGCCTGACTGGCGGCGGCCTCCCGGCCAGGCGCTATGCGCTCCAAGGCCTTGGCTACGACCTTGCCGTCGGCTCGGTCTGGCCCATCCTGCCTTATGCCGTCTTCGCCGATGTATCCCCGTCGCCCGATTGAGAACGACGACTTCTCGCCGAGCCCTTCAGCTCGCTAATCGCACAAACGCGTCGGCTCCAAAGGTTTGTCTGTCAGCACATCTTCAATGTGCCCGCGCCTGAAGCCCCAACATCTTCTGCGACCAAACCGCGTACCTGGCACCGCCGATCGGTTGCTGCGGCGGATTTTTGCTGTTCGCAGCTGAACAATGCCTATCAACCTTGTCATCGCACCTAGTCGCACGTAGCGGCCGTTCGAATTCTCATCGCTCGGCGCGATGTTTGGTCCGTCTGCCCAGAAGAGCGGAGCAAGCCATTGACACCCACGAAGTTGCTGATTGGGCAGATCGCTGTCGTATTCGCAATTGTCATTCTTGGCGTGTGGACTGCAACCCAATGGTGCGCCCACATGCTCTCCTATCAGCCGCCACTGGGCGCGCCATGGTTTGTGACAGTCGGCTGGCCGATCTACCAGCCGTGGAAACTGTTCGAATGGTGGTTCCAATTTGACGCCTATGCGCCTGAAGTCTTCGACAAGGCTGGCATACTTGCCGGAGCCAGCGGGTTCCTGGGCTGTTCCGCCGCGATAGCTGGGTCCCTCTGGCGCGCACGGCAGCGGGGGTTGGTCACCACCTATGGGTCCTCACGATGGGCCATGAAGCTGGAGATCGAGAAGGCGGGGCTGTTTCAGCCGGCCGGCGTTTTCCTTGGCGAACTGAATTATCGCTATCTGCGCCATGACGGACCGGAACACGTCATGGCCTTTGCGCCGACACGTTCGGGCAAGGGCGTCGGACTCGTTGTTCCAACCCTTCTTTCCTGGACCGGCTCGGCCGTCATTCACGACATCAAAGGCGAGAACTGGCAGCTGACCTCTGGCTGGAGGTCGAAGTTCTCGCACTGTCTCTTGTTCAATCCGACCGATCCGAGATCGGCGCGGTACAACCCGCTGCTGGAAGTGCGCAAAGGTCCAGATGAGGTCCGCGACGTTCAGAACATCGCCGACATTCTCGTCGATCCGGAAGGCGCGCTGGAGCGGCGGAACCATTGGGAGAAGACCAGTCATTCACTCCTAGTTGGCGCCATCTTGCACGTGCTCTACGCCGAAGAGGAAAAGACACTCGCCCGTGTCGCCACCTTCCTGTCGGACCCGCAACGCTCATTCGCTGCGACACTGCAGCGGATGATGACCACCAACCACCTCGGCACGGTGGACAAGCCCCAGGTCCATCCGGTCGTGGCCTCGGCGGCTCGTGAGGTGCTGAACAAGTCAGAGAACGAGCGCTCAGGCGTTCTCTCGACCGCCATGTCGTTTCTCGGGCTCTATCGTGATCCAACGGTGGCCGCGGCAACATCGGCCTGCGACTGGCGCATTGCCGACCTTGTGGATGCCGAGCGACCGATGTCGCTGTATCTGGTCGTGCCGCCGTCGGATATCTCGCGCACTAAGCCCCTGGTGCGATTGGTGCTCAATCAAATCGGCCGGCGGCTGACCGAGCGCCTGGAGGGCGATCCAAAGAAGAGCCGCAAGCATCCGCTCCTGATGATGCTGGATGAATTTCCGGCGCTCGGTCGGCTCGACTTCTTCGAGACTGCGCTCGCCTTCATGGCAGGCTACGGCATCCGCGCTTATCTGATAGCGCAATCGTTGAACCAAATCTCCAAGGCCTATGGCGAGAACAACGCCATTCTCGACAATTGCCATGTGCGGATTGCCTTTTCCTCAAATGACGAGCGCACGGCCAAACGCATCTCGGACGCGCTCGGTACCGCGACGGAACTCAGATCGATGCGTAACTATGCCGGCCATCGGTTGGCGCCCTGGTTGTCCCACGTCATGGTAAGCCGCCAAGAGACCGCTCGCCCCCTGCTGACGCCGGGTGAGGTGATGCAGTTGCCGCAGGCTGACGAACTAATCCTGGTTTCGGGATTGCCGCCGATTCGCGCCAAGAAGTTGCGTTATTACCAGGATCCGAATTTCACGGAGCGAGTGCTGCCTTCGCCGGTGCTGCGCGACGGTGCCTACGCGGATCGGCCCACGTCGCGCCCGGACGATTGGAGCGGACAGGTGCGCGGCCTGGATCGGCGTCTTGCTGGCGACGACGACAGTGCCGGCGCGGCAATCGAAGACGGAGGTGTCCAGCAGCAGCGCCATCCGGGCCTGCCCGAAGAACGGACCCTCGTCGCCCAGGAGCCTGATCATGGCGATCTGTTCACGCCCGCAGACGATGACTGCGAGACGCTCGCCGACAAGCGCGTCATGGATCGGATTTCCACCGCAGCACGTGCGTACGGCCTCAATGAGGGAATGGGCGACGACAAGGACATCGTGCCCGGCTTCTGAACGGCGCGCCATACGCGGGCGCATCTCAGCGTAGATAACGGCCGTAAGCGATTTCGAGGATCTCGACGATGCTCGTTCCCGTCGCCGGTGCATCAGCGCCGGTCAGAGGGAACAAGCAGCATGAAGCCCCACCGCATTCGTCACCAGTTTTTGCTTGGACCCGAGTTGAGCGAGAAGCTGGAGAACCTCAGCCGCAATCCATCGACCACCAAATCGGCCATTGTGGCGCACGCGGTCGAGGCCTTTATCGAGCGGCGTGGGGAGAATGAACTCGACCACCGCTACGGCAAGAGGCTCGACCGTCTTTCCCGTGACCTCGGACATGTCAGGCGCGATGTCGAGATGATCCTGGAGAGCCTGGCGCTCTTCATCCGCTTTTCGATCACGCTTCATGCTCACACGCCGGTGCCGGACAAGGCGACGCAAGCGATTGCCCAGGAGCGCTTCGAGAAGTTCGTCGAACAAGTCGGCCGCCAAATCGCTTCCGGGAAACGGTCACTTGGCACCGACGATCGCAGGGGAGGGGAAGGATGAGTTCTCATCCGGAAGCCGACCATCGCCGCCGCGCCATGCTGCGCACCGCCATGGGTCCGGCGATCACCGAAGCCCTTGCCGATCCGACCGTCATTGAGGTGATGGTCAATCCCGACGGTGCGCTGCGGCTCGACCGGTTGGGTGAAGGCCGGGTCGACACCGGCGTGCACATGCATCCTTCTGAGGCCGAACGCATCATCCGCCTGGTCGCCTCCCACGTGCGCGCCGAGGCGCATGCGGACAATCCGATTGTCAGCGCCGAATTGCCATCGGGCGAGCGCTTCGAGGGTCTGCTGCCGCCTGTCGTGCTGGGGCCATGCTTCGCCATCCGAAAGCCTGCGGCGAAACTCTACACGTTGGCCGACTATGTCGCCGACCGGGTCATGCTGCCGCTGCAGGCCGATGCGCTGAAGAAGGCGGTCCGCGAGCGGCGCAACATCCTGGTCGCCGGCGGCACGTCGTCGGGCAAGACAACACTTGCCAATGCGCTGCTGGCACAAGCCGCCGATTGCGACGAGCGGGTGATCCTGATCGAGGACACGCGCGAACTGCAATGCGCGGCGAAGGATTGCGTTGCCTTGAGGACGAGGCGGGGGTCGGTCACGCTCGCCGATCTCGTGCGCTCGACCCTGCGGCTCAGACCCGACCGCATCATCGTGGGCGAAGTCAGGGGCGCGGAAGCCCTGGACATGCTGAAGGCATGGAACACCGGGCATCCCGGCGGCATCGCAACGGTTCACGCCAATTCGGCGCGCTCCGCTCTCTACCGTATCGAGCAGCTCGCCCAGGAAGCCGTCGTCACCGTTCCCCGCCGCCTCATCGCTGATGCGGTAGATCTGATCGTCTTCATCGCTGGGCGCGGATCCTCGCGCCGCATTGACGCGATCGCTGAGGTCACCGGTCTCGACAGCAGCGGTGATTACGCCGTCACCCCGCTCACGCTTCCGCAACTCCAGCAGTTTTGAAAGGTCACCTCATGCGCAAGAAGCTTCGCTTCCTTTCGTCCACCGCGCTCGCGTTTCTTCTCACCGTCCCGGCCCACGCAGCGGGCTCCGGCATGCCTTGGGAACAGCCGCTGCAGCAGATCCTTGAGTCGGTGCAGGGACCGGTCGCCAAGATCGTCGCGGTGATCATCATCATCACCACCGGCCTGACCCTTGCTTTTGGTGACACGGCAGGCGGTTTTCGCCGGCTGATCCAGATTGTCTTCGGCCTGTCGATCGCCTTCGCGGCATCGAGCTTCTTTCTCTCCTTCTTCTCCTTCGGCGGCGGGGCACTCGTTTGATGGCCACCGGAGAGCAGCATATTGAGGGTTTCGAAGTCCCCGTTCACAGGGCATTGACTGAGCCGATCCTGCTGGGCGGCGCGCCGCGAGCGGTGGCGATCCTCAACGGCACGGTGGCGGCCGCCATCGGACTTGGCCTGCAGCAGTGGATCGCCGGACTGGCGCTCTGGATCGCCGGCCACACGCTCGCGGTCTTTGCCGCTCGCCGCGATCCGGACTTCGCCAGCGTGCTTGTCCGTCATCTTCGCCTGAAGGGGTGGCTTGCATGCTGAACCTTTCGGAGTATCGCGGCAAAGCCGATCGGCTTGCCGATCATCTGCCCTGGGCCGCTTTGGTCGCGCCCGGCATCGTGCTCAATAAAGACAGTAGCTTCCAGCGAACCTTCCGGTTCCGTGGCCCCGACCTTGAAAGCGCGACCGAAGCCGAGTTGGTCGGCATCTGCGCACGAGCCAACAATGCGCTACGAAGGTTGGGCTCCGGATGGGGGTTGTTTTTCGAGGCCGAGCGCGTTGAAGCGCTGGGCTATCCGAGCTCGGCTTTTCCCGATGCTGCCTCATGGCTGGTCGATGAGGAACGGCGCGCGGCCTTCGAGGGCAAGGTCGCGCACTTCGAGAGTCGCTATCATCTGACCTTGGTCTTCATGCCGGCGCCAGATGGCCAGGCGCGGGCGGAAAGCGCACTGGTCGACTCGCATCACTCGGGAGGGGCTAGAGACTGGCGCCAGGAGCTGGCGTGGTTTCGCGACGAGACCGACCGCGTCCTGGATTTGCTGTCCGGCTTCATGCCGGAAGTGCGCGCCCTCGATGATGCCGAGACGCTAACCTACCTGCACGGCACAATCTCGACCTACCGCCATCCGGTCGCCATGCCGGAAACGCCAATGTATCTCGACGGTGTTCTGGTTGACGCGCCGCTTACCGGCGGCCTGGAGCCGATGCTGGGTGAGCAGCATCTGTGCAACCTCACCATCCTTGGTTTCCCGAACGTCACCCGGCCAGGGATCCTCGACGCGCTCAACCATCAGGATTTCGCCTACCGCTGGATGACGCGCTTCATCCCGCTCGACAAGACGGAAGCCACAAAGACACTGACCCGGTTGCGCCGTCAGTGGTTTGCCAAGCGCAAATCGGTCGCAGCCATCCTGCGCGAGGTCGTGACCAACGAACCCGCCCCTCTCGTCGATAGTGACGCCGACAACAAGGCGCTCGATGCGGATGCCGCCCTTCAGGCATTGGGCGGCGATCACGTCGGCTTCGGCTATCTCACCACAACGGTGACGGTATGGGACCAGGACCGGCAGGCCGCCGCGGAAAAGCTCCGAGCGGTTGAGCGCATAGTCAATGGGCTCGGCTTCACCACGATCCGTGAAAGCATCAATGCGGTCGAGGCGTGGCTCGGCTCGTTGCCCGGTCATGTCTACGCTAACGTTCGCCAGCCGCTCGTTCACACGCTGAATCTTGCCCATGTCATGCCGCTGTCGTCGGCGTGGGCCGGTCCGGTGGATAACGAGCATCTCGCCAACGTGACTGGGACCGAATCCCCGCCGCTTCTCTTCGCAGAGACCAACGGGTCGACACCGTTTCGGCTTTCCACCCACGTTGGCGATGTCGGCCACATGCTGGTCGTTGGGCCGACCGGTGCCGGCAAGTCGGTTCTGCTTGCGCTAGTCGCTCTGCAGTTTCGACGCTATGCGGGGGCGCAGGTCTATGTTTTCGACAAGGGCAATTCGGCTCGTGCGGCAACACTGGCCATGGGCGGAGAACACCACGCGCTGGGCGCGGATGGTGCGCTTGCCTTCCAGCCACTGCGCAATATCGGCGACCAGGCTACTCGCAGCTGGGCGGCGGAATGGATCGCCGGCCTCGTTGCCCATGAGAATGTCACCGTTATGCCGGAGGTAAAGGAGGCGATCTGGTCGGCACTCATCAGCCTTGCCACTGCGCCGGTGCAGGAACGCACGCTGACCGGCCTATCGGTTCTGCTTCAGTCCAATGGGCTCAAGGCCGCGTTGATGCCCTACACGCTCGACGGTCCGTTCGGCCGGCTGCTCGATGCCGATGAAGATCGGCTGGCTTTGTCGGATGTGCAGTGTTTCGAGACCGAAGAGCTGATGCACAGCCAAGGCGCTGTGCTCCCGGTGCTCACCTATCTGTTCCATCGTCTCGAGGAGCGGTTCGACGGACGGCCGACGCTGCTGATGCTCGACGAGGCGTGGGTCTATCTCGACAACCCTCTCTTTGCCGCCCGCATCCGTGAATGGCTGAAGGTGCTGCGAAAGAAGAACGTCTCCGTCATTTTCGCCACGCAGTCACTTGCAGACATCGCTGGCTCGTCGATCGCGCCGGCGATCATCGAGAGCTGCCCACAGCGCATTTTTCTTCCCAATGACCGTGCCGTGGAACCGCAGGCGCGGGCAGCCTATGAGCGCTTCGGCCTGAACGAGCGGCAGATCGAATTGGTCGCCCGTGCCACACCGAAGCGCCAGTATTATCTGCAGTCGCGCCGCGGCAACCGCCTCTTCGAGCTCGGGCTCGGCCCGATCGCTCTTGCGCTCTGCGGGGCCTCTGATCCGGCCACGCAAGCTTTGATCGACAGCGTCCTGTCAGAGCACGGGCAGGACAGCTTTGCCTCCCGGTTCCTGAGTGCGCGCGGCCTCGATTGGGCTGCCGAGCTTCTCCAGCAATTCCCTCAACCAGACAAGGAGCAATCGTCATGATGCGGCGCCGCCTTCTCACCAGCCTGATAACCGTTTCCCTGATCGCAAAACCGATGGCCGACTACGTCCAGCCGGCCCACGCCCTAATCGTGTTCGATCCGTCGAATTATGCGCAGAACGTGCTGACAGCGGCACGTTCCCTGGAGCAGATAAACAACCAGATCCAGTCGCTTCAGAACCAGGCGACCATGCTGCAGAACATGGCGCGCAACCTTCAGCGCCTGGATTTTTCTTCCGTGGGCCAGCTCACAGGTTCGCTCCAACGGATCGACGGCCTGATGACCCAGGCCAGCGGCCTGAGCTTCGATCTCGACAAGCTTCAGAACCAGTGGCGTGTGCAATATCCGGAAAGCTACGACGCCACAATCGAGGTCAGCGATGTGGCGAGCGCCGCGCGCGAGCGCTGGCAAAACGCCATGCAGGCGTTCCGCCAAACCATGAGCGCGCAGTCGCAGATCGTGGAGAACGTGCGGGCCGACGGCGACCTGCTTACCGATCTCGTCAACCGCAGTCAGGGCGCGGCAGGTGCCCTTGAGGCAAGCCAGGCCACCAATCAGCTGATCGCGCTTTCGACCAAGCAGCAGATCCAGATCCAGACGCTGCTCGCGACCCAGTTCCGGGCTGAAGCCGAAGATGCTGCCCGCAGGGCGCAGTCCGAGGAAGCTGCCCGCGAGACGACGAAGCGTTTCCTGGGCACCGGTACGGCCTATCCCGGCAACTGATCAGCAGTCTTCAAGACAACGAGGAAGACGGCGACATGAATGACCTCGGCGTCATCGATCGCTTTATGCAGACCTTCATCCGCTGTATCGACAGCGGGTTCGGTCTGCTTTCGGGCGACGTCGCCTTTCTCACTACCATCCTGATCGGCATTGACATCACGCTGGCGGGCCTGGTCTGGGCGTCCGGCGGCGAACCCAATATTCTCGGTCGGCTTGTCCGAAAGGTGCTCTATGTCGGCGCCTTCGCATTCATCCTGAACAATTTCAGAAGCCTTGCCGACATTATCTACCGCTCCTTTGCCGGGCTCGGCATCAACGCTTCGTCCGGCAATTTGTCCGCCGACAGTCTCCTGCGGCCAGGCCGCATTGCCGCGGCCGGCTTCGAGGGCGCCTGGCCGCTGCTCAATCAAGCGAGCCAGCTAGTCGGCTTCCCCGAGATTTTTGGCAACGCGCTGACCATCTTCGTGCTGCTTCTCGCCTGGTTCCTGGTCCTCATCGCCTTCTTCATCCTTTCCATCCAGCTTTTCATCACCATCCTGGAGTTCAAACTCACCACATTGGCCGGCTTTGTTCTGGTGCCCTTCGCGCTCTGGAACCGCTCGGCGTTTCTGGCCGAGCGCGTGCTCGGCAATGTGATCTCGTCGGGCATTAAGGTGATGGTGCTTGCCGTCATCGTCGGCATCGGCTCCACGCTCTTCGGCGAGTTAGCTTCCGCCCTGCAAGGCAAGGAGCCGGACTTGGCCGCGGCCATGTCACAGGTACTGGGCGCGTTGGCGCTGCTTGGGCTCGGCATTTTCGGACCGGGAATTGCCTCGGGTCTTGTTTCCGGCGCGCCGCAGCTTGGCGCGGGAGCCGCACTCGGAACCACCGCGGCGGCCGCCGGATCAACGCTCGTTGCCGGAGGTGCGGCGCTTGCCGGCGCGCGCATGGCAACCGGCGGCGGTCTCGCCGCCGTTCGAGCCGGCACGGCCATGGGATCGGCTGCTTCCACAGCTTGGCAGATGGGGCGTGCAACATCGCCCGAGTCCGGCCTCTCCGGCGTAGCTGCTGGACTGCAGGGCGTTGCCGGCGCAGCTGGCGGCGCCGCGATTCGGGGAATGCGATCTGCAACAGAACCATTCCGGCGCAGCGCCGATGCCGGCCGCGATGCCGCCTGGACCGCGACGGGCGGCACGCCGACCGCATCAATGACCGGAAACCCTGCCGCGTCAGGTGCCAATGCCGCGCCGGCGTGGGCGAGGCGCTTGCGTTCCGAACAGACCGCGCGCGCCCATCGCCACGCCGCCACGCAGGCCGTCCGCGATGGCGATCGGGGTGGAAGCGGCGCCAACCCCTCTCTCAACGATAAGGAAGACTAGATGCTCTTCAAGCGACCTGTTCAGCGTTACGGGAAGACGCCCCACCCCGTCACACCATACCAGAAGGCCGCCCAACTTTGGGACGAGCGCATCGGCACTGCGCGCGTGCAGGCAAGGAACTGGCGCCTGATGGCCTTTGGCTGCCTCGCTCTGGCCACCGGGCTCTCTGGTGGACTCTTGTGGCAGTCGATGCAGGGCCGCGTCGTGCCCTATGTCGTCGAGGTTGATCGTTTCGGCGAGGCGCGCGCCGTCGCTCCAGCAATCCGGGACTACGAGCCCACCGATGCCCAGATCGCCTGGCATCTCGGCCGCTTCATCCAGAATGTCCGCTCTGTTTCCACCGATGCGGTGCTGGTGCGGCAGAATTGGCTCTCGGCCTACGACTTTGCCACCGACCGCGGAGCCCTCTTTCTCAACGAGTACGCTAAGGCCAACGACCCGTTCGGCAAGATCGGCACGCGCAGCGTCTCGGTGCAGGTGACGAGCGTGGTTCGAGCGTCCGACAGCTCCTTTCAAGTCAAATGGACCGAGCAGGTCTTTGAGCGCGGCAGCCTCGCCAGCACAACGCGTTGGACCGGGATCCTCACCATTGTGATCCGGCCGCCGAACAATACCGATCAGCTGCGCAAAAACCCGCTCGGCGTCTTCATCAATGCCATCGACTGGTCGCGCGAGCTCGACAGTGCCGCGCAGACTTCCGTTCCCCCAAAGGAGCCCGCCAATGATAAATAGACTCTCGTCGCTCCGCACTGCGCTGGTCCTGTCGACGTCGGCTGCGGTCATCTCCGCCTGTGCCTCGAAGCCGGTGCCGCCACCTCAGATTTCCTATGATGCTGCCAAGTTCCAACCGGCGGCAATCGAGAAGGCGCCGGAGAAGCCCGTCAAAGTCGTGGAAGTGCCGAAACCGCTACCGCTGCCCGGCCAGTTGCAGCCCGAGCCGGGCAAGGCTGCTGAAGATAGGCGCTCGCCTGAAGAACGTGTCGCCGATGCCAACAAGGCGGCGACGCAGCAACCCACCAAATATGGCTATGTGAATGCGGTGCAGGTTTACCCCTTTGCCGAAGGCGCGCTCTACCAGCTCTATGCCGCACCGGAGCGCGTCAGCGATATCGCTCTGCAGTCAGGCGAGAAACTCCAATCCGTGTCGGCCGGCGATACAGTGCGCTGGGTAATTGGCGACACCGTCAGTGGCTCCGGCGATGACCAGCGCACCCATGTGCTGGTGAAGCCCTTCGCGCCAGGACTTGCCACCAATCTGGTGATCACCACGGACCGGCGAAGCTATCACTTGCAGCTTCAAAGCACGGATAAGACCGCCATGGCGGCAATCTCCTGGACCTACAGCGAGGACCAGATTATCGCGCTACGCCGGCGCGATGCGCAGGCCGAGGCTGCTATGCCAGTGGCGTCGAATGTGGCTCTCGAAAATATTCGCTTCCGCTATTCGATTACCGGCGACATGCCGCCCTGGAGGCCGACGCGCGCGTTCGATGATGGCAGCAAGGTCTACATCGAGTTTCCGCGCCGCATCGATCAGGGCGAGGCCCCGCCGCTCTTCATCGTCGGTGCTGACGGGGACAACCAGCTCGTCAACTACCGCATACGCGGCAACTATTACATTGTCGATCGCCTCTTCGCCGCGGCCGAACTGCGCCTCGGCGCCAAGCAGCAACAGGTGGTGCGCATCACGAGGACCGACGGCAGGCAAGCGCCGCTGCGGAAATTGCTCTTTTCGCGTTCCAGCAGGTGAGGGACGGCCCATGACGGATACTTCCCGCTCCGATGCTTCACCGAAACTCGATCCAGAACAGCTGCAGCTGCGGGCCTCGCCTCGCCGCGCTGTGCGCTTCAAGCGCGGCATTATTGTCGCCATTGCTGCTGTTGGTTCCGGGACCGTTCTAGGCGTCACCATGATGGCGCTGCAGGGACCGGCGCTGCGCATCAAAGAGCAGGCTGAAGAGCTTTACAACACTGAGCGGAAGCCAACCGCGGAGGCAATTGAAAGGCTGCCTAAGGACTATTCCGGGATCAAGCCCAAGCCTCCGGTGCTTGGACCACCGCTGCCCGGCGACCTCGGCCGCCCCATCCTTGAGCACCAACGCCAGCTGGGCATCGCGCCGGGCCAGGAGGTTTCGGCGGAGGAGCAGCGCCTTGCACAGCAGGCGATCGAGGCGCGCGAATCGCAAGTCTTCTTCCGGATCGAAAATCGACCCCGGCTAACGGATGCCGCCGGCAACGGGCAGGGCGGGCGTCCACCCTTTGAGGCAACGGCTCCACAATCGGACGCCGCACGCGATTCAGCTTCCGTAGCACCGGCCGAGGGCGACCAAAACAATCAACAGCGAAAGCTCGATTTTGTCAGCCAGCGGAACACAAGTGGAATCTACAATCTGCATGCACTGCAGACGCCGGCTTCGCCGTATCAGCTGATGGCCGGCAGCGTCATCGCAGCGAGCCTGATCACTGGCATCAATTCCGACTTGCCCGGCCTCGTCGTCGCACAGGTCACCGAGAATGTGCAGGACACAGTCACCGGCAGCACCTTGCTCATTCCGCAAGGCTCTCGCCTGATTGGCACCTATGACAGCGTTGTTGCCTTTGGACAAAGGCGCGCGCTGCTGGTCTGGCAACGGATACTGCTGCCCGACGGCTCTTCGATCAAAATCGACAATCTGCCGGCGACGGACACCGCGGGCTATGCCGGGCTTGAGGACAAGGTGGATTTCCACACCTGGCAGCTGATGAAAGGCGTTGCGCTGGCCACGTTGCTGGGGGTCGGCACGGAGCTGAGCCTCGGGCAAGACGAAAGCGACCTGGTCAAAGCAATCCGCGAATCCGCTCAGCAGAACGTCAGTCAAGCTGGCCAGCGCATCACCGAGAAGAACCTCAATATTCAGCCCACGATCACCGTCCGCCCTGGTTGGCCACTGCGCGTCATCGTGCACAAGGATCTTGTGCTACGGCCGTACCCGAATTGACTGGAGTCATCATGACCAATCTGAAACTCGGCAAACTTCCGGATCGGACACCTTCGAAGATCACCATAAGCGTAAGTGCAGACCTGAACCAAGCACTGCAGGACTATGCGGCGCTTTATCGTCAGACCTATGGCGAGTCCGAATCGGTAGCGGAACTGATCCCGTTCATGCTGGCGGAGTTCCTGGAGAGCGATCGAGCGTTTGCCAAGGCCAGAAAGGAAGGGCTCCCTGTCGTCGACAAGTCAGAGAAATCGCGGCGGCAGCCAATTTCAGGGTCCGAATAAGTCACAGCGACCAGTGAGTCCGAGGGGGCACCTTTCTAGGCGGGCGAATGCATTGAAGCAACTTGCCGGCGGCAAGCCGAAACATAGGGCACAATAGTCGAGCTGATCTGCCCCGAACCAATGCCGGCTCTGCGCCTCATGTCGGTCACCCCGTCGACGTCAGACGTGCACTGATAGTGTTGAAAAAGTCCGGCGCACCGCAAATCGCCATCGATATTAGAATCCAGTTCCACCCCGGCGCATTGCATGGAATCAGGATTCAATTTTGGGGTCTCTGCGGAACGCCATGCTACGAAAGTGCCACGGGCGACCGCGACGCGGACTTTTTCAACAATATCCACTGAAAGCAGACATGATGCCGCAGACACGACACGTGAGCTTGTGGCGTGATCGTGATGCCGATCAGGCCTAGGTAGATCATGATATTGCAACTTACTGGGCTTCGACGGGCGGGGCGTTGGGCCGATAACCTCGCGGCTCCGCTGCTCTCTCCCGACTAGATGAGGCAAGTCACAGCTATGAGCCGCAGCAGGCGAGAAGTTATTCTTCGAAGAAACTTTATGTTTGCAAGTTTCTCGCGATATTCACATGATCAGCCTTGGCTCTAAAAGGTAGAAAACGCTGCCCGCCGAGGAATCGTCTTTTAGCCTAAAATGAAGCCTGACGTGCCGACACCGAATCACTTGGAGTAGATCATGCGAAACGTCGCGCGGGCACCAAGTCCGCCAGCGGCCTTGGGGGGCTCGCTCGCTACGGAGAGACGTCAATCCTTTCTCCGTTATCTTCAGTTGGATCCGATGAAACGCGAACAGACCCGCGTTCCGATCATGCAGCTCGAGTCACGGGAGATCATGCGCGATCTCTCGCACATGTTCCTGGGAAAGTGCGCGTTCTGCGAACAGGCTTCGAAAAGCATGTTCCTGCACCGCTTCAGGCCGATGAACGATGCCGAGCCAACGATCGGCAGCGAGGAGGACGGGCGGGCACGCGATGCCCATCTCTACTACGGCTGGCTGTCGGATGCCTGGATCAATCTCTATCCGAGCTGCGGGGACTGCAGGCCGAAACGAACCAATTACTTCCCGGTCGACGGACAGAGGACGCCTATCCCGACGCCGGAAGAATATGCCCGGTTTGTCGAGAAAGGCGACGGGACGTGGCCGGACATGGTCCTCAACGAGGCACCGCTCCTGGTCGATCCCTGTGCCGACGACATTGCCCGCCATCTCGTCCCGCGGAAAGACGGATCGATGGAAGCTGCAAGTCCACAGGGCGAGGAAACCATCAAGCATTTCCGGCTCAATCGGACGCGATTGAGAACCAGACGAAAGCAGGCCTTCGACGATTATGCAAAACTTGAAGGCGATGGGCCGAACGACACCAATGAATTCGTAGGCCTCTGGCGGATACTCAGGCGCCAGGTCGATGCCAGCGACGCGGAAATTGTGCGGATTGCCGCTTCTGCGAATATCGTCGAGGAAGACGACATAGCGGGAGCACCCCCCCGCCTCAAGGAAATCCGGCTGACGAACTTCAAGGCCATTGAGACGCTGTCGATCAAACTGCCTGCTGCACCAGACTCGACCGAACGCATGGCGCAGGCATTGTTGATCCTTGGCGAAAACGCTGCTGGCAAGAGCTCCATCCTAGAGGCGATCGCGCTTGCCCTCATCGGCACCGACGCGCGCCCCGACCTGGTGGAAGAACCGGGTAGCCTAAGGCTCAACCCCAGCTTCATGGGTGCCGAGGACCTGCCGCAAAGGCGATCGGCCAAGGTTCGCCTTCAGTTCGACAATGGACAGGTCTCGACACTCACGGTCGGTGTCAAGGGCTATTCTCAAATCGGCGAGAACCGATTGCCCTTGGTCTTCGGCTACGGCGCCTACCGTCATTATGTGCGCGACCTGCATGACTGGAAACCGTCACGACCGGTGCTCAGCCTGTTCCATACCGACAGCCTGCTCAGCAATCCGGAGCACTGGCTTCTCGGGTTGCCGCCGACCGAGTACCGGGCCGTCGTCCAGGCCTTGGGAGTGATCTTCGGGGCGGCCGAAGAGATCGAAGTCATCCATCGAGACGAGGCCAAGAGGCGATGCTTCGTTGAGATGCAGATTGATGCGTCCGGCAAGAAGAGCAGGACCCCGCTCTCAAACGTCTCGTCGGGCTTCCGTACCATTCTCGCATTGTCCTGCGACATCCTGCGATGGCTCATGGATCGCGACATCAATCCGAACTTCACAACGCTGACCTCGGCGGAAGGGATCGTGCTGATCGACGAGGTCGAGGCCCATCTCCATCCGCGCTGGAAGATCCACATCATGAAGGGCCTGCGCACTGCATTGCCGTCGATGACCTTCATCGTCACGACGCATGATCCGTTGTGCCTCAGGGGAATGCGCGACGGTGAAGTGGTGGTGTTGAGCAAGGTCGCCAGGCAGCTAGGCAGCGGCCAGATCCCGCTCATGGTCGACAGCCTCACCCAGTTGCCGAAGGTGTCGGCGCTGACCATCGAGCAGCTCCTGACCTCGGACCTGTTCAGCCTGTTTTCCACCGACGACCCCGAGATCGAGGCAAGCCTCGCAAGGCTTGGCGACTATCTCGCAAGAAAGGACGGGAGTGCGCCGGACCAGGACGTCAGAACTGCGATGGACGCGATCCGCAGGCAGGTAGTGGATGCCCTTCCGGTCGGCATGAGCGAGGCTGCCCGCCTCGTGCAGGAGGCCGTTGCCGACTACCTCGTCAAGCGGCGCAACCTTGCCGGCCGGCCACGCGAGGTCCTGCGCGATGAAACGAAGAGGCGGATCCTGGCCGTCCTGGAGGGCATCTGATGCGGCGCGTCGATCGGACCCTGGTTTCGGCGCCGGCTGTTCTTGTCGGTGAGAAAAGCCGCGGCGGCAAGGAACTGGCAAAGGCGAAGATCTTCTTCGCGGCGCAGGCAAAGGCACAAGCTGTGACAGCGGCCGCCGGCGCTGCGGCTCCAGGTGCGAAAACCAGGAAAAAGAAGGACAAGACGTTCAGTTTCAGCGCCTATTCCGACGAAGCAGTCAAATACGCGCTCGACAAGCTGTTCTTCGGCAAATGCGCTTATTGCGAAAGCCGGTATGCCAACCAAGCGCCGGTCGATGTCGAACATTACCGGCCAAAGGGACGCATCGCCCGAGTTGCCAATCATCCCGGCTACTGGTGGCTTGCCATGGTGTGGGACAACCTGCTGCCAAGTTGCATCGATTGCAATCGGCGGCGCTGGCAGGACTTGCCGAGATTCCCCGAGAGTCTCGCGCAACTGCTGGCGGCTCCTGAAATGCAAGGTGTCAAGGCATCGCTTGGCAAGCAGGATTTGTTTCCGATCGCCGGTGCAGCCAGGGCGACGGCGGACTTTCCCGGTATCGACGAGCAGCCCGACCTGATCAACCCCTGCGTTGACGTTCCGGAAGAGCACTTGGTGTTTCACATTGACCGTGGCGACCCTCTCGGCCTCGTCCTTCCGACCTTCAAGGACAACGTCCCTTCCAGGCGTGGCCTGACATCGATCCATGTCTACGGCCTGAACCGGCTCGGATTGGTTCAGGAGAGAACACGGGTCCTGCGCAAGCTAGATTTCCTGAGCCGGTTGATCGACGAGATCGGCAAGATTTCGGAGACGCTGCTTGCCAGCCTTGATCAGCAGACCAAGACCATGGGCGCGCGGCTCGACCTGCTGGTCAACCAAATCCTCGACGAAATCCGCACGATGGCGGAGCCGGGCCAACCCTATTCGAGCCTCGTGAAGGCCTGGTCGGACACGCTTAAAATCAATTGAGGTAGATGGGACATGAGCGCGCCTGAACTGAGCTGCGACCTCGTCATGAAGGGCGGGATCACAAGTGGGGTTGTCTACCCGAAGGCCGTCGTGAAACTTTCGCGCAAGTACCGCTTCCGCAATATCGGCGGTACGTCGGCCGGCGCGATTGCCGCGGTGGTCACTGCCGCCGCCGAATTCGGTCGCGCCGAAGGCGGATTTGAAAAGATCGAGGCGCTCCCAAAGCAGCTGTCAGCGACGCTCTTGGAGAAATTCCAGCCTCGCCAGGAGCTTCGCCCGGTCTTCAATCTAGTGCTGGCGGCGATGTCGAAAAGTATCGCGGGCACGGTCTTCGCGCTTTTGAAGGGCTACCCGGTGCCAGCCCTTTTTGGTGCCATCCCTGCGATCATAATCGCCATCATGATCCCGTTCACCTGGCATTCCCTGCCAGCGGCGCTGCTCGTTGTCTTGCTGTTCCTGTTTCTGCTCCTTCTTCTGCCGGCCGCCACAGCGGCTTTGGTCGCCGCCCGCGATGTCGCCCGCAGGCTCCCGCAGGCCGATTACGGCCTCTGCAACGGAATGACCCAACCTTATATGACGGCCGGCCATCCCGCCCTGACGGAGTGGCTAGCCGACACGATAGATCTCGTCGCCGGGCGTTCGGCCACCGGGGCACCGCTTGGGGTCAAGGATCTTCAATCCCGCCAGATCAAGGTGCAAACGGTAACCACCGATATCACCTCGCATCGCCCCTACGTGCTGCCGATGGAGAATAACCTTCATCTCTTTTCCGAGCGGGAGTTCCGTTCGCTTTTTCCTGCTCGCGTCGTCGACGCGATGCTGACGACGCCAAAGGACGGGTCAAGCGACCTCTATCCGTTCAAGATCGACAATCTTCCGCTAGTGGTCCTCGCACGTATGAGCCTCAGCTTCCCGGCACTGATCTCGGCGGTGCCGCTCTACAGGATCGACTATACGCTGGTCGGCGTCCCCGAACAGGACAGGTTGGTGCGCTGCATGTTCTCCGACGGAGGGCTGTCGTCAAATTTTCCGGTACATTTCTTCGACCGCTTCCTGCCGTCGCGCCCGACCTTTGGCATCTCTCTCGGCGAATATGACCGCCGGCGGGAGAAGCCGGAAAGCACCGGGGAAACCCGCGTATTTCTTCCGACAAAGGCGGGACAGGGGCAACTCCTGCCAACGCAAGGCTTTTCCGGCCTGATCGCCTTCGTGTTCGCCCTGTTTGACAGCGCCAAGGACTGGCAGGATTCCCTCCAGTCGATCCTCGCCGGCTATCGCGAACGGATCGTGACGGTCGACCTCAAACCGGAGGAGGGCGGCCTCAACCTGGATATGCCACCCGCCCGCATAGACCAGCTCACCGGCTTCGGCGAACGTGCCGGCGACCTCATCACAAACGATTTCGAACTCAACGAGCACAAGTGGCGTCGGTATCTAGTCGAAGTCCGCGCGCTCGACGAGATGCTGCGCCAATTCGCCGATGCCTACGCAGAAGAACCCGAACCGGGCTCGCTTGGATACGCAGAGATCGCAACCAGCTACGAACCGTCATCCTACAAGGATCTCTCGGTAAGCGAACGGCAGATCTTGCGAGAACGAGCGGAGGCGATCGCCGCTCTTGGAAAAGCGTTTCAGAAGCAACAGCGTCTGGAAAGCTTCGACGATCATATGCCGAAGAGCCGCAGCCGGATCCGCTCTGTTGCCCGGATGGACTATTGACCGCGACAATCGCAGCCGGACCGCGAAGATGTCTGATCGACAAAGGTCAAGACGTCGCGGTTGTTTCAAACTCATCGATCCCCGTGCGGTGTCTATGTTCATCATATCGAACCGCCATGTGCCGGGGGATAGTTGTTTAGAGGTGCAGCGGTCCAAAATTTATTGGCATCGCATCCGGCAGAATGCGGCGAAAAAAAGCATGATCTCGTGACGACAGGGTGGCAGGGAAAACCTCACAATCGACAAAATGCCTCCCGGCCGGTTGATACGGCATTTCGCTGGTTGTTGAAGGCGATATTGGTGAGAGGATGATCGGAATATTCTTCTCGTGGCAGAGCGATGTCGCGCCAAACAAAGTTGATGGCAGGCGGGCCCACCACTATGACTGTCATCGACTTACGTGGCGACCATGACGTCGGGGGTTCATCAGGACTGCAGGTTTTGCTTCAACCAATCTTGGGGCACCAGGGATCCTCCCTCCCACCAGTCGTGCTTGAGGTGGTCTGTGAAACGCGAGTCGTTCTCGAATTTCGCGTGGTCGGTGACGATAATCTGCATCTGGCCATCAAGTTTTTCGACGACGTCGAAAAGCCACTCGTAGATTTTGCGGACCTCCATCCAGTCATTGTCCTCTGTCTCCCCGTTAGCTGAAGGGAAATAGACCTGTGACGGCTGATCGAGGATCAAAAAGTTAGGTACGGGCCGCTTGTTCGAGGCAAACCATTCGTGGAGAGCCAGATGGCCGAGCAAGTGATACCAGACCCAGTTCCGTCCGCTGCCAAAGCGCGAAAACGGAATCGTCTCGTCTGCAGTCTCGCTGACAAGCCTCGGCCCGCGGAGATCAAATGTCAGAAAACCGTTCGCGTATTCGAGACGTTGCTCGCGAGCCCAGCGGGTGATCTGCTGCCCGATACCGCCGAGGAAGGTCGCGGTCTTCGCACGTACGTCTGACAGGTTAGTCTCTGATTCGAGTTCTTCGATGTCCGTGACCAAGGAGGCCCTCTCAAGTTCCATCGCGACACGTGTCTCGTCGTCGTCGACCGATATGAGTCTGCGGAACATGTCGATCATGCCAGAAAGCCGGGCAACCTCGTGTTTCTGCTCCAATAGCGACTTGATGGAGTCTTCCTCGACCTTCAAGCGTTGAACCTCGCGCCTAAGCGAAGCGATTTCCGACGTGAGATTGGTAACGGCGGCACGGTGCTTTGAGAGTTGTTCCCGGACATCGATCTTGTCCGAATTCACCATCGCAAGTTCGACGGCAAGCGTTTCCAAAGATTGCTTCATATCCGCTACAGCCGGCGTGACACCCTCTAGCCAGCTTTCACAAACCGGGCATTGCTTGGAATCGTGGTCATCTGCGAGGAGATTCAACGCCGTCAAACGTCGCCGCTGCTCGTTGAGCGCGCTATCGACGACGTTTTGGTCGTTCTCAAAACGCTCCAGAGCGTCAATCTCTTTTTTGAGATCTGACCTTTCACGAGTCTTATTCAGTAGCTCAGTATTCATCTGCTTGAGGACGTCAACGTCCTGACCGTCCGCTAATTGGCTACCGGCGAAAAGAGTGGTTTGGAGGGCCGAAGAAACTCTCTCGAGTATCTGTGCCGTCGACCTCCTAGCTGGGATGTCGGATGTCGCAATCAAACCCAGCCGGGTGCTTTCCGCCACAATTGATACGAGTTCCGTGTCACGATTGGCGGCGATCGATACGCCGCGTTCAAGCGCACGCTCGACCTCTCGCAGTCTCTTCCGCTTATTGCGGAGTTCGGCTTGCTTTTCGATGATGGCAGGGGAGATTGCCCCGAGGTAGTATGGCAACGTATCTCTTATCGTCTGAGCGAGTTCGCTTTGACGATGGAAATACAGGTCCGGGTTGGCGATCTCATTCTGCTTTTGGAAGCTGTAGATAAGACCTGACCGGAAGGTAAGCTTTTGTCGGTCAGCCGTGCCGTCGGCCCGAGGAAGAAGTGTGACTCCCACGCCTAGAAGCGATCCGATCTTTTCTACAAGATCATCCCGACGAGCATTCGGCTTCAAATCACTCATAGGCGGCGTTTCGTGGTCCGGGTTTGGCCGCACGAAGAACTCATTGCTCGCCGTCCTCCCTACGGGGACGCTACGGCGGGCCACGAATAACCTTTCCGCACCAAAATCCAGTTTCAAGGCGAACCATGACACGGCATTCGAGATCACACCTGCCGGGATCTCGAAACGCGATGCTCCAAGACAGTAATCGACGACGCTTAGCATTGCAGACTTTCCCCGACCGCTTGGGCCAGTGAGGATGTTCACGCGACCTAGGTCGAACGAGATTTCGTTGATCCTGCCGTCAAGGGAGTAAAGGACCACGCTCTGGATTTGCATTATGGTTTTACTCCTACCTGTTGGTAGATTTCTCTGTCGTCTCCTACCTTCGCGAACCACTTCCCGACAAATGCGGCCGCCTTCTGGTCGTCATCAAGGGTTTTGTCCGACTTCAAGATCGGAGGCCCCTTGGTGGCCGCAATCAGGCGGCCGTTCTCAGTCGAGACCCAGTTCGAGCGGAGCGACGTCAAAACGGCCTCCTTGACCTGCGGAACAAGGGACTGCGTAGATGAGATCAGGTCGGTTCGAAGTTCTGGGTGATCCCTCAGCCACTTCGAAAATCGGGTAGCGATAGTGCGGGGAAGGGCATTCCGGATATCGGGATGCAAGGCTATGGCGATGCCGGGAAACGCAAGGGCCAGCGACATGCCCCCATTAGTAACGCTATAGCCTTTGGCCATGCTATACACGAGGACGCCGAGATAGCCCGGATTAAAATAGTTGGCGAAATCTGTCTGCCGATCGTTCCAGGGAGCAAACGCCATATTATTCGTCCGGGTTGAATTTCGCGGTCCAGTGAGGGTGCCAACCGATCACTGGTTCGTTCGCCATGAGGTGTAAGACGCCGCGCCGTAGATAATCGAGCTCGACGTCCTTGAGCTTTGCCTGACTTCCCGAGAGTGAGCCGCTTAGAGCGGTTCGGCCGAGCTTTTCTAGCTCAAATTCTACGCCGTCCCGGCCAAGGCAAGCGTCTGCGTCAGGTTCGATCGCACCGAATTTCGCTGCCCAGTGACCGTAAAGCTGATCCTTGAACTCTTGTAATTCCTTTGGCTGCAGCCGCAGGCTCTCAATCCAGCGCTTTATGTGCCCATCAGCCTTGTAGACATCAAGTAGCGCCCCGGCGACCGCCGTCTTGTCCGGAGCGTGCCCGATAGCCATCAATTGCCGAACGAACAGCCTCTGCAACAGGCGAGCCTTTTGGTCGGCGTTCGGGTCCGTGATGTCTTCGAATATAGGCAAGCTCGACACGACATACTGGGAAACCAAATCCGTAATTTTCTCTTGGAGCAGCTCTTTACTGATCGGCACTTTCTCTTTCGTTCTGAGGCGCTCGATCAAAACCCAGTACCACCAGCCAACCAGCGACTGCGCCAAGCGCTCCAGATTTCCGGTCGTAGCACCCGTCAGGCTTAATCGCTTGACGATCTTCTGGCGAAGGCTCTCGATAACCGCCACTCCCGGCACTATGGTCATGTTTCCAATCAGCACGTCGCGGGCGGCTTCTGGTAATGCCAAGAAAGGCTCGACGTTCTTCTTCATGCTACCCGTCGTTCCGGCCTCTATCTCCTTCGCGATCTGCATGAGAAGGCCTTTAGCAGCCTTTACGTGCCTCGTTCCTCCCGTGATTCCCTTGGGCGCTAGATAATCCACAAGCATCGCAGAGGACGAGGGCTGGGCAGTGGTGAGCAAAAAGAACGCGGTTTTGCTTGGATCGACAGCGTCGTCCCTGACGAGAGAGGACCAGATGCGGATCGTTTTCCACAAATCCGCACTTTTGTCGGTGAAGGCCTTTGCCTTGGCGGGGTCGTGGTGTTTCAGCTGCAAAAGCTCAAACGCCTCGTCCTTGCCTCCGACGACCACGTCGTCGAAGGTTTCCACCATGAAGCCTTCCGCGGGATCATCCGTATCCAGGGCTCGAAATAGCGCATACTCACATTGGTAGACATATCCCACCAAGGAGTCTGCTGCAGAAAAACTCTCTATCCCAGACAATCGCTACCTGCCACCCAAGTCGAATCGACCTTGTCATCAGCTTGGCGATCTCTCGCGGCAATTGCAATTTCAAGCCGATATTTCTGGAGTGTTTCCCATAGGAAAAACAGGTGGTTTCAATCCTATTTGAATTGCGCAGCAAAAGGTGCTCCGACAACCGGCTGCGCCACCCGCGAAATACATTACATTGACAGGCCACTGATTTCTCATCCGCAAGATGGGCACCTCCTCCCTGAAGGCGCTTTTGGTAAAATCTTCAGGAACACAGGGCCAAATTAGCTGGATTCCGACAACGGACCAACACTTAGGTCCGATCCAAGGTCTTGGCGGTGGGTAGCTATCGGTATCTTGGTGAGCTCCGCGATTGCCACCATGAGAAAGGGTGCACTGGCGAGCGTCAAATCCATTGCAGTGACAGACTCGCTTGCAGAAAACGCTTGTACGCCTAATGCTACACCTGTCGTAAGACCAATCGCTGCGGCCGCAATCTCTAGGCCCAGGCACCACGGTAAGGTCCACTGGCCATAGCTTGCCAGCTTTTGACTCATCACAGTCTGCATTTTACTCGCCCCCCCGACAGGGCAACATCACGCCTTGATCGCCTGCCAGCATACACTTAACGGTTTTGAAAGTCTTAGTTAAGGCGTCTTCTCTCTATTGTCGCAATAACTTTTTCTGCCCTTCAGATATAGAATACCTCGTCAAAAAATGGGGTTAGCAGACCGCGTCGCCCATGCATGGTCTTCGTTGGATCGGTGTAAGCGGAAAGCCGAACAGGCCGTAGCGCGCTTACTCCGTTACATTTCAGCTAGCAGAGTGTTTCGCATGGGATCCCATCCTTGTCGCGATCGAGTTTTCCGCCCCATGAGCAGTTTTGCAGGTACCAGTTGGCTTCGTCGCAGGAACCGATCTGCTTGCACGTTCTCCGCGGCTCGCAAGAATAGCCGCTCTGCGCGACCAGCTTACGGCTGATGATGCCCAGCGGGCGACTCGACGGCGCCGCGCCGTCGGCGTGCGCAGCGCGCCATTCCCAGGGTGCCTGAAACGTCCCGGCCCACAGGCCGATCTTTGAGGCTTGGGCTTGCGCCTGCTGCCCCGCATAAGCGCCCTGGCTGTAGTGAGGCCAATCCAGCGCCTGGCCGTGCTTGACCATCCAGGCGGCCACGCCCGCGCCGTCGGCGCGCCGACAATCGCCGACAAAGCGGTGGTAGCGGTCCCACGTCGCGAATGTGCATTCGAGCGGCCTCGACGCGGCCAGGAAAGTGTCCAGCGCTTCGGCCGATCGCCGGCCGCAAGGATACTCGGCGCCATTCGCATCGCGGCACAGCTGCCGGCTCTCTGGCGCGTCGATGCCGTTGAAGCGGACGCGCTGGCCGTGGATTTCGATCGTATCGCCGTCAATGACGGAAGCGACACCGGTAAGCGAGGCGGGCGCCGCCCTTCGTGGGCTGGCCTTTGATGCATCGTCGCTACGTTGCGCGCCCGACGGCGCCAGGAAGGCGGCCACCGCCGCCGCTGCCGTAAGACCGAGCATTGCCGGCACGCTCGCAAGTTGGCGCCGCCACAGCTTGGCACCGGTGGGTCTCTGCCACCGATTGGATCGATATTTGCGGTATGGCCTGCTCATCCGCTACGCCGACCAGCCCGGCCATGCGCTGTCGACCATGGGCAGGCCGGCGCAATAGTAATCGTCAAGGAACCGCCCGGTGGACCGGTCGCGGCAGCGCCAGATAACGCTGTAGTTCTGGCCATAGAATTGGTCCCACGCGACGCCATAGGTTTGTGGTGGCGGTGGCCGGTAATATGTTCCGCCTCCATAGCCGTTGTTGGCAGCGACACCCACAGCTGCGCCGCCGACAGCCGCGATCGCTATGCCTGTCGCGACAGCATTGTCGGTTTGCACAAGCCTGGTGCACTTCTCTGCTGTTGCGCCCCTGCGCACTAGCGGGGCCGCTACCCTGCTACGATACTGTTCGTCCGTGCTGCTGGCGAGAACGTGACATAGCGCAACGGTATTCATTGCCGTGAGATCGCTGTCCGACACGACAGCGCTCGTAGAGCAGCCGCTGACGCACAGGGCTGCACTTGCGATGAGTGCTCCAATTTTCATGTGAATCCCCCAAACAAATATTGGGGCGAGTCCGACCTAGAAGTCCAGAGTTTTGTTTTTCACTTTGCTACGATTCACAGCATGCTGCGGCTAGCTGGCATCCACTGCAACCAACCCTTCCGCCGGTCGTTGACTGATGCTGGGTTGATCTCAGCCACTCCAGAACTTGCCCGCTGGCTCAAAACCGGCGGGCTTTTTTTCCGCGACGCCGGAAGGCTCTATCTCGCCGCATGTTGTGGTACATCGGCACGCCGTCATCGGGCCGTGCCGTTGACCAAGGTGGTCCCTCCGCCATGGTCGGCCGGCGCAGTCTTGACCGTCCGCGCGGGCCATCCCAATCAAGCCCGCTGGCTTCGGTCGGCGGCTTTTTATTTGATGCCCGGCGCCGTCGGCTTGGATCTAGATCCTCGCCAGTGCCGGATTTGAAGGTAAGCTGCGGCGGTATGATCGCACTTCGCGCGGGACGGACCATTGGTGTGCAGCAAGAGCGCCGAGTTCATTCGGCCAAGATTCTGCACTAGGCCGAGGTAGGTGAAGGCAGATAGCTATCCGGCAATCGCTGAGATATTGGAGATAATGTTCCCCCATGGAGGTGTGTACCAGTATTATAAGTTTCCAAACTTCATGTACGAACGCCGTGGACGAGCTGCTGTGTGCGCTTGCCGTAAATCGCTTCAGCGAGTTCACAGTCGGAGGTTGGCTAGGACCCTAACGCGAGAGCTTCAACGGCCCCCTTCGCGATGAACTCCTCAACGAGACGCGGTTCACGTCCCTGGCCCAGGCCCGCGCGAGGCTCAATGTATGGCGCGCCGATTACAACGGCGCGCGTCCGCACTCGCACATCGGATGGCAGACACCCAACGAATGTGCATCGATCTTCAACCCGCGACGGTCGCTCGCTGCGCAACGTGAAACGCTCCGCGCCAGCACCCGTCGCGTCCACCGGCCATCAGGGCAAATCCACCCCCGGAAACGAACTCACGACTGGATAAAATTTGGGGGAAACGTCAGGGCGGCCATAACTTTGCAGTCTTCAGACGCGAGGCGGCCTACAACAGCGCTGCCCACCATGCTTGTGGCCCGTGACCCACACGGCTTTTCCCTTCAGATCGTACATTATGCTTCCTTCATGATTACCGATGTCTGCATGACCTTGAGGTCTTCCCGCACCATTTCCGCGGCGAGCTCGCGCACGGATGTCTCATGCACCCAGCCGAGCTTCTCCTTCGCCTTGGTGGCATCGCCCAGGAGAAGATCGACTTCCGTGGGGCGGAAGTAGCGTGGGTCTACCTGGACTAGGCATCTGCCGGTCTCGACATCATAGCCCTTTTCGTCGACTCCCTCACCACGCCATTCGAGCTCGACGCCGACATCTTCGAAAACCCATTCGACGAATTGGCGGACAGGGGTCGTCTTGCCCGTCGCCAGCACGTAATCATCCGGTTGATCCTGCTGCATCATCATCCACATACCACGCACGTACTCACGCGCATGGCCCCAATCGCGTTGAGCATCGAGATTGCCGAGATAAAGCTTGTCCTGCTTGCCGAGGTAGATAGCAGCGGCGGCGCGGGTGATCTTGCGCGTCACAAAAGTTTCGCCGCGCAGTGGGCTTTCATGATTGAAGAGAATGCCGTTGGAAGCATGGATACCATAGGCCTCGCGATAGTTGACCACGATCCAGTAGGCGTAGAGCTTGGCGGCGGCGTAAGGGCTGCGCGGATAAAAGGGCGTTGTTTCGTTCTGCGGTACGGATTGCACGAGGCCGTAGAGCTCTGAAGTCGAGGCCTGATAGAAGCGGGTCTTGTCCTTCAGACCGAGGAGGCGGATCGCCTCAAGAAGTCGCAATGTTCCGATACCGTCGGCGTTTGCTGTGTATTCCGGCGTTTCGAACGACACCTGGATATGGCTCTGAGCGGCCAAGTTGTAAATCTCGTCTGGCTGGGATTCCTGAACTACTCGGATGAGATTAGTCGCATCAGTGAGGTCACCGTAATGCAAAATTAGGCGCGGATCGGGATCGTGCGGGTCTTGGTAGATGTCTTCGATGCGACCCGTGTTGAAGGAAGAGGAACGTCGCTTAATCCCATGAACGACGTAGCCTTTTTCCAGCAGAAGACGCGTGAGATAGGCACCATCCTGTCCCGTTATGCCCGTAACCAGAGCAACTTTCCTGTTCTCGCCCATTTTCTTCCTGCTCTATGGTAGTTGAAGTTTCGAATCTGGCTCGCCACACCGGCGGCCCGCCTCATACCCTATGGTAGGATTTCGACAGATGTGGCGCGGAGCTCGTCATTGACAGTGTCAGCCAGCGAGCACACCTGCTCCTGCTTGGAGGCATAGCAAAACAGAGTCTCGCCGCTAACCTGCCTAAGTCGCACATGCGGCCTGAGTGCCGAACTCAGCTCACGGGGTGAGCGACATAGATTTCAATCACGTCGCACTCGATTTGCTCATCAATCAGCGAGTTAGGACGCCCTTCTGGGATTCTACATCCGTTCTCAAGCACGCACAGTCGGTTGCATAGCCGCTCCGCTTCTTCCACGAAGTTGGTGGCCACTAGAATCGTATTGCCCTGCGCCAGCAGGGCACGTAGCCGTTCCCAGATAAAATGGCGAGCATGTGGGTCCAAGCCACACTAGAACTCCACCATCCCTCTTTTGCGCTGACCAAGTAATCTTTGCCTGCTTCAGCGTCTTCTAATGGAAATTGTTTTGATCAGTGAAATCGATTGTTTGGATCAGGTGCATCCATAAAATGGATTGTTTGACAGGGCAGCGCGGCACATCGGCGGCACAAAGTCGTGGGCGCGAGGTTTCGCTCCGCGCGAAGACAAAGTTCGTGGCAGTCGGGGGCTTTGGGCGAACCGCACATCTGAGACGGCGGGGAAAAGCCGGGTAGGCATTACGTATTTGACCTCCAAAGAATTTCGGGCGCGCTAGCCCGAAAACGGTGGCTGGGCTTCAACGATGGGCGGGACGAGGCGACCATCAAACTGTGATTCATACTGGAGGCGATCGCAGTGCGGCGAATTTGAACGGCCGCCTTTGCCAGCCCTCGCCATCGCATCCGGCTACAGGTGCCGAAGATCTTCTCGATCCGAGTACAAATTCTGTGGATCGGTTGGTTCCAGGCGTCAAGCTCTCGGCCTCGTCGCGCCCCCACATAGCGGTTGCGACGATGCGCGGCCTTCCACCCTTGGCGCGCACCGCGTCGCCGAGATGATTGCCTCGGTAGGCGCTGTCGGCAAACACTTCGCCGGGATTGTCGGGCAGAGCATCAGGAACGGCGTTGCCGTCCTCGGTGTGGGCGCCGTGACGGCGATCTCCTCGACAAGGGCCGTATCGGCCTAGGCACCGAAATGGGCTTTGAAGCAATGAAACGCTGGTCGGCGCTTGTACTTGACCCAATGGCCCTCTTCATCATCTTCGCTGGCCGAGGCGATGATCGCCGCATCGACAGGCGTGCCGATCTTCACCTGGATCGCTGAACTGGCGGGTGATCTCGGCGAACAACAGGGTCATGAACCTCAAGGGCCTGTCGAAAACGGACGAGAGCGGGTTTGCACAGGTGTCCGCTCTGACACCGAGAACCCGCAGAACCCTCGGAACGATCCTCCACATGGCTGCAGACGCCAAAATTCCTCTCCCGGACATCGTCGCACAGCATCGCGTGCCAGTCGCTCAGTCCAGCCGGCTCGAAAGCTATCCGGCAGGAATTGCGCCATGTTGGCGCACTTGAAAGCGTCAGAGGGCGCCGTGTCGCATCTTTCGATGGGACCGGACGCCATGATGGCCATAAATGACGTGGATGGCCTGCGCCTGACATTCACGGCTGGCGGGTCCTGCACATCCGTCCTTCAGGAAACGCCCGCAAATGACATGTTACGTTGAGGCAGTTAAGAATTGGACTTGAAACAGGGACTTTGTGGACTGTCTCGACCGGTTGTTTCGCTTAGCAAAGCGCGGCCCCACGTCAGCAGAGGCTCATGGTCAAGGAACGCCTTAGTATCCATCACATGGATGGGCCACATTCACGCAATCAATTTTACACATGTCGCCGGGCGCATTAGAGAACGCTGAATTTAAACCGGAAGCGAGCGTACCCGGCGTCAAGATTTGCGAGCGTCACAGAGATAAGGATAGGCAGTGCTGAGGAGCTCTTCTGCCCCACGCGCAGCCTCTACCAAATCGCCCGGCGTAACGGTCGACTAGTATCGATTAAGAGATCCCAAGCCAGATGCAACCTCGTCTCTGAAACGAGATTTCCGAAAATGCAGGTCAGTGGATTGGTAAAGCGCAGGTTCGTCGTCTCTCAGAGGCGTACGGGGTTCGGTGATTGTCTGTGGTCGCTGGCGGCCGCTTGGCGCTACGCTCAGCGGTCGGGACGAACGCTAGCCGTCGACTGGCGCGGGTCCTGCTATCTCGACCAACCCTTCACAAATGCCTTTCCGGTGTTCTTCCAACCGATCAATGACATCGCTGGCGTACCGGCTATTTGCGACGACCGGATCAACGACTTTTCCTTCCCGGGTCCATTCTTCCCGGAGTGGTGGAATAGGCCAGCGATCGACTGCCTTTACCGCCCAGATGAGCAGATTTTCCAAGAGCGCGACGAGTTGGGCGAGCTCTTTCAGGCCGAACACGATGTCGAAGCGAACACAGTAGTGTGTGACGCTTGCTTGATGTGGCGCTGCGATGAGGATGCCGAGCGGCAGGTCTTCCAGAGTGTCAAGCCTCGGTCTGAAATTCAAACACGCATAGATGCCATTTACCAAGAATGTTTTGAGGGGCACAGCATCATCGGGGTTCATGTTCGACATGGTAACGGTGAAGACATCATGGACCATGCGCCCTACTGGGCCGATCCGGAGTTCGCCGTTCGACAAGTGTGCACTGCGGTTGATAAGGCTAAAGCGTTACCGCACCCCAAGCCTGTGCGGCTGTTCTTGTGCACGGACAGCGCGCAAATCCTGGATCATCTGTCGGCCAAGTTTCCCGATCTTCTCACCGTCCCCAAGCATTTCCGATCCGATCAAGACGGCCCCTTACACACTGCAGCACTTGGGATGGACGGCGCAATTTCCGCCCTCGTTGAGATGTATCTTCTCGGGCGCTGCGATACTGTAGTTCGGTTTCCTCCGACGAGCGCCTTTACACGATATGCACGCCTTTTCGTACCGCGGGTAATTGAGTTCGATCTGAAGGACCCAAGTCGTTTGATTTTGATAGAAGGCAGCCAAAGAATCTCTCATCTTGATTAAGACCGCTACCTGGGCAATTCGGCAAATGGAACGAACAGGCATAGAGACATCGACCGCAATCCACGAGAGGCGGGCCATGGCATACGCTAAATGTCCCGCAGCTGCTCAGCTTGATCCGCAGGCTTGAGGATCCGGACACACTGCAGCAGTTCTTGGCTCCATTCGGGACTGTTGCCGACGTCGATGAAACCAACGGCCTTAGGGCACGAATACAGAATGACGAGATCATTCATCTGCGGCCGTCCGGCAACGCGCCAGAACTTCGCTGTTACTCGGAGCGCCGCAAGACCATCCTAGAGCGACGGCGGTCGTGACGCTGACGCTAAGGGCGCGGGCAATGACGTCCAGAGACGAAATCGAGGTTGTTTAATGAAAGTGGTTCCCGTCATCATCAGCGGTGGAGCCGGATCGCGGCTATGGCCCGCTTCGAGGCAATCGCACCCCAAACCTTTCCTTAAAGTAGCAGATGGACATTCTCTCATTCAGCACACTGTCCTGCGCGTCGGTTCGATAAAGGGCGTAGTGGAACTCGTCGCCGTGACATCTGGGGAACACCTCTTCCTTACCAAGGACGAGTTCGACGAACTAGATTCCGTGGTCCTGCCACGCACCTTTCTGCTCGAGCCTGAAGGCCGGGATACGGCCGCAGCCGTTGCGGCAGCCGCCATCCATGCCAAGGCAACGCAAGGCCCTGACGCGATTCTATGCGTCTTCCCAGCCGATCACATGGTTGGCAACCTGCCTGCATTTTTAGACGTCATGTGCCGGGCCATCGAACATGCGAAGCTCGGGCGGATCGCCACATTGGGCATCACCCCAACCAGACCGGACACGGCATTTGGCTATATCGAAGCGGATGGTGAAAAAGTCGTCCGTTTCGTTGAAAAACCGGATCTGGACACAGCCAAAGCCTATGTCGCGTCCAAGCGCTTCTTCTGGAACGCCGGCATTTTCTGCTTTAGCGCACAAACCATGCTCAACGAGATGGCATCGCATTGCCCCGCGGTGATCCAGGCCGTCTCCGACAGCTACGAGAACGGGCGCTTCAGTCAAGGCGAAGGCTTTGCCAAAATCGAACTCGCGCCTGAGCATTTCGGCTCCGCCCCGCGAATCTCGCTCGACCACGCTGTCATGGAGAAGACGAACAAACTTGCCGTGGTTGCCTGCGACATGGATTGGAACGACATCGGATCCTGGAACGCAATGGCCGATTTGATCGCCCCCGACGAAAGCGGGAACAGGATACGCGGCGATGTGCATATGGTCGACACGACCGGCAGCTATGTGAGCTCCGACAAGCGCGTCATCGGCACGGTCGGTGTCAGCGATCTGGTGATCGTCGATTCCCCGGACGCTTTGCTTGTCGCATCCCGCGACCGCGTTCAGGACGTCAAGAAGCTGTTCGAGGGCCTCAAGGCTTCAGGACATGAAGCTCACCTGGTCCATAGCACGGTACACCGGCCGTGGGGTACCTACACGGTTCTCGAGGAAGGCGAGCGCTTCAAGATCAAACGCATCGAGGTGAAGCCCGGTCGGCGGCTGAGCCTGCAGATGCACTATCATCGTTCGGAGCACTGGGTCGTGGTCAGCGGCTCCGCGAAAATCGTCAATGGCGAGCAGGAGTTGTTCCTGGCGACAAACCAATCAGCCTACATCCCCTGCGGCCATAAGCATCGGCTGGAGAACCCAGGCAGAATTGACCTGGTGATCATTGAAGTGCAGAGCGGCGATTATCTCGGCGAGGATGATATCGTTCGCTTCGACGACGTATATGGTCGAACGTAGATTCACCCGCATGACGAGAACGGTCAACGTGTCGCTGACTAATTACCACTAGGAAGGCCGTCTGCCCACTCAGGACCGGATGCTTGTGGAATCGGGAATTGACCAAGGCAGCGGCGAATGACCGCAATCGGCATCAGGGTGGGACAAATCAACCGGAAAAGACCGGAGAGCATAGTAACGCAACACAGTCCCACTGTCGAATAGCCTTTGATATTTCTGACTTTCCAAGCACCCTCAGGGCCCACCAAAATTATATCAATGGGCTTATGGCCGACTTCGCTCTGAAGTGGGCCAAATCGAGCTCGCTATCCCCGCAGCACTCAGTTTGATTGTTTTCGTTGAAAACGAGCAAGGACAGGGGGAGGGCGATCTTGTGCTGGCTTCTATGTGTCCAATCTTGCTCCTGTTCGTCGTCAGGTTGTGTGCAGCCACATAGCGCGGCTATCGCGAGGCTGGAAGGCCTCCGATCGATAGGTGCGGCGAACGGCGGCAACGAGGTGCGAATAGGATGGCTGAGCGTATGATCGAGAATACCGCAGCTGCGGTCTAGCGCGAAATGCAGCGTCTGTGACTCATCGGTCATTGCAGCGCGATGAACCGGAAATCATGACCCTAAGCCGCCCTTCATCAGCCCACCAGCGCCGAGAAGAAGGCGAAGATCCGTCACAATGCCTACCTGTACCAAGGCTTCAAGCAGTTCACCGCGAATGTGAAGACCGCCAGCCATTGCTTCTTCATTTTCGGCCATTCGCTCGCTACGAATGACGACCACATCCTTAACCGCATAGCGCGTGGCAAGTTTCGCAAGCTCTGTGTTGGCATCTATGGTGAACCAGCATCCGCGGATAACCAGCGGATCATGAACCACGCGAACGAGCTAGCGGTGCAGCGCAACGAAAAATCGCCGCTTGATGTCGTCTTTTATGATGCTGCTACAGTTCATGTCTGGGGTTTAGGCTTAGAAGCGGAATGACTGCCAACCAGGTCATCGAGCCGGAAACTGACCGGCCGGTCGGCCCAAAAATGACATTCAGTTGCCTCCAGCCTTTCGACACGAGCCACTTCACGATCTCGCGATTGCCAGCTAGCGGCTTGTTGCTCGAGCTGCGCGATCCTAGTCTGTGGTCGCTATGCCTCAGCAATAAGAATCCGGTTCCTAGCCGGGCGGAGGCGCAACGAGATAGCCAGCTCAGGACAAGGAGAGCAAACCATGGTCGCTTTTACCCTCAATGGCGAGGCGCGAACACTCGACGTCGATCCAGAGATGCCGCTGCTCTGGGCGATCCGTGACGGCATCGGACTCACAGGAACGAAATTCGGTTGCGGCCTTGCCCAGTGCGGCGCTTGCACGGTTCACGTTAACGGCATGCCGACGCGCTCGTGCCAGACCGCAGTCGGCGACATCGAAGGAGCCTCGATCACCACCATTGAGGGCGTGTCGGGCAAGATCGGCGAAACGGTCCAGGCCGTGTGGGCCGAGTTCGACGTACCTCAATGCGGCTATTGCCAGTCTGGCCAGATCATGTCGGCCGTGGCCCTCCTGACAGAGACGCCGAAGCCGACGGACGATGATATTGATTCGGCGATGAGCGGCAATCTCTGCCGCTGCGCCACCTATCATCGCATCCGCGCGGCCATCCACGAGACCGCCAACCGGCTGGAGACTTGAGGCATGTTGCAGTTTCTCCCGAAGCATAATGCCGTGGGGCCTACGCGCCGCCAGTTCCTCCTCGGCACGGCCGTCACCACCGCGGGCCTCGCCGTGGGCTACCGGCTAATGATGGCCGCGCCCGCCAACGCACAAACGACGCCTGCAACGGTCCAGGCGAACCCCTTCCAGACCTATGTCGAGATCACACCGGAGAACCGAATCGTCGTCCACTCGTCGCAGTTCGAGATGGGACAAGGCTCCTATTTCGGCATCGCCACCCTGGTTATGGAAGAGCTCGACGGCGCCTGGGCGCAGGTCCACGTGGTCGGCGGATATGGCAATACCGCGCTCTACGGCAATCTCGCCTGGGGAGGGGCCGCGCAGGGAACCGGTGGCTCCACGTCGATGAGCTCGTCGTGGGAGCGCTACCGCAAGGCGGGTGCTGCCGCACGGGCCATGCTGGTGGCGGCCGCGGCGCAGCGGTGGGACGTGCCAGCCGGCGAGATCACAGTCGCTTCCGGGGTCGTGTCGCACGCCTCAGGGATGCAGGCGCGCTTCGGTGACCTGGCTGAAGCCGCAGCGGGAATGCCGGTTCCCGACGACGTGCCGCTAAAGCCGCGCGACAAGTGGGCCCAGATCGGATCGGACAGCCTCAAGCGCTACGATTCCGCCGGCAAGACCAATGGCGCGCAGACCTACACGATCGACCTCAAGATGGATGGACTCAATACGGCCGTTATGATCCATCCGCCGAAATTCGGCGCTGAGATCGAGAGCTTCGACGCCTCCAAGGCCAAGGCACTCGACGGCATTGTCGATGTCGTCCAGACGCCGCGCGGCATTGCCGTGGTCGGGAGGGACATGTGGACGGCGCTCAAGGGCCGCGATCTCGTGGAGGTGACCTGGAACGAAGAGAAGGCCGAAAGGCGCGGCACGGCCGAGATCATGGCCGAATACACTAAGGCAGCAGACGATCCGGGCGCGGCCACCGCGCGCGACGACGGTAACACTCCCGCAGCGTTGGCCAGTGCTGAGAAAGTCATCCAAGGGCACTACGAATTCCCCTATCTTGTCCATGCTTCGATCGAGCCACTCAACGCGGCCGCCCGAATCAACGAAGACGGCACCATCGACGTCTGGGGCGGACACCAGATGCCCGACCTTTATCAGGCGGCTGCCGCTCAAGTAGGCGGCACCACGCCGGACAAGGTGAGGCTGCACGTGATGAAGACCGGCGGCAGCTTCGGCCGCCGAGCGGTCTCGGACGCAGATCTCATTATCGAAGCTGTTTCCACAGCGCGTGCACTGGGACCCGGCAAGCCAGTGAAGGTGCAGTGGACCCGCGAGAACGACATGCGGGGTGGGCGGTACCGGCCGGTCTATGTGCACGCAGTCAAGGCGGGGCTCGACAAGGAAGGCAATGTCGTCGCTCTCCATGACCACATCGTGGGCCAATCGATCGCGGGCGGTTCGCCCTTTGCGGCGATGATCGAGAACGGCATCGATCCGACCTCCGTGGAGGGCGCCACCAACCTGCCCTATGCGATCCCGAACCTGAAGGTCGAGCTGACCACGACGGACGTGAACATCCCAGTGCTGTGGTGGCGTTCGGTAGGCTCCACCCACACCGCTTACGCAATGGAAACCCTGATCGATGAGCTCGCCGCCGCTGCGAACCGTGATCCGGTCGATTTCCGCTTGTCGATGCTCGGTCACCATCCACGGCATGCCGGCGTGCTGAAATTGGCTGCTGAGAAGGCAGGCTGGGACAAGCCTCTGCCGGAAGGCCGTTTCCGCGGCGTGGCCCTGCATGAAAGCCTCTCGACCTATGTCGCCGAGGTGGTGGAGATCACCTTCAACGATGGAAATGATTTCAAAGTCGACCGCGTCGTCTGCGCGGTAGATTGCGGCACCGCGATAAATCCTGACCAGATCCGCGCTCAGATGGAGGGCGGTATCGGCTTCGGGCTAGGCGCGATCCTCCAGGAGGAGCTGACCCTGACGGGCGGTGTCATAGACCAAGAGAACTACGACACCTATACGCCGCTCAGGATCGAGCAGATGCCGCGCGTCGAGGTGCACATTGTGCCGTCCGACGAGCCGCCCACGGGCGTTGGCGAGCCCGGTGTGCCGCCGATCGGCCCGGCCGTCGCCAACGCGCTACGGGCGGCGACGGGCAAGACGATCCGCAAGCTGCCGATCATAAAGAACTTGTCAGCATAGCCGGGAATGACACCATGAAAACGGCCGCGATGAAGATCGCGGTCGTAGGTCGTTTTTGAACGCGTCCTGACAGGCGATCACCTCCATTCGATCAATTTCCGGCGGCTGCCCGGTCCAATATCCGGTTTAGAGACGGTAACCCGTGTTCTGAACGACCGCAGACGGTCGTTGGTGCTGGTAGCACTGAAGAACCGCTTTCGAGACGCAAATGCCGCACGCAAATGTCTCGAAAGGGTCACGCTAGAGACTTTTGTACCACCTATTGCATGTCTGCTATCGCTTTCTGGGCGCGAGAAGCGGCCGGTCCTCTGACGGCCCCATAACAGGACATTGATGTCTTCGCGCTGAGCGTCAGCAGTTGGCTCTACCGCGACCTTTCTCAGGAAGGCTGCACACCGACGCGATCTTCCTTTCACCTTGCGCAAACCTCCCTTCCGAGTGAGGCGTTCAGTGCGTCGGCTTGGTGGACTGAGGCACTTCTGAGTGGGACAACAACATTGAAAAACATTGGAAAAGATTTGAATGCTCTGAAGTCCCACTGATCTCTTACCAATTGATTTTTATGGCTTTCTGAATACCCTCCGGGCCCACCAAAGTACAAAATATGAAAGGCATACTCAAAAGCCTTCACGGGCTCCGGCCCGGACCGCTCGTTCCAGCCTAACGCCCGATTCTGATAGACCAGAGGAACATCTGAAGGCAAGACTGGAGAGATTCAACGCTGTCTGCGGGAGGTCGTCCCGATGCTGTGCGTCGCGCCCTGACGGAATTTGGGGGAATGAGATGACGTATCAAAGGTTACGATGAGCACATCATATATTGACATAAAGATATGTTTATGTCACAGTGTATGATCTTTGAAGCCGAGGCTCACTGCGGTGCATTCTGAATCATCCTTGGATTCCCTTTTCGGACCCGTCGTCGCCAAAGCGGATGGATCGGAGATTCGTTCTGCCTTGGAATCGGCCGCGCGCGAACGAATCCTCATTCTCGACGGCGCGATGGGCACGCAGATCCAGGGGCTTGGCTTCAAGGAGGAACAGTTCCGCGGCGACAAGTTCGTCGGCTGCGCCTGCCATCAGCAGGGCAACAACGACCTGCTGATCCTGACGCAGCCGAAAGCGATCGAGGAAATCCACTACCAGTACGCGATTGCCGGCGCGGACATCATCGAGACCAACACCTTCTCCTCCACGCCGATCGCCCAGGCCGATTACGGCATGGAGGACGCGGTCTATGACCTTAACCGGGACGGAGCCCGTCTGGTGCGGCGGGCCTGCATTCGCGCCCAACAGGAAGACGGCAAGCGACGCTTCGTCGCCGGCGCGCTGGGACCGACCAACCGCACCGCCTCGATGTCGCCGGACGTCAACAACCCCGGCTATCGCGCCGTCAGCTTCGACGATCTGCGCATCGCCTATGGCGAGCAGTTGCGCGGCCTGATCGACGGCGGCGCCGACATCATCCTGATCGAGACGATCTTCGACACGCTGAACGCCAAGGCGGCGATCTTCGCCTGCAACGAGATATTCCTCGAAAAGGGCGTGCATCTTCCGGTCATGATCTCGGGCACGATCACCGACCTGTCGGGCCGCACGCTGTCGGGCCAGACACCGACGGCCTTCTGGCATTCGATCCGCCACGCCAATCCGTTCACAGTCGGCCTCAACTGCGCGCTCGGCGCCAACGCCATGCGCGCACATCTCGCCGAGATTTCCGGCGTCGCCAACACCTTCACCTGTGCCTATCCCAATGCCGGCCTGCCCAACGAGTTCGGCCGCTACGACGAGAGCCCGGAATTCATGGCGGCGCAGATCGAAGGATTCGCGAGCGACGGATTGGTCAATGTCGTCGGCGGCTGCTGCGGCTCGACGCCGGACCACATCCGCGCCATCGCAGCGGCGGTGAGGAAATATCCGCCGCGCGCCATTCCGGAGATCGAGCGCAAAATGCGCCTGTCAGGTCTGGAACCCTTCACGCTCACCAAGGAAATTCCGTTCGTCAATGTCGGCGAGCGCACTAACGTCACCGGCTCGGCGAAATTCAGGAAACTGATCACCGCCGGCGACTACCCCGCCGCCCTCGACATCGCGCGCGATCAGGTCTCCAATGGTGCCCAGATCGTCGACATCAACATGGACGAGGGTCTGATCGATTCGAAGAAGGCGATGGTCGAATATCTCAGCTTGATCGCCGCCGAGCCGGACATCGCCCGCGTGCCGGTGATGATCGACAGTTCGAAATGGGAGATCATCGAGGCCGGCCTGAAATGCGTGCAGGGTAAGCCGCTGGTCAATTCCATCTCGATGAAGGAAGGCGAGGGGGCCTTCCTACATCATGCGAAGCTGGTGCGCGCCTATGGCGCGGCTGTCGTCGTCATGGCGTTCGACGAGGAAGGCCAGGCGGACACGCAGGCGCGAAAAGTCGCCATCTGCACCCGCGCTTACAAGCTCCTGACCGAGCAGGCCGGCTTCCCGCCGGAAGATATCGTTTTCGACCCGAACATCTTCGCCATCGCCACCGGCATCGATGAGCACAACAATTACGGGGTCGACTTCATTGAGGCGACGCGGGAGATCATCCGGACCTTGCCTCACGTCCACATTTCGGGTGGCGTCTCGAATCTGTCCTTCTCGTTTCGCGGCAACGAACCGGTGCGCGAGGCCATGCATGCCGTGTTCCTCTACCACGCCATCCAAGCCGGCATGGACATGGGCATCGTCAATGCCGGCCAACTTGCCGTCTACGAATCGATCGATCCGGACCTGCGCGAAGCCTGCGAGGACGTCGTCAACAACCGCCAGCCGGCGGGCGGCGGCAGCGCCACCGAGCGGATGCTGGAACTTGCCGAGCGCTTCAAGGGAACCGCCGGCAAGGAGGCCAAGGAACGCGATCTCGCCTGGCGGGAGTGGACTGTCGACAAGCGCATTTCGCATGCGCTGGTCAACGGCATAACCGAGTTCATCGACGCCGATACCGACGAGGCGCGGCTTGCCGCCGAGCGCCCGCTGCATGTCATCGAGGGCCCGCTGATGGCCGGCATGAACGTCGTCGGCGACCTGTTCGGTGCCGGAAAGATGTTCCTGCCGCAGGTGGTCAAGTCCGCGCGCGTGATGAAACAGGCGGTCGCCGGGCTGCTGCCGCACATGGAAGCCGAGAAGCTGGCCAACGCCGCCAACGGCATCGACACCGGCGAACGCCAGACCGCCGGAAAAATCCTGATGGCGACGGTCAAGGGCGACGTCCACGACATCGGCAAGAACATCGTCGGCGTCGTGCTCGCCTGCAACAACTACGAGATCATCGATCTCGGCGTCATGGTGCCGGCGACCAAGATTCTGCAGACGGCGCGCGAGCAAAACGTCGACATCATCGGCCTCTCCGGCCTGATCACGCCGTCGCTCGACGAGATGGCGCATGTCGCCTCCGAAATGGAGCGCGAAGGTTTCGACATTCCGTTGCTGATTGGCGGCGCCACGACCAGCCGCGTTCACACGGCGGTCAAGATCCACCCGCGCTATGAGCGCGGCCAGACGGTCTACGTCACAGATGCCAGCCGCGCCGTCGGCGTCGTCTCGTCATTGCTGTCCAACGATGCCAAGGGCGGCTTTGTCGACACGGTGCGTGCCGAATACAGGAAGGTGGCCGACGCGCATGCGCGCAGCGAAGCCGACAAGCTGCGCCTACCGCTCGCCAAGGCAAGGGCAAACGCCCACAAGATCGACTGGTCGGGCTATGTCCCGCAAAAACCCTCCTTCCTTGGGCTGCAGGTTTTCGACACCTGGGACCTCGCCGAACTCGCCCGCTATATCGACTGGACGCCGTTCTTCCAGACCTGGGAGATGAGGGGGCGCTATCCGAAGATTCTCGAAGACGAGGCACAAGGGCCGGCGGCGCGCCAGCTCTTCGAGGATGCACAGGCGATGCTGAAGCAGATCATCGCGGAAAAATGGTTCGCACCGAAAGGCGTGATCGGCTTCTGGCCGGCCAACGCCGTCGGCGACGACATCAGGCTTTTCACCGACGACACGCGTTCGCAGGAGCTGGCGACCTTCTTCACGCTGCGCCAGCAACTGACCAAGCGCGACGGCAAGGCCAACGTCGCCCTGTCGGATTTCGTCGCGCCGTTCGAAAGTGGCAAGGCCGATTATCTCGGCGGCTTCATCGTGACCGCCGGCATCGAGGAAGTAGCGATCGCCGAGCGTTTCGAGCGGGCCAATGACGATTATTCCTCGATAATGGTGAAGGCGCTCGCCGACCGCTTCGCCGAAGCCTTCGCCGAGCGGCTGCACGAGCGTGTCCGAAAAGAGTTGTGGGGCTATGCGCCGGACGAGAACCTGGCCCCGGAGGATCTGATCGGCGAACCCTATTGCGGCATCAGGCCGGCGCCCGGCTATCCGGCGCAGCCCGACCATACCGAGAAGGCGACGCTGTTCAGGCTGCTCGGCGGCGAACGCCACGCAGGGGTCACCTTGACCGAAAGCTATGCCATGTGGCCCGGCTCCTCGGTTTCCGGCATCTATCTCGCCCATCCGGAAAGCTACTATTTCGGGGTGGCCAAGATCGAGCGCGATCAGGTGGAGGACTATGCACGGCGCAAAGACATGCCAATTGCGGAGGTCGAGCGGTGGCTCGGGCCTATCCTGAATTACATCCCAGTTCAGTTCGTTGAGGCCGCTGAATAGATTGTCGGCGTACCAGCTTCCAAGTGGAATTCGTTCCTGTATTCAAGCCTTGCCGGGCGTGCCGCTCATCCACTGGGCGGCACGCGGCAAGAAGATGCAGAGATCGCGAAAATCCTAGGCATCTCCATAGCAGGAGTAACGCGGTGGGCATTCCCGCAACAAATCTGGACGGAAGCTGACAATGAAACCAATCGCTTAGACCCGCTATCTAGCGGTCGAGAACCGGTGTCACATCCGGTCGACGCGCATCACGGCCAAGGCCTGACGGCGCTGGAGCCCGGCCAGGGCATGAGTGCCAGCGTGCGGCTCAGCTGGCGGCCGATCGACGCCTGGAGCTTACTGGATCGGCGTCTCGCCGCGAAACAGCGGCTGGTGCGCCCGCAT